>DATEIS010000252.1:0-12025 GCA_035278765.1 Pyrinomonadaceae bacterium | reverse complement strand
CGCCGTTGGCGCTGCGCGCAGTCACATCCAAGTTTTGAGTTCGCCCTTGGCGCTGCGCGCGCAGTGACATCCGAGTTTTGAGCTCGCCTTTGGCGCTGCCAGATTGAATGGCGACTCTCGAGCAAATCTAAAATGCAAAGTATTCCGACAGGAAAAGTACAAATTCCTGCGTCGTATGTAGCTTCGAGCGGGGCGAAAACAAATCTTCTGCAACGACTGTGTGCAGCTCTGTTCAAGCCAGTTGATATCTCATTCCTGGTGTTCTTCCGCGTTGTCTTCGGCGGGATCATGCTGTGGGAATCTTATCGATACTTCACTCACGGATGGATCGCGCGTTACTACGTCGAACCTGCTCTAACCTTTAGTTACTACGGCTTTAGTTGGGTGAAACCGTGGCCGGGGCGCGGGATGTATATTCACTTTGCCGTGCTCGGTTTGGCCGCTGCCTGCGTGATGGCAGGATTCCTTTACCGCATTGCCGCGCCGGTCTTCTTTCTTGCGTTCACATACTTTTTCCTGCTGGACCAAACGCGTTATCTGAATCACTTTTACCTCGTCTGCCTGATCAGTTTTCTGATGTGTTTCCTTCCGGCAGAAAGGGCCTTCTCCATTGATGCGCTACTGCGCCGGAACATTCGCTCAGACGTGGTTCCAGCGTGGACTTTGTGGCTGTTACGAGCACAAGTCGGCATTCCATTTTTCTACGGCGGCATTGCAAAACTCAATAGCGATTGGATACACGGCGGCGAGCCAATGCGTTCATGGTTACGTCCTTTGACTAAAGTGTCAGGCGGTAGCGAGTTCTTTACGTCGGATTTTGTAGTTTACAGTTTCGTGTTCGGCGGGTTGCTACTCGACTTGTTGTTGGTACCCCTGCTCCTGTGGCGACGCACGCGGATCTTCGCATTCGCAGCGGCAGTTTTATTCAACCTCGTCAACGCCGTGATATTCGACATCGGCATCTTCCCGTGGTTGATGCTGGGCGCGCTTTTGATTTTCTTCCCGCCTGACCTGATGCGCCGCTTCGCCAGAAGATTTATGTCGCCCGGCGAGGAGTTTCTCGACACGAAGCCGTCACAAGCCTCAACACCTCAGACATTCGCCCCTCAAAAATTAGTAGTCGGACTGTTGGCCGCGTACCTTTTCGTCCAGGTTCTTCTACCACTCCGCCATTATCTCTATCCGGGCAACGTAAGTTGGACCGAAGAAGGACACAATTTTTCGTGGCATATGAAGTTGCGAACGAAGTCCGGCGAGTCGGTCTTTACTGTGACCCATCCCCAAAGTGGACAAACCTGGACCATCAAGCCGGATGATTATCTAAAACGTCATCAGGTGGTGAAGCTGACGAAGCCGGATCTAATCCTGCGTTTTGCGCATCATCTCGCGGAAGAGAAGCGACGTGAAGGTTACGAAAACGTGGAAGTACGGGCTCGCGTGATGGTTTCTCTTAACGGACGCCAACCGCAGTTGCTAGTCGATCCCAACGTCGACCTGGCGAAGGTACAAATGAGTTTGTTACCTGCGCGCTGGATCGTGCCGCTAACGACACCACTCGGCTCGGGAACCTCCTCTTATAAAGCCATTCAGGTCACAGACGACGCAGACGAGCCGGGTGAACCGTAAACTTTAAAACTCAAAAGTCAGGAACTGTCGTTAGACGAGCTCCTGACTCTCGAGACAAACCTAAACTACACCAACTAGAATGCTGATCGTTGCATGCCGCCTTTCAGCGCCTCGTCGATACGGGCGATCGATTCATTCAAATGCGCCCGAACCTCAAGAGACGTCGACAAACCTGGCTTCGCAACAGTTCTTTGCAACTGCCCGCGAATAGTTACAAGACTTTGGCGAGCCAGAGTGCGTGCGTCTTCCGGAACAGCAGCATCTCTCAACACCATGCCGATCATTTTGCGCAAATGTTCGCGCTGCAATGAACGACGGTGACTATTGATATTGACTGACATACCTGGATTCTTTGTTTCGTCCCAAATCGAATCCTGGACTTCGGTAAACAGCAAACCGAGGGTAAACGGCTGAGTCGGAGCCGAAACTCGCAACTCCGAATCCTGAATTCTCGCCAACACAGTCGGAAGGAAAACTCGATCCAGCACTTGCCGTTGCAGATTGATGACAACCTGATGAATCGGCACGTCCTGACGTCCTGGCGTGAAGTTGTTGAAATCGATAAAGCGCTCGTTTTCCAACTTGTTCAATAGTTGCGGCTTGAATTGAAAAGCCGTTGGCGCAAACAAGTTGTCGCGTAACAATTGCAGCGCTTGTCTTTGCTTGTCGGCCGCTACCGGTTCAAACGGTAAACGATTGCCCGGATCGCCGACGTGGCTGCGATAGTGATACATACCACCGATGTACTTCGAAGCGAGAAACAGAGACTGCGCGGTTTGGTTTAGAGCCGAGTTAAAGCTGCGCCGTAATACCTGATAGCCTTCACCCTGTCTCTCCAGCCGTGCCTCCATGTTGCTCCATATTTCGCGGGCGAGTCCGACGCGATGCGCATAATACTTCAGCGGATCGGTGCCGAGATCGAAGCGGTTGACCACAGGATCCATATCGAGTCCTGGACCAAAGCCGGCATCTTCGTCGGTGTCGTAAGCCAGTTGTGGCTCGGCGGCTCTTGACGCGATCTTGCGCAACTCAGTTTGCTCGCCTTCTATAGTCGACGAGTCAATCGGTTTGTAAGCGTATTCGATGGCCCAGTAATCATATGGACCAAGAGTTGATTGGTGATATTCACCCTGTCTGCCGCCGCGTGCTGCGATGTTCGTAGGAATGTAATCCATCACCGAGCCGGTGAGTCCATCGCGTGCAGTAATGGTCGGATCCTGCGCGTTTTCGAAAGTGTGAATCGTGCTGGCGCGGAAGTTGTGGCGAAGTCCCAACGTGTGGCCCACTTCGTGAGCGGCGATTTCACGCAGGAAGTCCTTGATGAACTTATCTGCCTCGGCGCCATTCGGATCCATGCCGCGTCCCACCAAAAGATCGAATGCAAACTCGGCATCCTTTACGGCAGCGCCCGCGAAATCACATTGAAAACGAGCGTTGAGCACACTCCATGGCGCAACGAATGCACGTGGACTTGCATGCTCCCACGGCATCGCGGCCGGAAGGATCTGCTCGTGGACTTCGCGCCGGAAGAATCGAGTCATCGCTTCCGAGAAACGAATGTCCGCGTCGTAGATCTGACCCGTCACAGGATCAGTACGCGATGGTCCCTGTGCGAAGCCCGGATCCGGATAACCCGCAAACCAACGAATCGTGCTGTAACGAGTGTCGCCGGGATCCCAATCTGCGTCATCCGGTTGAATCTTTACTTCAACCGCGTTTTGAAATCCGATCTTCTCGAAAGCTTTATTCCACATCAGTACGCCGTCGCGGATTGAATCGCGATACTTCACCGGGATCGTATTCTCCAACCAGAAAACGATCGGTTGCTTTGGAGGTGACAACGCTGCCGGTGGATCCTGTTTCACGAGGTGCCAACGATTAACGTAACGCTTCGTGGTGGTGTTGCGATTGTCGTCGCTGTAGTCCTCCATCGAATTGACGAAGTGACCGACGCGAGCATCTGCGAGTCGCGGCCGGAAACCTGTGTTAGGCCGCTCACTGATGCTGTAACGCAAATGGAAGAGCATGCTGCGCACGTCGGGAAGGTTACCCGGCGGCGGAGGTAGTGGTGGTGGCGGTTGGCCGGGCGCCAGCATCGGCGGCAGTGGCGGACGTTCCGTTGCGTAATGCGCGATCGTTTCGATCTCTACGTTTTGTGGGAACGACTTGACTGTGCCAAAGACACTGTTCTTTAGATCGAAGCGATAGGGAATTCTGAAAGTCGCTTCCAAATCGTAACTAAGCATCGGCAGGTCTGTAAGCACAAACGCGCCGAGGTCGATGAGAATACTCTTGCGTTCGGGATGTGGCAGACTCTCGATCTTGGTGATACCGAGAATCGAGTCGCTGAACGATCTCGCGACCGCGCGGCTCATCGGACCGTTTTCGGCCCAGAAGCGAGTGTTCTTGACCATTAGCTGGACGTTTTTTCCCTGCTTGTGAAAAACAATTGGCGCCTCACCGGCCATTGCGGCGGCATAGAATCCGCGCTCGCCAATGCCGGAGTCAATTGTCATCGACACGAGGTAAACCTTCTCGAGTTGCTCGGGCAGAATCTCAAGATAAACTTTTTCGTCCGTGCGATAGAGCGTAAAGAGGCCTTTGACAACCTGGGCGTCTTTGACGATCTCCGCAAAGGCTTTTTCTTTCGGCGGCTCAGGTGGCTTTGCAGGGGTCGTGGGGCTCTTTGCATCACCCGCGGGTGATTGCGTAGCAGCCGGAGCAGTTGGATTTGGCTGCTGCGGCTGCTGGGCAAAAACCATTGGGGTGCAAAGAAGAAGTACTGAGAAAAGGAAACCGGGTCGGTTTTTCATTGGTCTACTCCTTTTGACCGGTAAATGGGGAACTTGTGAAAAATCCGCGGACGGATCCCTGCCACCAGTAGGTCGGAGGTTCCCCCCGGGAAAGTGAAATTGGGTTAGAGCAGCGCAGTTTGAAAAACTATAGCTATAACTATAACGGGTATGAGGCACGGATTATTACTCGTTACCCGAAAAAGGTAAAGCATAATCCGTGCCCACTACTTATTGAAACGGCTTGAAGATGTTCGAGAACGCCCAGTTGCTCTGCGAAATCCCGCTACAAACCGGAGACGCAAAGCCCTGATTTGGGCAACTGCCATTGTCGCGTGCGACTGACCACATCGAGAGCCTCGTGATGTAACTGTTTGCATTCGCGAAGTTCAATAGCATTTGCGCGTCGCTCAACTGAAAGATCTCAGTGTTGACGTCGTTGATTCCGATCATGGGAGTGACTCCGATCGTCGCGGTCAAGCCGGCCGCAACTACCTGGTTATGAGTGTTGCTCGCCGCTTGTGTCGCGCTGAGCCCCATCTGACCCCCATTATCGTTGGCCGAGCCGTAGTCCATCGCCATGATGTTAACGACGTTGAGGTTGAGTCCGGCAGCTTTCACGCTGTTTAGAATATTCACGCCGCTTGCGACCAATCCGGTCGGCAAAACCGGCAAGGTGTAGGAAATCACCAGACCCGGATTCGCGTTCTTTAATCCAACCAGTGCCTGGTTGCGACGATTGATCGAAGCCTGATCCGTAGTCGCTCCACCTTCGATATCGAAGTCGAGTCTGACTGGTGTACTGCTGTTCACACTGTACTTGTTGAGCACCGACTGGTAAGCAGCCTGAAGACTCGACACCGTGGTGCATCCGAGTGCTAGTTCAGTGCCCGAAGCCCCGCCGAAAGAGATGATCACGTCGCCGCCTGCGGCACGTATGCCCTGAACCAGTGAGACTATTGTTGTGCCATTGGGCAGCGTGTCGTTGGCTACGGTCGCTCCAACACCGCCCCACGTTGGTGTGCAGCCGCCGTTGCCGACGACGAAGCCGAGCGTGAAGACTTTGATTCCCGATTGCTGTTGAATAGTTAGCAGTTGCCAATCGACAGTGAGACCCATGTCCACGTAAGGCGCGAAGACTTTCGCTCCCGGCGGTGGCGGTGGCGGACCGTTAAGCGTGGTCACATTTATCGCTGAGCTTTGCGCGGAACTTCCGGCAGCGTCTGTGGCTGCAACGCGGAATGAGTAAGTAGTCAACGGAGATAAGCCGGTTACTGTCATGTTGGGGCTGCTTGTAGTACCGACCGCAACACCGTTCCTAAAGACCGTGTAGCCGGTCAAGACGCAGTTGACCGCGACCGTCGATGCGTTCCAAGTCAGGTTTGTGCTGTTGCTTGTAGTGCCTGAGGCTTGTAGTCCTGTAGGGACGCTGGGAACAGTAGTACAGGCACTGCATGTTCCGATGATGGTCCATGGCGCACCACTCCCTGGTCCACCGTTGTTTGTTGAAGGATTTTGACCCTGCGTCCAGAAGTTAGCCTGGTAGTTCACACCGTTAAAACTTGCCGTCATGCCGCCGGTGTAAACAGTGGTTGAGTTCCACGTAGATGCGCATGAGCCGCCGCCGCCACCACCTCCTCCGGATCCGCTACACGAGCCATTGCTGGTCCATGGCTGTCCACTACCGGATCCGCCGTTGTTAGTGGCTGGGTTTTGTCCTTGCGTCCAAAAGTTTGCGGTGTAGTTGATTCCGTTAAGGCTCACCTTCATGCCGGCCGTATAGGCTGTGGTGGAAACCCACGTCGGATTGCAGGCAGTTTGTGCAGCGCCCACGCGCGCGAGACACAGCAATAGAAACACGAGTCCGAAAGCACATTGGATCTTGCGTGCTGAGTTCATAGTAGTCTCCTTGGTGATTAGGAGGTGATTAGGCGCGGGAAGTGAAGACTCTTAAATGTTGGGGGGACAAAGCAGAGTGTGAGTGATTTCTATGCCTATTGACTGAGGTTGTCAATAGGCCGACTTACCGATCCCGCTATGTGTTATTTCATTCGTGTCTCAGCGCCACATGATCTTCAATTCGCAAGTTCATCGCGCGGGGTGCCACTCAGGGAACTGCTGAAGGTAGTCTGCGTCTACGCCATTCAACCAAACGTACTCGTCGTCGATTTTCTTCGGCGCAACCACTCTTGCCTTGATGCTTCCGTAAATCACCGCACCAAAAAATAAGATCAGACCGACGAAGAAGAAGCTCAACGCCTCCATCGAGATCGCAAAATAGAAGCAAGCGAACGACAGCAACACGGCAATCCACGTGATGAGAATGTCTCTTTTACGCGACGCGGAGTGAGTTTCACAGAGTCCCACGTTTATGGTTGCAGTCTTACTCAATAGCAGAGCGAGAATGAAATAAAACAGCACGCCGCCAAAGATCACGACGTAGAGCAGAGGATGATGCCAACGGAGGCTGCGCTTCAGTTTGTGTTGCGTTGGCGCATTGCATTTCACACATCGATCCGGCAAGAGAGCCTGCTTCGCCATTACGAGAACTGACTTGCTTTGCCAGATCGTGGGTAGTCCATGGGTCGGCGGTGGAAAGTAAGGTTGCTGTGAACTCATAAAACTCCTTTGGAAATTCAATCAGGTGGTTTTCGTGAAGGAAGGAAATTGGGGCCGGCTCAACTCGCCAATCCATCTTGCCGGAAAGACTGAAAAAGGGTCAAGAATAATTTCGTTTGGGTCCAAAAGTTAACAGAGACTTAGCTATTCATATCTGACCAGCCGTGATATAAACCGCCGTACTGGCCGCCCGATTAGCTAATCGTTCGCGGATCCTCCGCTGCCCAGATAACCTCACAAGTAAATCATTCGCCCTCCCATCCCAGCGGCATAGAGCCATTGGGGAACTCCCAGTCCAGAACCCGAAACGTATGCAGTTCGGATCGATCTGCTTACTCCGTTGTTAACCGCTGTCGCCAGCCGGCAGACACCTCGAGATGTGTGACCGCTGGTGCACCAATCACAGAGGAAAGGGTGAATGGAATGAAAAAGTCGAAGGTCGGAATTGTTACTAAAACACTACTTGCATTTTCTGCCGGGCTGATTGTCCTGACGATTTCTTTGACGACAGCCACGATGACGCCGGTTAGCGAGGGATTCGAAGCAGGCGGCAAAACTTCCTACGCAGCGGCTAACGTATCGCTCGGCTCCGGATCATGGTTCATGGACGAGGCGCTAACCGGCAATCTCTCTACTGACAGAAAGACAGGCGCTTTCTCCGCACGCATTCGCAACACCGGTCTTGTGCGCATGAACTTTAACAAGACTGGCGCGGGAACTGTTTCCATTCAACATGCAGTGTTCGGCACCGACGGTTCAAGTACGTGGCAACTGTGGTCGTCAACTAATAGCGGGAGCACCTGGGGTCAAGTCGGTTCAACGGTTACCACCAGTTCCGCGACACTCCAGACAGCAACATTCACTGTCAACAACGCCAATGCGATTCGCTTTGAAATTAGAAAAGTCTCTGGCGGCGCGAATCGCATCAATATCGATAACGTCCAGATCGGTGATTTCTCGTCTCCAACTCCGACACCAACACCCAGCGAACATCTCACGATGGGAAACCCGAGCAATGCGGTGACCAACGTAGCGCAGCCAAACAATTATCTTATGGAGAAGCCCCAGTTTGCGATGTCTTACAGCCGTGATAACGGTGGGCCAAACTGGGTGAGCTGGCACTTGGACAACTCGTGGCTGGGGAGTACACCACGCCAGGATGACTTCCGCGCTGATACGACTCTGCCAACCGGTTGGTATCGCGTTCAAGCAACGGATTATTCAGGCTCCGGTTTTGATCGAGGCCACATGTGTCCTTCGGCAGATCGCACCGTTACTGTCACGGCCAACTCTGCTACTTTCCTGATGACCAACATGATTCCACAGCTTCCGGCTAACAATCAGGGTGTGTGGGCCAACCTGGAAAGTTACAGCCGAACTTTAGTTTCGCAAGGCAACGAGCTTTACATTATTTCCGGTGGTCAGGGTTTGCAGTATTTCATTGCGAACGGTCATGTGGCAGTGCCCGCGCAAACGTGGAAGGTAATTGTCGTGCTGCCGGTTGGCAGTAACGACGTTTCGCGCGTGACTACCTCGACGAGAACGATCGCAGTGGTAGTACCTAACTCCGGATCGATTAACAGTGATTGGAGAACGTACCGGGTGAGCGTGGATCAGGTCGAGGCGATAACGGGCTTCGACTTCTTTTCCAACGTAAACTCCGGCATACAAGCGGTAATCGAGGGACAAGTCGATAACCAGTAAGAATCAAAGGCAGGCCCGAGGAGCATTGCTGGCGCGAAACTCCTCGGGCACTTCTGATCAATCGTCTTTATAACTGCGCAATCACAGCTAATCGCTGTGGCCCCGAATCTTGTCAGTGAGAGTCAGCAATACCTGAAAGAACTTGGTGTGACTGTGACGAGGTTCGTCAGTCCGAGTTGCCGCCTTTGGGAAATGGTGCGAATTCGAAAGCGACTCGCGGGTCCAGTGCAACAAGATCACTTGGCACTATCGGATGTGAAAGATCCTCACTTAGCCGGCGCGTTTTATATTCTGCCGAGCAGTAAAAGAATCAGCACAATCAGAAGAATGGTGCCGATACCGCCGCTGGGCCAATAGCCCCAGTTCCTGCTGTGTGGCCACGATGGTACTGCACCAATCAGCAAAACTATGAGAATCACTAAAAGGATAAGGCCCATGATCGTCCGTCCTCCTTCTGCTTAGCGCACGTGCTGTCTGGTCCTGGTACAGCGAATGTCATCAATCCAAACGAAAACTGCGCTCAGGACCAGTTAGCCAATTACACTTCGAGTAAAGTGCAAAGTTGGGGCCACTGAAGCGTTACGCAAAACCTGACGCGAATCCCGCCCACGGCAGTGGGCGGATTGTTCAAGTCTTTTCTACAAACACCCACCCCCCTCGAAGAGTTTCAATCCCGCCCACGGCTAGTGGGCGGATCGTTCAAGTCCACACTATTCATCAACAACCAGGACTTTGTGGGCCAAGATTCAAAATAAATAGTTAGGACTTGAACAATCCGCCCACTGCCGTGGGCGGGATTGAAACTCGCTTTTGGAGGTAGTTTTATAGAAAGGACTTGAACCATCCGCCCACTGCCGTGGGCGGGATTGAAACTCGCTTTTGGAGGTAGTTTTATAGAATAGACTTGAACGATCCGCCCACTACCGTGGGCGGGATTTTGAGTAAAGCCTTCGCAGATCAGCCGCTACTAGACTTTATTGCGTCAGCTAAGACGGGATCAAGTCGAAAGTCTCGCAGCCCCTTCAGCACACCGCTGTCACTCGATGCGAGACTGATGATATTAGAGAAACGGCCCAGCTCGCCTTTTCGATTGGGATCTTCCATCCGAAGCCGAGGATCGTCTTCGAAGTAAAACGACTCAACCCAATGTTCCGGACCATCGGGCGCTTGTAGATGCACGTGGATGTGCATTGCCGGCGGAGAACTTACGTCGCCGTAGTGAGCTGGTTTGATGGTGTGAAATGAATATTGGCCCAACGCATCGGACCACAGCGTTCCACGCAGACGTGCCTGCCGCGGATTGTTGACTGGCCGGCTGTAGTATCCAGTGGCATCGGTGTGATACAGAAACATCCTCATGCCGGGTAAAGGTTTACCATTCGGGCCGAAGATGGTCCCACTCAAATGTATGCGCGTGCCCGGCTCCTGCGGGGTTGTGATGTCGATTGCAGAAGGATGCTGCGATTGTGCTTCGGCTTGATTGCCAGAACAAGCAAAGCTCGCGGGCACCGCCGCACAACCAACAGCAAAAACACAAAGACTTTTGATAAAGCCTCTACGCTCTTCAACGTCGTGGACTCTTCGGGGCATAGCGATGTTTCCTCCGGGTGGAACTCAGTGTATCAGACGATTTCGGATCTGATTCTCTTCCAAATAAATTTCGATCGGAGTTGGTCTCCAATCAATTGCAGAAGTGCACAAAAAATTGTAGGAACGCTTTCGTCGTGTTCGTTTAAGATGAAGGCATGACAGGAATCGGTTTGCTGAATGAGAAACAACTGCACGCATCACTGAAACAGTGGTATGCGCGCCCGGGTGATCGACTTGAAGTCCCCGTCGACGGGTTCGTGATTGATATTGTTCGCGACGATTTGTTGATCGAGATCCAGACCCGCAACTTCTCATCCATCAAATCAAAACTTACTACTTTAGTTCGCTACCATCGAGTAAGACTGGTTTATCCCATAATCCAGGAGAAATGGATCATCCGAGCGGCTACCACCAATGGCAAAGGAACTGTTCGTCGCAAGTCACCCAAGCGAGGCCGGATGGAGGATCTTTTTTGGGAACTCGTCAGCATCCCGCAGTTGTTGGTCAATCCCAACTTTTCATTGGAAGTCTTGATGATTCGAGGGGAAGAAGTGAGGCGATACAACGATGCCAAGCGAAGAGTGCGTCGAAGGTGGCTTCTCGAAGGACGTCGATTGCTGGACGTTGTGGACCAGCGTTCGTTTGGCCACTCAGCAGATTGGCTATGGTTTCTTCCGGACGGATTGGAGTCATTCACTACGAGCGATCTTGCTATTCGGATGAATACGGGCAGAGAGTTGGCCCAGAAGATGGCTTATTGTCTACGCGAAGCGAGGATGATCGAATTGATCGGCAAACGTGGCCGGGCCAATCTGTACCGTGTTCCCTCGAGTGATCAAACGACCTGGCACGTGGTCACCGAATCGGACTAGTTGTTTTCTCGCGCTTCGATTTGTTCGATTAGTCTTTCCGGCTCCGTCTCCTCACTTAAAGCGTGTAAATGTGGATCCTGAGTCAGGTCAGCGCCGACTTTTGCAGCGATGGCGTGCAGCATGACGATCATCTTGGTGTTTTCCTGTTCGCTCAGCAGATTCAGTTGAAGGTCCAGATGGCTACGTCTTTCGCTAATGCGACTGTCTAGATTCTGACTGATCAGAAGAAACACAGACAGGAAGATCGCTTCCAGTGAAACCATGAGCGTTAAGAAAGTAAAGGGATAAGGATCGAAATGGGATAGGCCCGGAATTACATTCAAAAGAATCCAACCGCCGAACCAGATCGCATTCACCCATACAAACGTAATGCTGCCGCAGAACCTCGCAATCTTCTCGGCCACGCGGTCTGCCGGTGTTCGTTGTTCTTTGGCCGCTTCTTCAAGTCGCGTTATGGTATCGACATTCCGCTCTGTCAACTGCTCGGCAGATGAACGACCCGGCTGGTTTCCATTAGGAGTGCCAGCGGCGCTAATTGATGATGTTTCCTTCTTCATGAAGCAGGCCCGCGCTCCAATGTATTGTTTGTCACGGATCCCCCTTGTTGCGCCGCACTCAAATAAATCACTCGTCGGCGATTTTGCAGTCATGCGGGGATTAAGCAAGTTCGATGCCTTGGTGTGCACTGGTTAGCATTAGGGATAGCTATGCCTCAAAAGTCACTGTTGGACACAGTCGGTACCGTAACGCGGTAGCGTCGGGTCAGTTGTGCTTCAATCATCGAGGAATATCGCATTTACCCGACGCTACCGCGTTACGGTA
>DATEIS010000251.1:0-22541 GCA_035278765.1 Pyrinomonadaceae bacterium | reverse complement strand
CGAGTTGCAGATCTACATCGTGCTGACAATGCGTTCGGATTTTCTCGGCGACTGTGCTCAGTTTCAGGGGCTGCCCGAAGCGATCAATGACGGCCAGTATCTGATACCACGAATGACGCGCGATGAGCGACGATTCGCAGTGACAGGACCAGTCGGAGTTACACGCGGAAAAATATCTGAACCGCTGATCAATCGTTTGCTGAATGACGTTGGCGACAATCCGGATCAACTGCCGATCCTTCAGCACGCGTTGATGCGCACGTGGGAATACTGGCAAGCGCATCGTCGCGACGGCGAACCGCTCGGCCTCGAGCATTACGAAGCTATTGGAACAATGTCTGACGCGCTTTCGCGTCACGCCGACGAAGCATTCAATGAATTACCCGACGAAAAGAGCCGCAAGATCGCGGAGCTACTCTTCAAAGCATTAAGCGATCGTGGCGCTGACAATCGTGAGACCCGCCGCCCTACTCGACTCGACACGATCTGCAAGATAACCGGCGCGAGTTTGCAGGAAGTGATCACGGTCATCGACATCTTTCGTGGCGGTGGCCGATCGTTTCTCATGCCGCCCGCCGGCACTGAACTACGTCCCGATTCCGTGATCGACATTTCCCACGAGAGTTTGATTCGCAATTGGGAGCGATTGAAGCAGTGGGTCAACGAAGAGGGCACGTCGGTGCGAATCTACCGGCGCGTGGCTGAGACCGCGATGCTGCATCGCGAAGGCAGCGAGGGACTCATGCAGGATCCCGCGCTTTCGTTCGCACTCGACTGGCGCGACAAGTCGCATCCCAATGCGGCGTGGGGCGAACGTTATCATCCCGAGTTCGAAACCGCGATGACGTATCTCGAACAGAGCCGTCTCGCCCGTGAAGAAAAGATCGCGGCTGAAGAGCAGCGTCGTAATGAAGAGATCGAACGCGACAAACGAGAACTGGAAAAAACAAAACGGTTCGTCGCGTTGCAGGCACGTGCCGCACGGCGCATGCGTTGGCTGATCGCCGCACTCGGCGTGATCATGTTGCTCGCGCTCGGAACCGCTGCATTCGCGTGGAATCAACGTGCGTCAGCAATTACCAGTCGCCAGGCAGCGTATCGAGATCAACAAAATGCTTTGGTGTTGGCCCAGGAAGCTGAGAAGTTAAGACTCGAAGCGCGTGCCGAGGCCGTCAATGCTCAGGTAAGTCAGTTCGCAGCGGAGAAAGCGAAAAAAGCGGCCGAGGCCTCAAAGGACAAAGCAGACCAGGCCGCGAAAGTAGCGAACGAGCAAAAACTAATCGCGGAGAGAAACCTTCAAGCAGCACAAGCCGCAACGCAAAGAGCAAATGACGCAACTGCCGCTGCGCAACAGAGTGCACAACGACTCTCGGGCGCACTCGAGCGCGGCGAGCTGATCCGCAGTGGTCTTGAATCTTACCGGCGTGAAGATTACCCGAAGGCCCAGGAAGCATTTGAAAAGCTCGAAGTCAAACTTAAAGAGCTTCAGTCACACGCGTCCGATCAGAATTTTACGGCGCAACAATCGAGACAATTTGCGCGGGATTATGGCTGGGCGTTATCGCGGCTGGGCGACACGTATCACAAGCAACGTGAGTTCGGTAAAGCGATCGAACACTACGAAAGCGGGCGCGTGATCCTCGAAGGCGTGTTGAAAGACGAGCCGGCCGCAATTCTGTTCGAGACTTATCATGGCCTCGCTCACGCTTATCACGACAACGCGAAGTTTCGCACCGAAGCTGTATATGGCAGCCAAACTACGATCAATTTGACGCCGGAGCAGCAGTTGGCCAAGGCTGAAGACTATTACAAGAAAGCCGCCACGTATCAGGAAAGTCTAAAATCCACCAACCCGCTCGTCGCTGTTAACAGTCAAAAAAATCTCGTTCAGCTCTACATGGATATCGGCCGGTACGAGGATGCTGAGCAGCGTTTGAAGGGTGTGGTTGAAACTTACAGGAAAATCGAGCAACAACCGGGCGATGGCACAATCGGCGCGCTTAAGGAACTCGGTGAGTTCTATCGCGGCCGGAGCCGGTATGAAGATGCTCTGCGCACCTACAACGAGCTCATCGATATTCAGGAAAAGATCACGGATACGACGAGCGATCCCGAAAGTATCCGTGCGCTTGCCGATAACTACAACGAGCTAAGTCAGATTCATAACATTCTAAAGGACGAGGTCCGCAGTGAAGCTGCGTTCCACCTGGCCGAAAGAATTCAACAGATCGTGCTCAAGCTGCGAAACCAACGTGAGTTGATCGCCGATCTAAAGAAGCTCGCCGTCATCGTTCTGGACGAAGATCTCGACGTGATGGGCGACAGTTACATCACGCTGGGACGATATCAGGAAGCTGCACACGCGTACGAAGCATCTCTCGCCATCAGGGAAGCGATCAAATCGGAGAACAACTCCATCGCCACAAGCTATCTGAAGCTGGGTGACTTGTATCGCGAACAGTTGAAGGACTACGGTAAGTCCGAAGGGTATTACAAGCAGCTCATCCAAAATCGCAAGAGTTTGAAGGGTAGTTTGACGGGCGCCGGGGATCCATTATCACAGTACATTCTCGGGTTACGAAGACTCTCATCGCTTTACGCAGACGATATGAACAGGCCCACCGACGCGGAAGCGCTTTTGAACGAGGCAGCCGCTGTTCTCGCTCCAATCAACGGGCGTTTGTCATGGGACGAGGAGTTGAGCGTTTACGACGATCTGATCGGTCTTCACCAGAAACAACAAAAAGACACTCAGGCGATCAAAGTGCGCAAGTTGGAAGCGTTCACTCGCGACCGCACTGATTTCGCCAACGTTTATCGCTCACCTGACTACCAGCACTACATGTATGCGTACATCATGGCCGCGGGCGACGTCGCCGATCTGTATTTGAAACAGCAGAACAAAGCGGCAGCCGAGGCAGCGTACGCTCAAGTGTTTGGCTCAATACGTCTGTCGACAAATTTCCTCGACTCGGCCAAACTAAAAAACTACCTCGACAATGTCGAGAAATATCAAACGCTCCTTCGCGAAAACAACAAGGCAGCAAAAGCGGCGGAGTACGACGAGTTCATCAGCAGCGGCCGCATACGTCAAAAAGATTTGGAGAGCATCGAGAAGGAAAATAATCCGTAACGAAGCAGCGTTAATCCGTGGCTCCGATATACATACGATTCACCACCACCGTCGGCGTCCCTGCTACAAACCACGACCAGCTCAAGGCGATCAGTGCATTACCCGATTGTGAACTGGCGCTGAAGACATGCGGCAAGAAAACAATCCGTGCTCTTGAGTTGAGATTTGTAATTTCTGATAGTCTCAATAGTCCATCGTCGCGAAGATCGGGATCGGGCGACAAGGTCAGGAAAGAATACATCGGCACAGCGTTGTCCAGGATGACTGGAGTTGCCACGCGCAAGGTATCGACAGTGCTCACCTCTGCTTTTAAGCGTTCCTTGTTTGCGCGGACACCAAAGTATGTGTGAGGCGTTTCGATCTCACTTGTTTTCCCAAACTCAGGCAAGCGCAGTCCGCTGTATGTGGTCTGCACACGCTCGACTGTTTCCTTCGACAACGTTGGATTGGAAAAGACAACAAGGGTAGCCGGTTGTCCACGATTAGGTGCTCTAATCGATCGCCGTTTCCGCATTTCTCTTAGCGCTGACAGTGACGGTGTGTAAGTGACGGATGCGGGCTGTAATGCTTCGAACGGAACATCCCACAATGGTCCATCGGGAACGATTATCAATTTCGACTTTTCTGCGATCTGAGTTTCAGCAGGCTTTAACAAGAGGTCGTACAACTCGCGAGCTGCGACAGCATTATCGATTGATTGCCGAAAGCCCGCGATCTTCTGTGTGATTTCGGCGGGCTTTGCGCTCAGTGGATAAGCCTTCACTTCTAATTGTTTACCGTTCGCGGTTATCGCAAACAGGAGAACCTGATCTTCCGTGACGGCATACTCAACAATTGCGCTGTTATTACTAGTCAACAAGCGTACATCTTCAGCTTTCAGCGTCGAAAGTTCACCTCGGTTGACTGCTAACTGCGGCCGAAGCGTGTAGAGTCGTTTACGAAATACTTCGTACGCTGCGCGCGCCGACTGCAACCGGTTTCTCAAAGCCGCGTTTGGCTGATTGGTGTTTCCCGAATCCTGAGCTCCGTAAACCTGGACCTTGAGAGAAATCAACTCACCTAACAGTTTCAACTCTTCCTGTCGTTGCGCGACAGTCATGCCTTTCGTAACGGTGAAGTTGCCGCGTTGAATCAGTTCTCGCAGATTTTGCGATTTTGCCTCCTCTGCACGAACCAGCGCCTCTCTTGGCTTATCGAGATCGATCAGTGTTTCCATCGCGCCAAGAAACGGAAGCACACCGCTTCGTTCACTCTCCAGCCCGTCTGGTCCAGTTTCCGGACGGATCGATCGCTGCATCTGTATCGCTTCGACAAACGCATTCAATGCTTCGTTCTTGCGACCGAGAGCGCGCTGCGTTTTGCCAACCTCAGTCAACGCAAACACGGCTATCGAGAAGACCTCGGCATCTTTCGCAGTTCGTGCCGCATTCTGAGCGAATTCGAGTGCTCGCGCGGTATCACCTTGTTCGCGATAGGCGGCAGCAAGTCGGCTCAACGCATCCGCCATGTCAGCCTCACGTTCCAGGGTCGTGTAGAAAGCGAGAGCATCATGAAAACTCTGTAGCGCCAAAGGATATTTTTGTTGTGCTCGATAGACAGAACCGATACCAAGCAACACGTGAGCGCGATTAAGACGATCGGATCGTTTCTCGTGTAACTCGCGGGCCTTTTCATAGGCCTCGAGTGCCAGATCGTATTGGCCTTGTGCATAGCGCGCGTTTCCGATGTAACTCAGCATCCGCGACATGCCAACTTCGTCGCCGCTTGCTTGAAAAGCGTTCAGGCTGCGCGTGAAATACTCGACGGCCTGAGCGTTGTCTCCCTGCATCGCTCTCACGAGACCGATGCTGCCCAACGTCGTCGCTGCGGTTGGTTTTCCTGACAGGTGCTCGGCAATGGAGAGACTCTTGAGATATGCCTCCAGCGCCGAGGCAAAATCACCTCGAGCCTTGTGCACGTGACCGATATTCTGCAAACGAGTGGCGATGCCGGTTGCATCGTTTAACTTTTGTTCGAGCGCCAGGCTGCGGTTGTACAGTTCCAAAGCGCGATCGTAATTACGTTGATAGAAGTAGCAGTTGCCGGCGCCGCTGAGCGCACCGATGGTTCCTGCAACGCTGTTTTGACTCGTGAATAGATCAAGCGCACGCTGGTAATACATCAATGCTTGCGCGTAATCGTGCTGCATGTAGAACGCCTCGGCCACACGCGACAAGATCTCACCGTTCTCACCCAAACCTGCGACGGCAAGAAACGTCTTACTAGCAGCTTCGTAAAGCCCCAACTGATATTGGAGACCGCCGATGCTTGCGAGTGTATTCAGAATCTCCGTTTTGTCGTCGAGAGCCTTGAATTCCTTCAGTGCTTCTTCGAACGTCTTCAATGCGTCAGCTGGTTTTCGTTGTGCCTGGTACGTGAGTGCAAGTCCGAAGCGGCAACGCGCGGCTTCGAAACGATTGTTGAGGCTGAGAAAAAGTGTTTCGGCTTTGCGGTAGTGATCGATCGCGAGTTCGTAATTGCCCTGGAAGTAATAAACACTGCCGATATTGAGTCGCGCCGTTGCGACACCCTCCTTGTCGTCGATCTGTTCAGAGATTTTTTCGGCCAGCTGATAGATGTCCAGTGCCTTGGCGTACTCGGTACCGGTGAAGCGGAGGTTGCCGATGGCAATCAGTTCTCTGCGTAATGCAACGGTGCGACGGTCGGGATGCGCGGCCAGCATCTCGGCGCGATTGTCGGCAGGCTGGATGCTGAGTTCAAAAGCAAAGTCGGCAATCTCGCGACTGGTTGGTCCAATACTCTGCTGACCAAAACAGGTGCAGCTGACGATGGCGATTAAGACAGGGACGAGGATGGAACGCCGCATCGCCGCATTCTGCCTCAGTGAGGAGCAGATTTCTAGTAAAACCCATACGCTTGCCTTTGTTGGGAGATCACTGTTGAACTTAGCGGCATTCGGTATCGTAATGGCTTCACGAGAGGAAAGAGAATGTATTGTTCATCTTGCGGCGTACCTGTCGCGCACGGCTTAAGCTACTGTAATCATTGTGGCGCAAAGTTAACCGGGGCGAAAGGCGATGCCGCCATCAAATCATCAGAAGTGAAGCCTGAATCCGTCATCTGGGCCATGGTAGCGGTCTTGGTCTTTGGCTTTGTAGCCCTCATGTTCCTCATGATGGTGATGAAAATGGTCGGCTTGGAGATCGGGCATATTCTCGCTTTCACCTTCCTGAGTTTCCTAATGATGCTGTTGGTCGAAAGCGTGTTCATTTGGCAGTTAATACGACGCACGCGTGGCGCTGAAGAAACAGGAAGGACTGCGCTATCAAAGGAGCAAGCGACAAAGGAGCTTGATGTGACACAAGCGCGAGTACTGCCAGAAGCAAGGCCGAGCGTCACCGAGCATACGACTCACCTATTTGAGCCAAGCTACATCGAACGAAAATCAAAATGAAGAATCGTGATTTGACGGAGCTCTACCGCCTAAAAGAAACTCACCGTAAGAGCGAAGCTAAGCGTCCCATTTCAGAAAAGATGGCCACCGTCGCTCGACTTCGCGACTTTGAGCGTCAACTCAAAGACATTCGCGAAGCCAACCGCGCCAAACAGATCAAGATACACACCAAGACCCGCTGACATTGAACCCGACTCTGGCCCCATCCGTTTTACTGAGGAAGCGGTATGCCTAGATCAGCACAAATCTTTTTTACAAGTTGCCTTGATTTCTCGATGGCGAGGAATGGTGCTGGACGAACCGTTGACTGAATGGCGATAGAGCGTATGTTTGCTTCCTTCACGAACAAAGAAACACTTGTGAGATTCAATGTGCCGGATGAGGTCGGCTCGTTTCATAAAATTGATCTTTAAATTCAGGCGGCTCGTAAGATGAGCGTTTCGCGAGTAACCCTTCCGTTGCTTGAAAAGTTCTTCTCAAATTCCTCACGATTCGAATTAAGGATTAACTCAATCGCTTCGCTCAGGTTCTCCCGCACTTCTTCGAGAGTCTCGCCTTGAGTATTGGCGCCTGGGAGTTCAGCGACGTATCCGATATAGCCGCCCTCTTCCGCTTCTTCGAAAATCGTTGTCAGTGTGAGTTCGGTCATAGATTACTTTCGATGATACCTCATCTGAGTGCCGCATCAAACTGATCCTAAAATTTGGTAGTGTCTTAATTTCAATTCTTCACTACTGCCAGAGATTCCTCGGTTTAGCGCCAACCCATATGCGGATGGTCCGCGATGGTGGTGCAACATCCGTAAGCTCGATAATTGAGACCCTGACCTCCTCCAGCCCGTTTAATGTCAGGGCATTCTGCAAAGCCTTTGCTGGTTCATCAGGGCTCCAGTTTACGGTTTCCACCGCTTCGATCATTATCCCTTCCCTATTCCACGTAAGGCGCGGGTCAAAAATCTGGCCAGTGCTAATGACATGTGGCGGACCAACTCCCCATCCAGCCCTAAGAAGAAGGCGCTCGATCTGTTTCGCCAGTCTCGCGGCTTCAAAGTCATTAAAAACGATTATTAAAACAGACGTATGCGCATACGGCTTTAAGGCGTTCATTGTCTCCGCGCTCACTGATGGGTTAAGGCTACGAGGCGCGACAGCGGCCCTCAACTCTGCCACGCGGAGTTTTTCCTCCTCTAACTGTCGGGCCGTTTCCAGATTTCTTTCTCGTAATTCCTCCGTGGACTGCCGGGCAAGAGCTGCCGCTGCCTGCGCTATTGCGATTTGTTTATCGGCTTCCGCTCTTTCGGCTTTTGCGCGCTCTGCCTCGACGGTCAGCCGTGCGATCTCCACGTTTGATTGTGCCAATCCCTCGTTTGCTCGTGCAGCCTCTGCGTCGGCTAGTCCAGCTCGCTCATTAGCTTTACCCGCCGCTTCATTTGCGACGCCAGCGTCTCTGAGGGCGTTGGCCGCACGTTCCCCCGCATCTTTTGCTTCCTTGTTCGACGCGGCAATCTCGACCTTTTGTTCGTTGTTAATTATCCAGCCCAACCCAACACTCACAAGCGAGGTTACAAGGCCAATACCCAAAGCCAATGCGCTGATAAGTCCAACGATAGCCAGCCATTTGTTAGTGTCCATAGAAGATCGAGTCCCCCTAATCTTCTTTACAATTGCCGCACTACTTGCAATTGCCCTTTTTGATATTTGCCATATGGGCCATCCGGTATTTACTGCGAACAAATTGTAACACAAAAAGTCTTGACAGGAAGGACTAAGTGTATTACATTATCTACAGGGCAAACGTACTTCCAAGAGAAAAACAGATCGCGGTAGTTAGCATGCTGGCCGAAGGTTCGAGTATTCGGGCCATTGAGAGAATTACGGGCGTTAACCGTAATACGATTATGAATCTTGGCGTTCGTGTTGGGCAAGGCTGCGCGAAGATTCTCGACGCCAAGATGCGCGATCTAACCTGTCACTTTCTGCAATTCGATGAGATATGGGGATTCATTGGCAAGAAAGAAAAGCACCGCATGATTAACGACGATCCTACTCTTGGCGACGTTTGGACCTTCTGCGCTATCGATGCGGAAACCAAACTTGTTCCCGCGTTCAGGGTAGGCAAGCGCACTAATAATACCGCGAACGCCTTTGTTGGTGACGTTGCCTCGCGGCTGAAGAATCGCCCGCAGATTTCCGGCGATGGTCTACGCGCCTATGTCGAGGCAGTAGAGAATGCTTTCGGTGCAGACGTTGATTTCGGAATGATCATAAAGAACTACGGCGCAGACAAAGGCGAGCATCACCAAGAGCGCCGTTACAGTGCGCCTGAAGTGATGTCGATGCAGAAGATGGAAATTGTTGGTCGCCCTGATCCTGATTTGATTTCGACTAGCCATATTGAGCGACTGAACGGAACCACGCGCTTGCACATGCGTCGCTTGACTCGCCTCACCTATGCGTTCAGCAAGAAGCTAGAAAACTTTGAGGCTGCGGTTGCCCTTCACTTCGCCTATTACAATTTTGTACGCTCTCACGGTTCCCTAAAAATGACTCCCGCAATGGCCGCAGGAATTGAGAGAAGTTTCTGGACGGTCGGAGACTTAGTTGAGGCTGCATCGTGACGTACATCGAAGAATTACAAGAAGCAATCCGTGATCGCTACCACACAGAACCGACCTATGTTGAGACTGTGCCCGTGGTAGAAAAATTCCAGGGGCAGACAGTTTGGGAAGGTGAGGTTGAAGTATTCGATCTGGCTAACTTCGCGGACGCTAATAGAGTCTATGCGTGGGTCCTATGAAACCGATCAAGTAGACGATCCAAAACGCACGGTGACAGGCTTGCGTGTGCATCCTGTTACGTCTCCAGAATTAGCGGTCAGAGCAGCAATCGTAAAGGACTATCGTGAGAGAGAAGAAAAGCACTAAGAAAATGGGTAGACCAAAACTGCCGAAGGGCGCAGCAAAAGGCAAGATTGTGCCTGTTCGTTTAAGCGATGAAGAATTGAAACTGTTCACGAAAAAGGCGAGCGCGAGTGAACACAAAACGCTGTCTAGCTGGATTCGACACAGTTTGCATGATGCGGCGACAAGGTGAGGTTGTCGCCAGAATGCGGAGTTAGAATTCCAAGTTCAGATCGTCGTCAATGATTACCTCAATGCGAACTCCTGAAAGGCGCGAGTAGGCGAGCAAGGTCATTAACGAAGGTTCGTTTCTGTTTAGTTCGTACTTTGAAATGTCGGTGTAGTTGAGAATGCCTAGCCGCTTAGCTAGTTGAGGCTGAGAGAGTTTCAGAGTGCGGCGAATCTGTAATAGCTTCGCCGATAGATGTTGCGGGCGTGGTCGTGCATAACCCATTTAGAGTCTCACTCCTAAACTCTCTGCGAGTGATTCATGTGCCCTACTGGCGCGACCTTCGATCACAATCTCGTAAAGTTCGTAGGAACCGCTTTGAAACTGCGTGTGCTGGTAAAGCGATTCAACAGCGAGATCGAGCGCGTCTAATGCTTCCAGCACGTCAGGAGGCGTGCCCTTAAGATACGTTCGCATGATCGCGAAAAGGCGTGCTAATCCGAGTGCCGCTTCAGGATGCGCAAAGTAAGGTTCTAAAACGATTTGCCAGTCCTCAGAGTCAAGCGGAGGTTTGGCGTTGTCAGTGTTAGGATTGTCTTGCATGGTCGATTCCTTTCGCTTAACAGGCTAGGAGTCGGCTGTGTAGGGCTGGCGAGTGTTTGCGCACTTGTCAGCCCGCGCCGTTTAGGTGGCGCATCCTACCACTCAATCCGCAAGTTGTTTTTGGAGATTCGTGAGGATTTCAAATTAAGACACTACCTAAAATTTTATCAATCGTTGACGAACAATGTTACGTCGGCGACAATGGTCTATACTTCTTACAGTACAGAAATCGAGTAAGGACCATTTTTGCACCTCAACACGACAATTAAGATCACCTAATTGTTGGTTACGCCTCTACACAAGGAGTTGGCCTGAGCAATCTCGCCAGCAATCTTATGACAGGTTCATAACGGCTTCTCGATACGCCGATCGCCTTGCATATGGATCGAGTGTGAAAGCCATAGCAATGACAAACTTTTTTATCAGTTATAACAAGGCTGACAGGCGTTGGGCAGAATGGATCGCCTGGGAACTCGAGGAGGAGGGCTATACAACCATTCTCCAAGCCTGGGACTTTCGACCCTCACAGAACTTCGTGTTCAAGATGAATCAGGCTATTAGTGAGAGTGAACGCACCATTGCTGTTCTATCACCGGACTATATGAATGCAGTCTTCACTCAACCGGAATGGGCAGCCGCATTTGCCCAGGATCCGACTAATGAAAAAGGGGTTTTGCTTCCGGTCCGCGTTCGGGCGTGTGAGCTAAAAGGCTTAATCAATCAAATAATCCATATCGACCTTGCAGGGAAAAGTGAAGCAGAGGCTAAAGCGACGCTTTTGGAGGGAATTCAACAAGGGCGGGCTAAGCCTCTGACTAAACCAGATTTCCCCGGAAGTATGCCCCGGAGCATAGAAGCGCAGCCGGCATTTCCAGGAAAACAATTCATGCCGAGATGGTTGATCGCCGTGGCGGGCGTTTCGCTAATTATCTTTGCTGCGTTGGCCCTCTCCATGTGGTTATCTGGTCGGACGAGCACCGAAGTTGAAATGCCCGTTCATGCTCCGACGAGCCCCGAGGTTGAAACGCCCGTTCACGCTCCGGCTGTTTGGGAAAATGCCTATCTCATCAGTAGGGAGCGGATCGCTTATGCGTCACCTGAAGCGACCTACGAAGTCCTCCGCAAACGCTTAGAAGCCGCCCGGCATTCCATCCTCATTGGTGTTTATGATTTCTCCTCGCCGCCTGTAAAGGATTTACTCCTGAGCGCTATGAAACGAGGAGTCCGAGTGTCGTTGCTGGTCAATCATGGCTCCAGTATTGATGAAGATGAAGACGTAATCATTAATGAACTTGCACTTAACGGTGCAGACGTGGTTAAAGCACCCGTACGCGGATCATTACCACTTCCGGTATATCGGCCTAAATTCATTGTGATTGATGGACAGTGGACAATTGTTCAGAGTGGCAACTTAACACAAAACAGCGTACCCGTGGAAGGTTTGTCTGGAAACCGAGGCATGGGTATTGCCATTCAGTCTAATGAATTAGCCGGGTTCTTCGCGGGGCTCTTTGACAAGGACATAAAAATGGCTCGAAAAGCTGTGGCAGAAACAAGCAATAACGAGATACCGGAACGTGAGTCTACTTACAAACCGTACGAACCCGTTAAGCGTTTCCCTGCTTTCAGTATTGGTGGTGGCGATGCTGCAACTCAAAACACGAACAGCGAGGTACAGCCTGCCAAGAGCAACTATGTCCTGCCGGTCCTTACGCCTGAAAACTACCTCCAAGTGATGACGCAGATCCTGGCATCCGCTAAGGAGTCGATCGAGATTTATCAACAAATCATAAATCCAAGTGCGAACGTTCAAAAACTGCTGGATTCTGTAAGAGCCGCTCAGGTCGCCAACCCCAAGCTGAAGATACGCATTATTCTGGCTCCTCCGGTTCTGGAGATCCAGGGACCACCCACACTACGTCTCCTTGATGGTTATGGCTGGCACCTTGGAGAAAAGGTGCGCTTCCTGAAGCAAAGATCTACCAATAAACTTGTAATAGTAGATAGAAGGGTGTCTTTAGTAGGCTCTGCACACTGGACAGATGTTGGTGTCTCAAGGAGTCGCGAGGTTTGTCTTCTGGTTGATTCACCACTAATCGCGGGCTACTATGCACAGATTTTCGAAACGGATTGGAACGCCGCTGTATCGAGCCTTAACGGGAATAAGTAAATCGTGACGAGGCCGGAATCGTGAGTGATGTTTGTCACAACTCGGTGTGCGGACGAAGGTTGGACTAAATGCAATTGCGCTGGATCTAGCCCTGCGCTATATAACGACGCCGGTGTGGAATAGGTAAAGCCCGGAGCGAGTGCGTCCGGGCTTTGGTATTGTAACTGCGTGCTAGTCTACTTGAGTGCGTTTTTGACTTGGCCCGGTGGGAAGAGTGGGCCGGGGAGGAGTTGTTGCTGGAAGTTCAGCAATGCTGGTTCGATCGCGAAGGCATAGATCTGCGTTGCGAGCGTTGGGTTCAGATCGTTGTCGCTGATCACGTACAAGACATGTCTGCCGTCCGGGAGATCGGGACCCCAGGAAAGGCCTTCGATCTTTTCGGGGATCGTGGCCGCGAGATTGAGATCCGTATCCAGCAGGTTGATGAAGAGAGTTTTGCTTACTGGTGTCACGCCTGCGGGTAACGCGCCAGCTGGAAGAGAGTCGATGCCGGAGACATCAGTCGCGCCGGTTAGATCGATCTTGTAGATCGTCTTGCGAGTTGGCGCCTGCGGTGGCGATTGCAGGTTAGAACGATTGTCACGTTCAACGACAAGAAACTCGTGGTCGTTAATCGCAAGAATCTCGCAGACTCCCTGACCGCGATTGATGGCGTCGAGCACATACACATACTCGTGAGTCTCGCCAGTCGCTAGATCTACTTTAAGAATGCGATTGTTCAAGCCGAGTCGATCCGTCGAGGGAGGTGGATTGAGTCCGTGATCCTGAAGCAATGCGTTCTGCATGATTCCAAACAGCGTCGAACCATCCGGACTGATCGCAAGACCTTCCATGCCGCGATTAGCCTGACGTCCCGCTGTATTACCTAACAACTCTTCGTTTGGATCAGCACTCGGATTTGCAATCGCAAACTTTGCCGGCACCTCAAGACGTCGCAAGAGATGTCCCTGGCGATTGAACTGAAAGATGTATGGACCATACTCGTCCGAAACGTAGAACGTGCCATCGGGAGCGACGCGAATGCCTTCCGGATCGAGCCGGTCATCGAATGAACCTGCCGCACCGACAAAATTCTTCCCACCTTGATCTTTGAAAAAGCGGGTATCGAGCAGGACCGTGCGGATGTTTGGAAATGGTGCGCCGACGTCCGTGGTGATGTGCAGGAAATAAAAGCGATCGAGGTATGGAACGTCGGTCAAACCATCGAATGGACCACGATCGGGCGCGGCGATAAAAACGTTGTCATGACCAGTGTAAGTCAAATCAGAACCGAAGCCGCCGAAGATTGCTTTAGGAACACAGTTGGCCGGCGCGCTCTCCTGGCAGATGTTGCCGGTGAGTCCGGATGTGTCGAGTGCACTTCCGCTGACGACACCTTTACCGATCAATGTAATACCGGGAGTTAAAGCGAGCGGGTTTGGCGCGGAGAAACAAAGCGTTGCAGTAGTCAGACTAATAACGGCGAGTGCCGTTGCAAGCACACGTAGCATGAATTGCTCCTTTCAGGGTTTGGACCGAGAAAGTAGCCACTGCTGGTTAACGGAGGGTGATCGACTTATGAACAGTTTGTGAACAGAGCCACAGAAGAAAGATTAGCCACAAAATGGCACATAAAGCACATAAAAGGCCGTCTTAATGTGCAGTCGGGCGTGAGTGTTTGATGTGGCGCCAGACCCACCAGGCGACGAAGAGAACGCCCGCGATGCCGATCAGGAAATCAAAACGGTGAAACCAGGTCTTTAGCGTCGGGTCTTTGTCCCACTGCTCGCCAAGCTTCTGCCCGATGTACGCTAACCCGAGACACCACGGCAGCGATCCTGCAAATGTGTAAATCACGAAGCGCGTTAAATTCATCCGCGCTACACCTGCCGGAAACGCGATGAACGTTCGAATCGCCGGCAGCAGACGACTGACAAAAACTATTATTTCTCCATACTTCGCAAACCAACGATCAGCGATGTCGAGATCGTGACGCGAAAGCAGAATGTATTTTCCGTACTTCTCAATGAAAGGCCGGCCGCCGTACATCCCAACCCAGTAAGCTACGAGCGATCCCAACACACATCCAACTGCACCGGCAACGCCAACCCACCAGAGGTTCATCTCGCCGCGACTCACCAGATAACCGGCGAACGGCATGATGATCTCGGAGGGCAAAGGTATGCACGCAGACTCGATGGCCATCAAAAGAACAACGCCCATGTAGCCCATCTTGGATATGACAGCGACGATAAACCCGGAGAGTATGGCGATAATTTTTGCAATCATAAGCGAGCAATTTACCGATCAGACCAGCCATGCTGGCCGATCAATGGTACGAAAGCACATCCTCCATGATCTTCTTCCTTTCGACCCTGATCGGTTTTAATTACTCGAATCAGTCGCTGACATTCACGTGATTCACCGACCGGTACAACGAGACGACCACCCACCTTGAGTTGCGTGATTAGCGGTTCCGGAATTGTCGGACCACCGGCAGCGACAAGAATGCCATCGTAAGGCGCGTTTGCCGCCCAACCAAGTGTGCCATCAAAGCATTTCACCGTTGCATTGTAAATCTCGAGTTGACGAATTCTTGCCTGTGCTTCCCGCGCAAGATCGCCAATGCGTTCGATCGAGTAGACCTGCGCTGCGACCTGGGCCAACACGGCAGTCTGATAACCGGAGCCGGCGCCGATTTCGAGCACTCGACTATTCGCGCCGAGCTCAAGCAGCTCTGTCATCTTGGCGACGATGAATGGTTGTGAAATAGTTTGGTTGGCACTAATAGGTAAAGCATGATCGCCGTACGCACGACTCTGTAATGCTTCCGGCACGAAGAAGTGGCGCGGCACATTCCGCATTGCCTCGAGCACTCTTGGATCGCGAATGCCGTAGTGCTCGCGCAGGCGCGCAACCATGCGCTCTCTCGGGATGGAATACTCCTGTAGTGAAGCAGGCCGATGTTTGTTTACTGGCTGCACCGGAAACGAATTCTAAATTAACTCTTGTGGAGTAGTTCGGAGTCTTTAATGTAATTCCAGGTTTCGATAGCCGTCAACGCCTGGTGATCCGTCATATCACTGCGCAGTGGCGTCACAGATACATATCCCTGTGATACAGCGTGATAATCAGTGCCCTCAACCGAATTTCCATCGAAGTACTCTTCACCAATCCAGAAGTACGGTTTGCCGCGAGGGTCAATATGTTCAGTGATTACGGGTCGAGCGTTCTTGATTCCCTGCCTCGTTACTTTAACGCCTTTAATTTCTCCGGGAGGCAGGTTGATGTTAAGCAGCGTGCCTTCCGGTAAGCCCTCGTCCAACACTTTTCGGACAGCCACGACAGCAAAGGCAGCCGCTTCTTCAAACTGGAAATTATCGCGTGCGACGAGACTTAGCGCCACACCGGGAACGCCCAGGATCGTGGCTTCGAGTGCGCCGGCGACTGTTCCTGAATACGTTGCATCGTCACCAAGATTGCCGCCGTGATTGATGCCGGAGACGCAGATGTGTGGTCGTTCGTTGTCGGGAAGAATTTTATTGAGAGCAAGCGTGACGCAGTCAGTGGGAGTTCCGTCGATGGACCAATGACGTGAATCAAGCTGTCTGATTCGCAGCGGACGAGCAAGGGTCAAGCTGTGCGAAGCGCCACTCATTTCGGACGAGGGCGCCACGACATAGACGTCACCAATCGGCTTCAGGGCTTCTTCTAATTTGATCAGCCCGTCGGAATGGATACCGTCGTCGTTGGTCAGCAAGATGCGAATCATACCAATGCCAATTGCCTATTGCCGATTGCCAATTTTCAACACCGAACTCGGCCAGTCCGTAAATTGGCAATTGGCAATCGGCAATTGGCAATCTGATTGGTGAGATAAGACGACGGCCTGAAGTTGTGCGGGAATAACTTAGTCGCGGGGAACGCGCATCCGGCCCTTCTTCTTATTGCGTTTCCGAGCCAGCGCCGACTTCAATTTCGCCTTTTGACCGGGAGGAATGAAGAACGCGTGTTTCTTTGCGTCTTTGATGATCTCTTCAGTCATCACCTTGCGCTTGAAGCGACGCAACGCGCTTTCAATCGATTCACCCTGATTAACAGTAACAATTGCCATTCGTTCTCTGCTTTCCTTTTCTTTAGATCCTTTGCAGGCTGACTATTTAAGCATAAAAGCCAGCAATCACACAAAAGTATAGGTCCTATATCTCTACAGGACCTATCCTTTCCTCCTGTGTTTAAACACCTACACCAAAACCGCTTCGGCTGGCTCTTCTTTCTTTCGGCTAAGGCCTTTAATCTGCACGGGCTTATCAGATTCCTTGGTGTCCAACTGCTTCTTCAACACCATTTCCTGATAAAGCTTGCGCATCATTACGGCCTCTTCGTGCGCGGTCTTCGGTCCCTCCATCTGCGGTTTGTTAGGCCGCATCAAATCAACGTCATTCAAAATCAAGCCATGGCTCTTGTCGGCCATTTCAACATTCTTGCCACCGGCAAAAATCTCGTGCCGGCCATGCTCCTGATACCACTTTGCGACGGTGGCGTTCTGGTGCATGTTCTCGATGATGTTTCTCCAACCGATACCCGTGTTGTAGGCGCAGAACGAAATCTCGCCTTCCTGAGTACCGTAGGGAATGATGCACATTTCGGTGCGTCGGAAATCGTAGTTGAAGAGATCCTGGAACCACATTCCCGCGATAAACAGGAAGTTCCAGCGATCCGAACGACGCTTCTCGATGTCCTGCGTGCTGCGATCGCCGCTGACTTTGCCGTAGTCCTTACCAGTCAGACCAAACGACTTGTCAAACTTCTTGAAAAGCTCGTAAAGGGTAAACTGCGATGGCGACTTGTATGGGTTGTAGTGCTTCAAGAGTGTCAAACCCATCATCAGGTTCGACATCCATTTGCCGCGCGCCGCGTCCGTGATCTTCTGCATGTCCTTAACGAGACCCGGAATATTCAGAAACTCCGGAACCGGACGCATCTCTTTAAGTTCCTTATCGATCATCACTGCGGTACCGACGCCGCAATTCGGGTGACAACCGCAAGAGACTTGACCCCACTCAGCTTGTGGACCATGAACTAGATCCGCGAAATCGGCGAAGGCTCCCATCAACGATAGCGGGAACCAGTCGCGCGTCGGTTCAGTGATACCGACCTGGTTCTTCACGTCGTGAGCAAGGTGCGAAAGCGTGTAACGCTGTTGTAGACGACGCTGCTCGGTGATCTCTTCGTCGCGACCGGTAAAGGAAACCGGCTGGAACGAAAGGAACGCAATCTTCTTCGGATTGTCGAGCGCGAAGCGAATGATGGAGCCGACCTGATCGTTGTTGATGCCGTTTACGAGTGTCGTCACGAGAACGATCTCGACGCCGGCTTCGTGAAGATTATTGATAGCTCTCATCTTCACGTCGAACAGATTGCCGACCTGGCGGTGACTGTTGGCGTCGTTGCCGATACCATCAAACTGGAGATAAACGTAACGAAGTCCGGCGGCGGCTGCTTCGCGGCAGAACTCTTTGCTCTTGGCAAACTCGATTCCGTTTGTCGCAGCCTGCACGCTGTTGTAACCAACTTTGCGCGAGTACTTAATCGCTTCAATGAAGTGTGGAGAGATTGACGGCTCACCACCTGAGAACTGCACTGACATCTGGCGACGCGGCTTGATGGTGATCGCGTTGTCGAGGATCTCCTTGATCTCATCCATGCTCAATTCATGAACGAAGCCAACCTGGTTGGCGTCCATGAAGCACGGGTCACACATCATGTTGCAACGATTGGTAAGGTCGACAGTCAACACGGCGCCGCGACCATACTTAACTGTGCTCGAACCGTGATTGTGTAGTTTCTCGTCGTTGTGCGCGTCGATATCGCGGCCGGGAAACATCTTTTCGATGTGGGTGAGAAACTTGGCGTCGATGGCCATCATGTCTTCGAAGTGGCCGTGGGTTGGACAGTCCTTGATCATCCAGATTTCGCCGTCGCGTTCAACGATCTGGGCTTTGATCTCGCCGACCTTCTCATTAATGAGAACGCTGACGTCTTTCTTACCGCTGATGATTGCTTCGCGTGCTTCGATAACGCAGTTGGGACAGAGGGAATCGGTGGTGCGGGGCCAGCCGAGTGTGGGCTTACTTTTCTGCCACGATTTCAAAAGGGGTTTGTCTGACCATTTTGGAGTAAAAGAAGGATTGGGCTTGTATTTATTTATCGACTGAATAGCGTTGAAAAGGCCTCCCGCAATGAAGGTCAATCCTCTCTCCGCATGCTTAATAGGTCGCATCGTATCTCCGTCCGTTCAAAAGTTTTATGGCGCGCCCTGGCAGATCAACACAGTCAAGGCCGCGGACCATAGAGCAATGGGCATGCCGCGAGGCGAAAATGACCCCTAACATCACTATCATCTATAACTTAGCTGGAATGAGGGTTTGGTTGGACAGTGAGGAGAAGTGTGTCTCAATGCTACAGACGCCTCGGAGCTGACTGAACTGTAACATTCTGGCCCGGAAATTTTCTCCCGCAACGACGCAAAGGCGCAACGAAGAGCCACGTGCTTTCTTTGCGCCGCTGCGTCGTTGCGGGAGAAAACTAATTACCCATTGCGGTCTTCATCGCGGCAATGATCGCGTCGGTAACGCGCTTCTTGAACAGCTCATCGAGCTTTGCGGGTGAGAGGTCAAATTCGACCGGCGACTCTTCGATCCGTTTGATGATCGTGCCTTCTGAAAATCCGGCCTCAACAAGACGAATAACGCCCTCGTTGGTCAGCGTCGGAGTCTTCTCGAGTTTTGGTGTACCTGACGGAGGCTTGAGGATTTTCACTGTCGTCGATCCGCTGAGGGTACTGTCGTTCTGATTACCATCTAAACTGCCACGCGTTCGGCTCGACGATCGCGAACTCGAACCAGTACCGAAAATATTGTTCTCATCGCTTTGCGTCTGCGAGTCGCCGCCCTTCTCCTTTTTGGAGTCTTTGAAGAACGGATCGCCCGACCATTCACCGTCTTCGTTGAAGAAAACGGTTCCCATCTGCGCCGACATCATTGCGAGGATGATGTTCTCATTAACGCCGTTGCGCTTCAGTTCGATGAGATGTTCGGTGTCGAGGTCGTATTTGGCAGGGCGGCTGTTGATGATCGTGATGATGGTCTTTTCTTTGAAGCCCGCTTTAACAAGCTTCACGACCTGTACATTCGTCAGTGGTCCATCCTGCTGTTGACCATAAGCGCCAACCGCCAGCAGTAGACACAAACAGGTGAGCAGAATTCCCTTCATGCGTAATTATCTTTCGCCGGAATCCTTGGCTGTAGCGGCGACGGGTTTCTTAGTACGCGCGATGTTGCGCTTGTAACGATAGCTGATCTTCTTGACGTAGTTGCGAGTCTCTTTATACGGCGGCACTCGATTGCCAAACTTTGCCACCGCGCCTTCACCGGCGTTGTAGCTCGCAAGCACGAGATCGACGCGGTTATTAAAACGATTCAACAACTCGCGCAGGTATCTCGTGCCGCCCGAAATATTTTGTGCGGGGTCATGCGATCGTCGCACCCCAAAACGCGCGGCGGTTCCCGGCATTAGTTGCATCAAGCCACGCGCGCCTTTTGGTGAAACGGCGTGAGTGTTGAAATGCGACTCCTGCTCCATCACGAGGAATATCAGGTATGGATCAACTCCATACTTGTTACCGTTCTGCCGGATCAAACCGTCCAGCCCTGGGCGGCCAGTACTCCAACCGCTCGCCTTTTTTCCTGACTGCGCTACAGTCGCCGGATCCTCAACTTCAATTCGATCGACACGAGCAGCGTCGATAAAGATCGACATCGATCCACGTTTGTACCAAACACCGGCTGGTGACTGGCTGGCACTGTCGGCTTCAACACGCGCGCCGCCTTTTAGATAAATCCACGCCTGTTGGTCATACACGCCATTGTTTGAAGGCGTTCGCGCGACAACTTCCGAGACTTCAAAATGATCGTCGTCGTTAGTGGTCGCGGCCGGCGCCGGCGAAGGTGTAGGCGTCGCGGTGGTTCGCTCGATCTTCTTTACTTTTTCTTTCGCCAGCAGGTGACTGAGTCCGCCCTTGCGATACCAAACTCCCTGTGGCGATTCCCAGGCGTCGTCGACAGTTACGTAGGAACCGTCGGCGAGCTTCAAGCGAACCTGCTCTGTTTGCGCAAATGCCTGACTCGAACACACCAGCAGGATCAATAACGACAGATTACGCAGATTTTTGAAGGATTTGTTCATTACAGTTCTAATGGATCGGCAAGTGTTCGCTCGATCATGGTCTCCTGCGTCTGCACAGGCGCGAACGAATGTGACGTTCCGAAATAGTTGCGCCAGGCAATGTCGACGATCTGCGGCGTCAGATGTGTGTTCTTGCCTTCAAACCGGCAAATGTCTGTAGCCCGATCGAGAATGTCACGTGGCTCGCAACCTTTCATCTGCCTGTGCTCCACACGATACTTCATCAAAATGTGGTCCAACACAGGTTGTTCGATCGCGATTCCACGACGATCAGCTTGCTGTTTGAAAATCGCAGTGTACGCTCCCGGTGTGGGCGGCTCGACGCGTGCGCGATAGCCCATGCGTCGCAGAAACGCCTGATCGGCAAGGTCCTTTTCCTCAAGGTTCGTCGAAAACACGACGAGCTGCTCAAACGGAACTTCGATCTTCTTACCGGTGTGCAACGCGAGATAATCCACGCGTCGTTCGAGTGGCACGATCCAACGATTTAAGAGATCCTGTGGCGCCACACGCTGACGACCAAAGTCGTCGATGACGAGTGTGCCGCCATTTGATTTCATCTGGAACGGCGCTTCATAAAACTTAGCCGCTTCACTCCACGTCAGGTCCGCATTCTCCAACGTCAACTCACCGCCAACGACGACGAGCGGACGACGAATAAACACCCAGCGACGATCGTAATCAATCGGAGTGTCTTCCTTCGGCATCGCTTCATGACAATGCCCGTCGAAGACGCGAATGATCTGACCGTCAATCTCGACCGCGTATGGAATCCAGATGCCGCCCTCTAATGCGCCGTTGATTCGTTCCGCCACCGCGGTCTTACCGGTGCCCGGCAATCCGGTTAGAAAGAGTGAACGGCGCGAATTGATGACACAACCGAGTGTTTGCAGCAGTGTCTCCGGAAGCACGAGATCATGAAATGCCTGTCGCACCGTGTCCATGTCGGCCGTGTTCGACGGAATCGACTGCAATTTCATCATGTGCGAGTAGTCGCGCAGCGAGACCGGCGCCGGTCCAACATAACCGCTAATCGACAACAACCGCGCCAGTCGATCCCAACCGTGGTCCAACATCGCATAGCGTGTGGAACCGATCGCCGACTGCATCTTCACTTCGATCAACTTCTCGCGGTAGAGCTGTTGGAGCAGATCCTCGGACAGCGTTCGCGGGAGGTTGATGCGTTCGGCGACCGCCATGGTCGTCGGTTCAGGCAGCATGGCGACATGCTTCAATGCGAGATCGCAAAGGAACTGCTCGGAGATGCCGGTATCACGGACCTCCTCCGGAAGCGGTGGTCCCATGCTCTCGATTTCCGCGCGTGTCAGAATTGCGGTGTGCGACATGTGAGTTGTTCCTTAATAGGCCGAATAGGTCAGAGGACCTATTTACCTGTGTTGTTGGAGCCGTTGTTAGAAGCCAATGCGAGTGCTGAGCGAGCAGCGTCTGATTCCGACGCTCGGCCTACGCGCTGGTAGAGATCGGCCAGGCGACGAAGAGCGAGAGTGTTGTTGGGATCGATCGTGCGTGCCGCTTCGTAGTAACGGATGGCGTCATCTTCACGGCCAAAGCGCTCGAGCATCTTCGCGGTGTTGAGATTGCCATTCAATGGACCAGTGGCGCGTGAGAAAGCCTTATAAGCTTCATCGATCTTGCCAAGACGGCAATATGCCAGGCCCAGATTGTTCAGGATGCGTTCGTCGGTTGGCGCAAGTTTCGCCGCACGCTTCAAGCGATCGATAGCGGCGCGATAGTTACCGTTTTGATAGAGCGAGAAGCCGAGGTTGTTAAGCGTATCGGCATCTTCATCCATCATCACTGCGCGTTCGAATGAATCGCGCGCGCGATCGCTGAAGCCCTTCTTGTCGTAGGCCACGCCAAGAAGAT
>DATEIS010000250.1:0-9524 GCA_035278765.1 Pyrinomonadaceae bacterium | reverse complement strand
CAATCAAGCTCAATCGTATCGCCTGAGCCTTCACATGAAGCACTACAGTATTTACCACCGGGTTGCGGTGGGCAGGTACAGCTCGGATTCTTACACTTGTTATCGTCCGCCATGGGATCCTCCTCGAAGCATCAGTTTGTTGGGGGTGCGTGCAAAAGAGTACAACTAACCGAGTACTCTCGCAATCTCGGCTGCAACGCGCGCGTTGTTCTCAAGCAGTGCGATGTTCGCCCGCAAGGTTGCGCCGCCGCTTCGTTCAGCCATTTGACTCAGCAGAAACGGCGTCAACGCCGCTCCGGTGATGCCTTTCCATTCTGCGTCTTCCAAGGCAGTAGCTAAAACTTGTTGGAGCGCCTCTGCCGGAACTTCAAACTCCGCGGGAACAGGCACAACCACAAGCAGCGCCGATTTGAGTTCGAGAGATCGCTGCGCATGAAAGATGTCAGCGACGTCCTGAGGTGATTCAGCGCGCGCATCGATCGGGAGCCCGCTTTGTCGTGAGTAAAAAGCCGGAAGCTCGTCACATTGATAGCCGATGACAGTAACGCCGTGGGTTTCGAGCCACTCGCGTGTGGCAGGCAAGTCAAGAACGATCTTGGCGCCCGAGCAGACGACGATGATCGGTGTGCGTGCGAGTTCGGGAAGATCCGCGGAGACATCAGGCAGTGAACCCCGATGAACACCCCCGATGCCGCCGGTTGCAAAGACTTTTATTCCCGCGCGCTGCGCAATCCAGATTGTGGACGCGACTGTCGTCGCTCCGTTCCAGTCTCGTGCGACAGCTAGTGAAATATCTCGCGTGCTGATCTTTCGGATGTCGTTGCCGTCTGCGAGTAAACGGATTTGATCGTCGTCGAGACCGGCAGATAACTTGCCGTCGAGAATTGCGATCGTTGCCGGCGTTGCGCCTCCGTCACGAACAACTGCTTCCAGGCGATTTGCGGTTTGGAGATTCTGTGGACGCGGCAACCCATGCGCGATCACTGTCGATTCCAAAGCCACAACGGGACGTTGCTCTAGAAGTGCCTTTGCTACTTCCGGTGCGATGTTAAGAAGTTCGCGCATTGGCAGTGGCTGCTTTCGTCAAAGTGAAAATAGTGCCGCCCGACTCGCGTGGCTCCCACGAGATTCGCGCATCGATCAGCCCGGCGCGTGCGCGCATGTTGGCAAGTCCGCGACCCTCGGAATTTGTGTGTTGCGATTTGAACGGCCGGCCATTGTCTTCAATGCGCAAAGAAAAGTCACCTTCATCTGAACTGGTTACAAACATTTTCACTTCCGTCGCTTCAGCGTGACGCCAGATATTGTTCACTGCTTCCTGCACGATACGATAGATCTGCATTTGTACACTTGGCGACAGCTCGCTTCGTTCCTCAATCGCATCATCACAATGAAACTCGTAGACGAAGCGTTTCTCAGCGGGCGCGTCCTGAACAGCGTGGGAAAGGGCAAACTCGAGCGCCGCGGCGAAGCCGACATTCTGTAGCACAGATGGGCTGAGATCTTCACAGATGCGCCGCACTTCCTGGGAAATCGTTTCGATCTCACTTCGCAACGCCACGGTCGGGTTGCTGCTGGTTGAGTCGCCATTAACTTTGATCTGATCGGTTAAGAGGGCGAGATGGCGGAGATCCGCGAGAGTTTGATCGTGCAGGTCGCGGGAGATTCGGCGTCGCTCACGTTCCGCTTCGTTGGCGAGATTCAGACGCGCGTCCGCAAGTTCGCGATTTGCGTCCACGAGTGCTGCACTCGTCGCTACGATTCGTCGTCGTTCCAGGATGGCCCACAACAGAGCTAACAAAGCGAGCGCTAAGAGAATTGCGAGCGCCGTCGACGTCCACGGAAACGGAGCTTTGGCAACGGTGAAAGAGAAACTCAATGGCGCGGAGGCCGTGAGGTCTTTTGTGAAAGCGCGTGCTGTGACGGTGTACGTCCCTGGTTTCAAACCCTCCATCGTGAACTGTGATTCACGCGAGAGTTTCTGTTTGATCGACTGTCCGCCGCTGTCGACAAGAGTGAACGCATACTGAAACTGCTCGGGGAACGTGCGACTGCTGATTGCCGCTACGTCGAGCAGTAAACTGTTCTGCGGATATTCCAGATTCAAACCAGCCTGCAACTCCGACGGCGCATGCACGCGTTTACTCAAGATTCGCGTCGCCGATAACGACGGCTCCAAACGACCGGGTTCGTAACGCGCGATGCCGCGATTCGTTCCGATTAGAACAAGGTCGCTGCCGTCAGCTCTTCGTAATGGCAGCACGGCAAAAACGTTTTGTGACGGCAATCCCTGCTCGGAATCGAGTTCCGAAACGACTGGCCCAACAACCGGATCGAGCAGGATCCGCAACAGCCCATTGCCGCGTGTGCCGCACCAGAGTTCATTTGTCTTTTCTGACTGGATCGTGAAGAGATGGCGCGCGTCGACGTTTGGAACAGTGAGATTGCACGCCGCTCCAGGCCGGCAGAGAAAAATTCCGGAGCCGGTTCCAAACCATAGTGAACCATCAGGAGTCCGCGCCATCGTTCGGACTGCCGTGCTTTTAATTGACGCAAACGCGGGTTCTTCGCGAATTGTTTTCCCATCCGAGACGAACACGCCGTCGCGATTGGTTCCAACAATAATTCGTTCGTCGCCATCGGCGAGCAGGCTGAGAACTTCACGAGCAGTTGCGGGGGCATTGGACCATGTGAGACTACTGCGTCCACCGTCCATGCGATCGATGCTGCGACCATAGATCGCGAAATACGTTGCGCCGCGAAACTGAATAATCGCGCGCACACTTCCGGTCGTATCCGGAGCGCCGGAGCTCGCTTCAACGCGTGTGAATGCCTGTTCTTCCAGACGGCCCGATGATCTTGGCCCAGCGTAGAAACCACTGGCCGCGGCAACAAGCAGTCGTTGTGATTTATCCTCCGCGATTGCGTAGATGGCGTTGCGACCGAGTGCCGGAACGGGATTCCACGTCGCGGTTTCATCATCGTAAACAAAGAGTCCGCGATTGGTGCCGGCAATGCTGCGACCGCTGCTCGATTGAAAGAGCGATCTGACGAAGTTTGTTTCGGCGTCGCCGATTGCTTCGACGCGCGGCGCGTGCGGATCGTAACGACAAACGCCACGATCAGTTCCAAACCAGATAACACCTTCGCGATCGGCGAAGATCGCGTAGATGTGATCCGAACGCAGTCCGCCGGCAGTTCCGTCGAAAGTGAAGCGCTGCACTTTGGTCTTTGAGATTCGGAAGACGCCGCGACCGTCGGTGCCAGCCCACATCTCGTCTCCGATTCGCTTCAATGCCATGACCGGACCGGTCGCGGCTTCATCGTGTCGTTTCAAACCGGAAAGTTCGTCGCCTGAAAGCGCGCCCGGCTCTTCTTTTTTGGCGCGCGCGCCGATCCAGAGATTGCCGTCCTGATCGCGTTCCAATGCGTTGACGAAGAATGCCGGCGGTCTCATCTGGCTTTCTTTAGCGGCGCCGTTTGCGATTTCAAGTACGCCACGACTGAGCGTGCCGACAAAGATGCGACCGTTTGCAGCGCTGACGCTCGTGATCGAAAGTGGTCCAGGTCGTTCTCGATCGCTGCTTTGCAATGGTTGATTCAAGAGCTCGCGAGTGTCAATAACCGTGCGGCTCACGGTTGTCGTTTCGCTGTCTGTGATCCCCCTGCCTACAGTTTCGACCACTACGCGTGCGCGACTCTCGTAGATGCGACCTTGTTCGGAAGTCATGATCACCGAGCCGGATGGATCGGTGACGATCGCGGTTATGGGTTGGCCTGAAGTCTCGTTCGCTTTGATGAACTGGCCATCGTGAAAGCGCGTCGCGCCTGCTTCAGTACCAATCCAAAGCGCGCCATCTTTGTCGGGTTGGAGTGCGAGAATGCGGCCTGTGGGCAACGCCGGATCGTTAATCGTTTGCGTTCTTCGTCCGTCGAATTTCGCGAGCCCGGTTTCGGTCCCAAACCACATCGCTCCATCGGGCGTTTGCGCAATCGCACGCACACGATCGGAGGGCAAACCGTGAAAGAGCGTCACTGCGCCCCACTGATGCAAACCTGTGATCGGCGTCGGCGATGGTGAGGGAGACGGTGAAGGCGAAGGTGACGGAGAAGGGGATGCACTTGGTTGCTCTTCACCAGTTTGAGCAGAGCCACCAAAAGGCAACAACAGAAAAATTAGCCACAAAAAGGCACAAAAAGCACAAAACAGAATCAGAAAACCTTTTGTGCTTTTTGTGCCTTTTTGTGGCCTCATTTCTTCTTCGAGGCGAGTTCTCGTTTTTGCTCTTCGTTGAAGCGCTTCTGATCTTTTTCGAGCCAGGCTTCGAGATCCTTTGAGGCTTTCTCGAGTTCGTCGCTATTCAATAGTCCGCGCCGCAGTGCTTCGAAAAATGCTCGCGTGCGAATGTTGTAAGCAAGTTTCTCGTACGCTTCCTGATCGGTGCCTTCAGGGAGCGACACGAAGAGTTTTTCATAAAGCGTGGCGAGCCGGCTTTCGACGCCACGCAAACTCAACGAACACTTGCGCGCGATGGCCCAATTCGAAAGACCAAGCGCGAGATAGTAAAGAGCTTCAGCTTCAAACTCAGTCAGCAGCGGTCGCTTGAATGAATCCTTGAACGCGGGATCGATCATGTCGGCGCCGTCTTCGAGTACGGCGGCAACAAAACGGAGAAACCGCGACTCCGGATTGTTCTTGTGAATGAAACCGTACGCCGGCGGCGGGTCGACAGACTTTACGATCTTCCGAATCTCGTTGATGTAAATCTCGTGTGGAAACTGCGTCCAGAAGATGATGCGTGCTGTTGGGAAGTCGCGCCAGATGGCTCGCGCGGCTTTAACGCCCGAGAGCTTTGGCATCTGGATGTCGAGAATACAGACATCCGGTCTCTCGTCGAGAGCGAGTTTCACAGTCTCTTCGCCATCGCCGGCCTCAAAAATGGGTACGTGCGAAGGAAACTCTTTTTCGAGAATCTCGCGGAGGTAATGGCGCTGGGCCATGTTATCTTCAGCAATCAGAATTGACATGACTCTGGATGATACCGCTTCATATGACCATGTTGAAAGGTGAACTCATGCGACTCCAAAATTCTACTGTGTTGGTTTTACTCGCTCTGTTTTTTTCGTCAACCGTAGTTCCCACAGTCGCCCAAACGCGTGACGAACGTCTCTACCAGCGGGCGCTACAAATCCACCGGCGCGCAATCGTCATCGACACGCACAACGATGTCACAACGCCGATGACCAACGACGATTTCGATCTGAGTGGAACGCCGCCTGCTCCGTATCGCACCAACATCGAACGCATGAAAAAAGGCGGATTAACTGCGGAGTTCTTTTCGCTTTACGTCAAACCATGGTACGTCGAACATGGCGGCTCAACACGACGCACGCTCGACATGATCGATTCTGTTTACCGCGCTGTGGAACGCCATCCGAGAGATCTCATGATCGCGACTACAGTCGCCGACATCCGGCGTGCCAAGAGACAAGGGAAGGTCGCGGCGCTGATGGGAATCGAGGGTGGACACGCGATCGAAGACTCTCTTGCCACATTGCGTCAGTTTTACCGGCTTGGTGTCCGTTACATGACGCTTACCTGGAACAACACGAACAACTGGGCCGATGCCGGACGTGGCGAGAAAAAACACAATGGACTCAGTGAGTTTGGAAAAGAAGTCGTGCGCGAAATGAATAGACTGGGAATGCTCATCGACGTCTCGCACGTGTCAGACAAAACGATGAGCGATGCGCTCGACGTCTCCAAGGCGCCTATTATCGCCTCACACTCTTCGGCGCGCGCGCTCAGCAACGTCCCGCGAAACATTCCGGACGATCTTTTGCGCCGGATCGCGAAGAATGGCGGCGTGGTCCAGGTAAACTTCTACAGTGTGTTTGTTGACACTGCGACAGTTTCGCCGCAAAGCGCCGCGCGCGATCGACGACTCAAAGCGCAGCAGGATGCGATTGATGAGAAGTACAAAGACGATCCGGAACGACGCGCGGAAGAGAGCGACAAGCTTGAAGCGGCGAATCCGTTACCTCCGCTTCCGATCTCGAAGTTGATCGATCATATCGATCACATTGTGAAGGTCGCCGGCGTAGATCACGTCGGGATCGGTGCTGATTTCGATGGCGCGAACGACATGCCCGAAGGCGCGCAGGATGTTTCGATGTTGCCAAACATCACGTACGAGCTACTCAAGCGTGGTTACAGCGAACGAGATATCAGAAAGATTCTGGGCGAGAATACGTTGCGAGTGATGGCGGAGGCGGAGCGAGTGGCGCGCACTTCGAGCAAGTCGATTAGCGGCGACGGTAGCGTTCAACGGATAAAAAAATGAGCACGGCGCATTACGTCCGTGCTCAGAGCAGAAAAAGAAGAGAGTTGTCTTTTTAATTAGCGATTCTGTCCGCCGCGATTCTGTCCACTGGATTTACCAGTGTCGAACTCGTCATCCTCGTCCAGATTTCGCGCTCCTTTTTGGCCACCGAACTGACCACCTTGCTGGCCACCCTGTTGACCACCACTCTGCTGGCCACCTTGCTGGCCAACCTGTCCGCCACGTCCCGGTGACTGACGGGCAAAATCCTGGTCGTCTTTAGTGCCCATGTTTCTCTGTGCGTCATCGTGCTTCATTCTGTCATCTGCCATACGATTTTATTCCTCCCATATGCTCGATGGTTTTAGTAGCACTGATGAACTATTCAACCTCCGTGCCATTTGGGGATGGCACTTTAAAAACGGATTTTTAGCTCTCTGCTAAAAGTCAGAGGGTTTTGAAAAGATACGCGCGGAAATGAAATCATACACACGCGTGCTATTATTCTTTGCAATAAATGACTGCCGCAGGTCTCTACTTACACATTCCGTTTTGTAGTTCGCGTTGTTCTTATTGCGACTTCGCCACCGGACTGTACAAAGACGAGCTCGCCGAAAGTTACGTACGCGCTCTTGTTGCAGACATTAGATCATCGCGTTATTTCGGTGACAGTGTCGACACGATTTATTTTGGCGGCGGTACGCCGTCGCTGCTCGCGCCTTCACAATTGGAACTGATCCTCGCGACTCTTCATGACTGCTTCAAGGTTGATTCGAAATCAGAAATTACCCTCGAAATAAATCCGGGCAGCGTGAACGAAGAGAAGCTGCGCGCATTTCGCAGTTTGGGTGTGAATCGAGCAAGCTTCGGTGCGCAGACTTTCGACGACAGTGAGCTTGCAAAACTCGGCCGCTCGCACACATCTGCGGATACGCTGAATACTTTTAACGAACTTCGCAATGTTGGTTTCGAGAATGTGAGCTTCGATCTGATCGCTGGTCTGCCGGGACAAACACTGACTGGCTGGCAAAGAAACATCAGCCTCGCGCTTTATCTTAATCCAGAACACCTCTCGTTTTACCTGCTCGAAGTCCATTCAGGTACTCCACTCGCCGAACACATTCGACGTGGAATTCAACCAGAACCTGACGACGACCTTGCTGGTGTGATGTACGAGTGGATGCTCGAACAGGCTGCGGATGCCGGTTACGAGCATTACGAGATTTCAAATCTCTGCCGGCCTGGTTTTCACTCCAGACACAACGTCAAATACTGGACTGGTGAACCCTATTACGGTTTTGGTTGTTCGGCGCATTCGTACGATGGGGCAACGCGGCGTTGGTCCAACCACCGCGATGTATTGAAGTACGTGACTGTTATAGAGAGTGGTGAGTCGCCGGTCGTTGACGAGCAGCAACTGAGCCAGAGTGATATGCGCGCCGAGGCGGTGTTTCTGGGAATGCGGCTTATGCACGGCGTCGATCTGCTACGCTACCAAGAATCGTTTGGCGTTGATTTGCGCGACGAACACCGTGAGGATCTCGATCGTTTTTGCAAAGCCGGCCTGCTTGAGCTTGACGGCGACTTGATTCGACTAACTCGCACGGGCGCTTTGTTGTCAAACGAAGTGTTCGCGGCGTTTGTGTAGTTTGGTATTTAGTACTTTGTACTTAGTGCTTGCGAGGCTCGAGACAAAGTACAAAGGTCTAAGTACAAAGTACAAACCATGATCATCGCAATCGACGGTCCATCAGGCTCGGGCAAGTCAACCTTGGGCCGTTTGTTGGCACGTGCGTTGAAGCTGCTTTACCTTGACACCGGTTCGATGTATCGCGCCGTTGCGCTTGCAGTTATCGAAACGAAAATTGATCCGGCGGATAAAGAAGCTGTTACCGCATTGGCCAATCAAATCGAAATTGACCTCGAAGGCGATCCGGATTCGTTAAAGGTATTGCTCAACGGCCGTGACGTTACGGATCAAATTCGCACTGAGGACGTGACTGCGATGTCGTCGATCGTTTCGACGATTCCCGGCGTGCGACGCGCGATGGTGGAGCGTCAACGCGCAATGGGCAAGCGCGGGGCAGTGCTGAACGGACGAGACATCGGCACCGTCGTTTTCCCGGATGCTGATTTCAAATTCTTTCTTACCGCGAATCCGAATGAACGAGCGGAACGGCGGTATTTGGAAGACCAGTTGACGTCCAGTTCCTCGGCGACACTTGCGGAAACACTGGCTGACATGATCGAGCGCGACCGCCGCGACTCAACCCGCGCCGACTCGCCTCTGAAAGTCGCTGAAGATGCGGTGATTGTCGATTCAACTGAAAAGAGTATCGATGAAGTGTTTGCGGAGATGATGGATAGGATTAATGTTCACAGGAATCATTGAAGAACTCGGCAGCGTGCGCAGCATTGAAGAGCGTGGGGAAAACGCGCGTATCGTGATCGCGGCCGAGATCGTTACTGAAGGTACGAATCACGGCGACTCGATTGCAGTGAACGGCGTTTGCCTGACTGCGCTCGACATTCAACCCGATTCGTTTGCGGCTGACGTCTCGCGCGAAACTTTGCAGCGTTCGACGCTCGGCAGGTTGCGACCCGGCTGGCGGGTCAATCTTGAACGGGCAGTCACGCCTGCGACACGGCTTGGCGGTCATATTGTTCAGGGACATGTTGATGCGCGCGGGCAGTTTGCTGGTGTTGAGGATCACGGCGAGTCGTGGACGGTCAGAATTACGTATCCGAAAGAGATTGGGCGGTACCTCGTTTTTAAGGGCTCCGTGGCTGTCGAAGGGATTAGTTTAACCATCGCCGCCCTCACCGATGATTTCTTCGAAATCGCCATCATCCCGAAGACCTGGGAAGTCACGAATCTCGGGCATCTCAAGCCCGGCGACGAAGTCAACCTCGAGGTCGACATCATCGGAAAATACGTGGAAAAACTACTTGGAGTACGGTGATAGCCCAAGAAGGTTTCTCACGCAAAGGCGCAACGTCGCAACGAAAGACGCAAAACCGTTGCGCCGCTGCGCCTTTGCGTGAAAAAACTCTTCCTTTCGGGTAACATGACCCCGTGCCTATTGCGACCATTGAGGACGCCGTTGCCGATATCCGCGACGGCAAGATGATCATCATCGTTGACGACGAAGATCGCGAAAATGAAGGCGATCTGGTCTGCGCCGCCGAGAAGGTCACACC
>DATEIS010000249.1:0-4234 GCA_035278765.1 Pyrinomonadaceae bacterium | reverse complement strand
ACGTTTACGCGAAAAGGGCGTGATGATTTCGCCGCAGCTCATTGACGTTGCCGAACGCTTGTGTGTGGTCGAGCACGTCGATCACGCACGTTTTCGTGATGAGAACCGGCTCGCGCTTTATGAAGAGATCTATTCGTTGTTCGCACTCAACGAACTCGATACCTATCGCTATTCGGTGAGCTCGGCGGGAGCAGGCGGCATGGTCCAGATGATTCCGTGGGCTTACAACCTCGAGCGCACGCGGCATCCGGGTGTTGGTCTCATTCCGGACTTTGTCGTCGGTATGCGCAACCACGGCAACGCGCTCCAGGCGATGCTGCTTTACATGCACGATACCTGGAATGATCTGACTGCGAATGATGAAGTGAAGTATGCATTGGGCGCGAAGGTCGCGACTCCGAGTGAATTGCTTGCGGCGGGTTACAACTCCAACGCGGCAAAGCTCCCGGGATATCTGAAGCGTGGCGGCGACGGCTGGCGCACGCTCATCCCACGTGAGACGCAGATGTACCTGCAGATTTACAAATCATTCGAGGGCCTGGTGCCCATTCAGAACCGGGCCACTGATCCGCGTTAATCTGTGGCTAAAACTGACCGCGAATCAGCATACTGTAGTTTATATAGCTTCCAATACAAGCCCCGCTCGGCTAACAGTTCCTGATGCGTTCCCTGCTCACGAATCTCACCGTGATGTAGCACGATAATCCGGTCTGCATTTTGAATCGTCGAGAGTCTATGTGCGACGACGATCGAGGTACGATCGCGCATCACGCGCTCAATCGCTCGTTGGATCAACTGTTCCGTCTCCGTATCGATCGAGCTTGTCGCCTCGTCGAGAATCAGTAACGCCGGATCGAAAGCAAGCGCTCGTGCGAACGAGATAAGCTGTTTCTGTCCCACTGATAACCCCGCGCCGCGTTCGCGCACTTCGGCTTCGTAGTTATCCTTCAACCTCTGGATAAAACTATCGGCGTGAACTTCATGCGCCGCCCAGCGCACGCGCTCCTCGGTGATATCCTCACGACCCAGACGAATATTCCCCTCGATCGTACCGCTGAATAGAAACACCTCCTGAAGCACGACCGCGAAGTTCTGTCGCAGCGCCTGCAAATCCCAGTCGCGCAAATCAACACCGTCGAGCAAAATTCGCCCGCGCTGAATGTCGTAAAAACGCATCAGGAGATTCGTGATCGTCGTCTTTCCTGAACCGGTGTGGCCAACAAGCGCGACCGACTGCCCCGGCTCGACCGTGAACGAGACGTCTTTCAGCACCCAGTCTTCGTCTTTGTAAGCAAACCAAACGTTCTGAAACTCGATGCGACCACGCGCACGCTCGGCTTTCAGCGGCTTTTCGGGTCCGACTATCGCGAGCGGCAGATCGAGTGTCTTGAAGATGCGATGGGAAGCGACAACCGCGGCTTGGAGCACGTTGTACTTGTCTGAGATGTCGCGAATGGGTTGAAACAACGATTGCGAATACTGGATGAAAGCTACGAGCGCGCCGAGGGTCAGCACCGTATGCTCCGGCGTGTTCTGCATGACGCGATAACCGCCATACCAGATGATCAATGCAATTCCGACGGCGCCGATCAGATCCACGAGTGGAAAGAAGATCGCGTAGTAGAAGATCGTGTCGATGTTGGCGCGGCGATATTCGTCATTGATTCGATCAAATGTGCGCAGCGACTTTGCTTCGGCATTGAAGATCTGCACGGTTTGGGCGCCGGCGAAATGTTCCTGTAAGAAGGCGTTGATACGCGCGAGTCGCGTGCGCACCATGTCGTAGCCTTTTCGTGCGCCTCTGCGGAACCATGTAGTCGCCGCGAATAGCAAAGGAACGGTAAGCAAACTGATGAGCGTGAGCTTGACGTCCATATACAGCATGATCGAGACGATTGCGATGATCTTCACCAGATCGCCGAGAAGATCTGTGACACCGGCCGTGAACAATTCATTGAGCGCATCGACGTCACTCGTCAGTCGCGTCATGATCCGGCCCACTGGATTGCGATCGTAGTATGCGACTTCCTGATGTTGCAGCTTGGAGTAGAGTTCTTTCCTCATGTCGAACATCACATACTGTCCGACACTGTTGAGGAATACGGACTGGAAGTATGAGAAAACGAGCCGCAACAACTGCGAGCCTAAGAAGAGTATGACCAGCAACGTCAGACCATTAGTCTGGCGAGGGAGGATGTTGTGGTCGATTGCATACTCGGTAAACTTTGGCTGCAACACTTCGAGCAGGTTCAGCCCGAGCGTGAGACCGAGAGCCACAAACAACCAACGCACATAAGGCTTCAGATAGCGCAACAGCCGTCGCGCCACCTGAAGATCGTAAGTCTTCCCGATCGCTTCTTCTTCGTGATATTGCTTTACCGCAGTCGACATCTATTCTTACGTGGCCGCTAATTCTTCTTCCAGTAGTTGCCGTTCATGCAACGCTGCATATTCACCACCGAGCGCAAGCAACTCATCATGAGTTCCCTGTTCGATAATCCTGCCTTCATCCAAAACACAAATCATATCTGCTTCACGCACCGTCGATATGCGATGCGAGATGATCACGCTCGTGCGGTCGCGCATTACACCGCGAAGCTGCCCGAGAATCTTCTCTTCCGTGTACGTATCAACTGACGACAATGCATCGTCGAGAATCAAGATCCTCGGCTCACGCAAAACCGCGCGGGCAATCGCCGTGCGCTGCTTCTGACCGCCCGACAACGTGATGCCTCGCTCGCCAACCAACGCCTCGAAACGATCCGGAAAGCCGGCAATGTCTTCAGACAAGCCCGCAATCTCGGCCGCCCATTCAACATCGGCAGTCTTCGCATCCTCAACACCAAACGCGATGTTTCCCTTCACCGAGTCGCTGAAAAGAAACGTCTCTTGGGGCACGTATCCAATACTCCGCCGCAGTTGCGCGAGTGGATAATCGCGAATGTCGACGCCATCAATGAAAACCGTATTATCGGGCGCTTCGATCAAACGCGGAATCAGATTCGCGATCGTGGACTTTCCACTGCCGGTGCGACCGACGAAAGCAACTGTATGACCTTCGGGAATCGTGAGGTTCACGTTCTTTAGCACCGGCTCATTGTTTGGATGATAACGAAACGTTAGATCGCGAAGCTCAATCTTTCCTTTGATTGGCGGCTGTTCAACTGTTCCGGGAGCATCGGCAATCGAAGGCTCGATCCGCAGAATCGCGTTGAGTCGTTTCAAACTCGCCGTGCCGCGCTGATAAAGATTCACGACATATCCGAGCGCGATCAACGGCCAGATCAGTCGAGTGAGGTATAGATTGAACATCGTGAACTCACCAACCGTGATTTCGCCGCGCACCGCGAGCGGCACACCCGCCCAAATGATCAGCACATAACCAAGCCCGATCAAAAACGTCATCAATGGGCGCATCAAAGCCTCGACTTTCACGAGGCCGAGATTGCGCTCGGCATACTGCCAGTTGAGATTGTTGAACGCCGCCATCTCGGCGTTTTCCTGCGCGTACGCTCGCACAACACGCACGCCGCTGAAGTTCTCCTGCGCACGTGCAGTGATCTGTCCGAAGAAATCCTGGATCTTTTCGAAACGCGTGTGGACTTGTTGGCCGAAGACCTTCACCGTCAGGGAAACGAGCGGCATCGTCACGAACAGCAACAACGTCAGCCACCAGTTCAGCATAATCATCAGCGGGAGGACGAGGATCACGACGAAGAGCGTACTCAGCGAGTACATGATCATCGGTCCCGCGAGTTGACGCACGGCTGACATGTCGTTCGTGGCTCGCGCCATCAAATCGCCGGTGCGGTGTTCGTGGAAAAACGAGAGCGGTTGATCGACGAGGTGGCGGTAAAACTGCTGCCGGATGTCGTACTCGATGTTGCGCGACATGCCGATCAGGATGCGGCGTTGCAGGAAAAGAAAGAGCCCGCTGATCAGACTCGCGCCAAGAACTTTGCCGGCGGAGATTGTGAGGTTCGACCAGGAAACTTCAGTCCAGTTTGCATCAATCGCTTTTCCGACAATGTAAGGAATGAGTAGTCCGACCGTAACACTGGCCAGGATGCTTAGGATACCGAGGGTCAGTTGAAGCTTATAATTCCGAAAATAATGCGCGAACTTCCTTAAATCTTCCACACAAGGATAATAACAGACTCGGGACGTACTGTAGGGCGGCCCTCCGTGGCCGCCCGTGGTTTTGATCGTGTTCACCAAATCCGAGGCCGTGGCT
>DATEIS010000248.1:0-5221 GCA_035278765.1 Pyrinomonadaceae bacterium | reverse complement strand
CGCAGCGCAGCGAGTTAACGTCTCGGATTTTCCGGCACAGTTAGTACAGACTGAGGGACCGCACTGATTGCACATACTGCACACGAGACAAACTTTTCCCTGGCACTTTTCGCATTCGACAAAACAATACTCACACAATGCATGGCCAGCATCGCATCGCTTTAACTCCGTCGCCGAGACGCCGCAGTTACTGCACACTGTCGCTTGCGTTGCAGTCACATCCGGTGTCTGGTCCAGGTCTAGGAAAAACTCGCGTTTGTCTGTCGGCAGTTCTGTAAGATGTTCCGCAGCCCACTGTGCAGCCTCTCCATTCAAAGGACTCTTGATGTTGTAACTCTGAAAAGCGAGCATCTCGCAAACTCTCATGATGACGCTGCTGAGTGATTCCGCGGCGCTCCAGTTGTCAGTAATACAAACCGCATGAGGGGCGATGTTGGGGTGAAATACCGGCGTCAACATCCGGCAGATCGGCGCGTCGCGTGGATAACCGCGCGGCAGAGTGATCTCCAGGCGGTGTCGATCGACAAAAAACAGTTCCTCTCCTCGTTGCTGTAAGGACCGCACGGTTAGAAACAGGCGGTACTTTTCGGGTGGATTACCGGAAACACCTTCGGTTTCGATGAGCGGGTGCTTTCGTACGAGTCTGCGGATCGTGTCGTAGTCTGATTGAAGACGTGTAAGTCGTACGTTGCTCATGGTGTTGCTCCTGTGCTGCGATTTCACTACGTTTCAGTGAGTTCCTCTTGGATCGGGTCAGTACCGTAACGCGGTAGCGTCGGGTACCGTTGGGTTGTGGGCGCGATAGGACCCGACGCTACCGCGTTACGGTACTGACCCGATCCAAGACGGAAGCGATCGCGGAATCGACAATCACAAACTGGCCCTCGCCACTGCTCGGATCCATCCCAACCATAAACCCCAGCAACCGGCCGCTTTCGTCGTACATCGCGCTGCCGACGTCGCTCGGGCTGAGAGGCGAACTGGCTTTCACCACTGTGCTCCAGCCAATGGTTGTGCGCCTGCTGGCACGACTGAGAACCGTGCCTTTTGCCACCATCCATCCCTTCAACGGATTTGGAATCACAAGCACCGGATGCCCGGGAACGACAGCTTCTGCCGCGGGATGGAATTGAATCTGGCCGGATGCTTGATCCGTATCAACCGAAATGATCGCGAGATAAACCGGTTCACCCTGGGCCCAGTTAATTTGCCCCGGCAAAGTTCGGCCGTCGCTGAGGTTCACCCAAAGTTCACCTGGCCGAAGCGGGTTTCCGTTTCCATCAAGAAAGGGCACGGTGAGAATCCACGTGCGGCCCGGCTCGTTGGCAATTATCACGCCCTCTCTTTTCGCCGATTGGTAGCGATTCAGGCGCGGCTCGTGTGCCTGAACTACAACCGTCGAGTTACCCAGCCGTTGTAGTAAATCATTACCTGCTTCGGGCGCTGACAATGACGTTGCTCGTTCTGTTCTGGACCAACAGAAAACCGCAGTGCCAAAAACTCCCATGCCGAGAATGATTGCAATCACACCAAGCACGCGCGCCGAAACTAGCAGATCGTAGTTCTTCTTTCGCGCCAAATAGAAAACGCTCGCGCCGAGCACAACACCCAACGCTGCCAGGATCACCGCACCCGTCGCGATGTTTGCAAATCGACTCATAACTTGCTGACCCGGAATCCCGGTTGGGTCATGTTTGAAAAAGTAGACCAGCAAGGCAACTACGCCCGCACTTAAAACGAGCGAAACAATCGGTAAGACTCGGATGAGAGGGCTTGTTTGTCGAGCTTTAGTAGCCGGTTTTGACTGTCGCGCAGCGATGGCTTCAGGAGTGATGGTAACGACCTGACTCCCACCGCCCCACGCCCACTTTGACATACAGCTCTGGCAAAGCTGGTTCGCCTTCAGCAAAACCGAACTCCTGTTGCCACAGCGGGGACAAAAATACGTGTCATCCATGTGCGTCAGAAACCGAACAGCAAAAGCAGAAACACTATTGTGTAGACCATGCCAATCACTTGAGCTCCATATCCCAGGGCGAGATATGTTCCAACTTCACCGACCAGCAAGGTGTGCGAACGATAGGCTTGAATACCGGCAATGGCTCCGGTAAGTGGAGCCGGCAAACCGAAGAGCGTAATAACAAAGAGGACGATTAACTCCGTGCGTCTTTGTTTGCGCAAGGCATCTTCCGCTACCCATTCCCGATACTCGTCCTTACTCATCGGATCGGCCCACGGAAAACGCGCCCCGCAAGAACATCCCAGCACACTCGACGGAATCTTGCTCGAACACTCGGGACAGTTTTTCTCATCACCCCAACCGCGCGCCGACGACGTCGGTGGAGGCGGCTTCTCAGCGACAGCCGCGGCTTTGCATCCGTACGTTGCGCAACCGCCCATCTCCTTCCAACAGATCTCGTGGTAGGGCGAGTCACACTCGGTACAGGTGAAGAAGAGATCGAAATCAGAAATCTGTGTGTTGCAAATAGAGCAGCGTTTCACGATAACCTCCCGGTCAGAGCCCTCTTATTCTCCTGTTCCCACTCCGCCAATAAGGACGAGAAAGTTGACGATATACAGCAGGCAGACGATGCCACCGATTATCTGCGCCGCCGTAGCCATTCCCTCACCTTCGTACCGCGGATCCATCTCAATCTTTTTCTTTGCTGAGGTGCCTTTAACGATCGCGATTGGGCCAAGAATGAATCCGAAACAAAAGATGCCGATGATGGCAAACTTCAGTGCATCTTTCGCTTCGGGTAACGTCTGTTTTGGACCCGTGTAATCACTGGGCGAGAGGTTTCGACAACGGAAACAGTAAGCGTTGGTAATAATGTCGCCGCATGTAGGACAAACCATCTCCCAGGCTGACAATGGGCGCGTCGGCGTTGCTGTAATTGGGGCCGGCGCGACGTCCTTGAGTTGTTGCAAAGGACGATTCACACAACCGGGGTTGTTGCATCCGTTCTCTTTGTCCCAGCAACGCGCGTGATATGGGTTCTCGCAGGATGCGCAGATCGCTCCATCTTCGCCCAGCATGAACAGGCCCCCACACCACTGACAAGGCTGGCCTTCGTAACGCTTGTTAATCTTCATTCGCCGTACTGTTTCTGACATACAGTTTTCCTCCGCAGTTTTGGTGTGGTTAGAGTCGAGCGCGTTAGATTTCCACTTTGGCTTCTCTTATGCGCTGGTTTGTTGGTGTTCGTTTCTTCGCGCGTTCTTCGAAGAGGAGTATGGTGTCGCCGACGATGATTTGATCTCCGGAGACGAGTCGTCGTCGATGAACCGGCAGGTTGTTGACACTGACTGGAGCGTCGTTTCGTGTTTGCACAAGCTCGTAACCGTTTCCAGCGCGATGAAGTGCGATGTGTTCTGGCGCGATCTTTGGATCCTTGAATAGGTAGATGTTGGCAGTTGGCGCAGCGCCGATGATGGTCGGGTTGTGATAGAGAATGAACGCTTTGCCTCGCAATGGGCCTGTCAATACGCGTATCCAACCGTCACGTCCCAACCGCTCGCTCAGAGCCACAAAGATTCCGACGCACAAGCCAACCATGCTCAGTGCGACAAGGCGCATGACGTCGCCTTGTTCGACAGAAGGAATCAGAAAGCGATTGATGGGATCGAACAACAATCCACCAAGCAGACCGCCGACCAGTCCACCCATCACAGACGCGCGTCGTTGTCCCTTCGTGCTTTTAATCAAGTTCATGCCAAGGCCCAGAGCCCCGCCAAAGACGGCCCATGCCAGACTTCGGAAAATGAGGTATCCGATGAAGAAATCAGACGGCCAAAGAGTTATATTTGCTCGCTCCAGTATGTCGGGAGGAGTCAACAATAGCTCCTTCACTGTAAAGATCATTCCCACCGGAAGGAAGGCGACGAAGGAAAACAACACGGTGAAGCCCACACCGCTGAACCAACGACCGATATTGCTGATGAATCTGCGACTCGCAAGAGCGTCAGCGATAAAGATGTAAACCACAATAAGCACTGCGGTCATAGGAAAAAACATGATCGCCGCCGCTACATTAACGTCGCTCGAATCGTCGATCCACGGCTCCAATATCAGCCAGGTCGTCAAGCCTCCGAGCAGACCGGCCAAGGGCGTAAAGAAGAGAGGTGACAGCAGCAGGCGCCGGAGTGGTGAAATATGTTCCTCCACAATGGGCTGCGCATGTTGCAGTACTGCTTTTGCGTGGGCCAGTGTTGAATCGACAGTTGGCTGGTAGAGATCGTCACGTGAGATGTGAAGTACTTCGTCCATCGTTCACCTCAATTCAGTTAAGGCAGAACTCCCTGCTCCTGAAAACCTTTGAGCTGCTGTTCGTACTCGGCCTTGCCCGGTGGATTTACCGTGGCCGCCTTGGTCAAAAGATCGGCAACGCGTGCGGCATCTTTATTTCGCGCTGCCTCGCGTGCTAACTGCACGTACATGTCTCCGAGCACAACACGCTGGTTCGCCAGATCGCGAGAGACAAACTCCGGCGTGCGATTGGTTTTGATTACTTCATCCAGTTGCCGCAGCATTTCACGCGCGACAACCCGATCGCGTTGCACACGCTTCAGTCCTTCCTGCGCCTCGGTGACTGCCTGAGCCGCAGGCTTTGCTGAGTCGCCTAACGGCTTGAGGGCCTCATTTGCCTGGTCGAGTCGAGCAATACTGTCGTCAACAGTCTTTCCTGCTTCGTCACCAACACCACCGCGAATCACCGCCAGCAAATCAGTATTCAGACTCGACACCGCTTCTTTAGCAACCTGCGCATTCTCGTCACCGGAGTTCCTGGTCCACCACATGCCCATCACGAAGCCAAAAACGATCGCGACAAGCGCAACGGCGAGGAACCACGTGTTGCTAATCGCTTCTCCAGAACCCTGCTGTGTCGCGGCGGCGGCAGCAGCTACTTTCGCTCCAGCATCACTGCCATCCATTTTTGGCGGCTCAGATTTTTCGCGTGGCTCGTCCCATGAATGCTGATGAGTGCCTATCCAGTATTGCCTGACTCGCCATGGCTTGCTGTCGCGCCAACTGAACACGCCATGAACTTTCCGCACCGGGTCGTAGACGAGAGCCACTTGAAACGCGAGATTGAAAAAACCCTGTTGGATAAACTGATCCTGCTCGGAAAGAAAGATGCCGAAGTTTGGGTGAGTGTGATACCAGCCTAAGATCCGTTTGCCCGAGTGAGTCTTGTCCATCTGCTCATGAATGTGATTC
>DATEIS010000247.1:0-4934 GCA_035278765.1 Pyrinomonadaceae bacterium | reverse complement strand
ACGCAGAGTTTCTTCCATAATCTGCGTAATCTGTGGATAAGTTATTGACGCCTCTCTGAGCGTCGAGCTATATTCGAAGAGCCCGAGCGCTCCTCACGGTGCTCCACTCGCCAGCAAACCTCTCGTAATCCCACAAGGTTTTCAGTAGTTCAGGATATTTCATGGCCTTAAAAATCGACGATTTACTTCGAGTTGCCTGCGGTCATAACGCGTCCGATCTCCACCTCAAGGTGGGGGCGTTCCCCGTGATGCGTATCGGCGGCGAACTCCACCCGGTGGCCGACGCTCCCCGGATGAAGCCGGAAGACACCCTCGACATGGCGTTCTCGATGATGTCCAACCGGCAAAAGCAGCGTTTTAAAGAGGTTTCGGAAGTCGATATCGGCTATGGCGTATCAGGGCTGGGACGCTTCAGAGCAAACATCTTCCAGCAACGCGGCACGGTCAGTATCGTGCTCCGCGTCATTCCGGATCACACGAAGACCGCGGCCCAACTCGGTCTGCCACCCGTAATCGACAGGATTGCCGAAGAACGCCGTGGCCTGATCCTTGTCACAGGGGCAACCGGTTCCGGTAAATCGACAACGCTCGCGGCGATGATCGATTGCATCAACTCCACACGCAGCGGTCACATCGTCACGATTGAAGATCCAATTGAGTTTCTGCATCGCGATAAACACGCGTTTGTGACGCAGCGCGAAGTGGACGTCGATACACGTTCATTCGCCGAAGCTCTTCGAGGCGCATTGCGGCAAGATCCCGACGTCATACTCGTCGGCGAAATGCGTGATCACGAAACGATTGAAACCGCACTGACGGCTGCCGAAACAGGTCACCTGGTGCTTTCAACGCTGCACACACTCGATGCCACCGAAACCATCACCCGCATTGTTTCTTCGTTTCCGTCGCACCAGCAGAAGTCTGTGCGCATTCAGCTTGCTGGGATTCTGAAGGCTGTGATCTCGATGCGCCTGGTCCGTGCGGCAAAAGGCGCGGGACGTGTGCCGGCGATTGAAGTTTTGGTATCGACCGCTACCATTCGCGATCACATCATCAATGAAGAAAAGACCTATCTGATCCGTGAAGCAATCGCGGCCGGCACATCGCAGTACGGCATGCAGACGTTCGATCAGTCGTTGTTCCATCTGCTCCAATCACGGCTCATCTCACAGGAAGAGGCGCTGCACAACGCAACGAATCCGGATGAGTTCAAGATGCGCGTCTCCGGCATCTACTCCAAGGACGACACGCTCCAAAACATGACTACTCCGGCGATGGCCAGCGTTGTCCCCCCACCACTCAGCAACGAACCCGACAGCATTTTTGTAAAGCATTAGTAGGCACAAAAAGCACAAATGAAACTGGTTTTTATTTTTTGTGCTTTTTGTGCCTTTTTGTGGCTAATTTACCTTTTTGCGGCGCATAACGCGGACGCCCGAGCGCCAATCTTCGTTGATGTCGAAGCGATAGATTTCGATGTCGGACGAGATGCATTGGGCAAGCGTTTGGAAGGCCGGGTGGACGCGCAGTGTTGGAGCGACGAGGTAGACAAGAGGCGGCTCATTGCTGATCGCACGCACCCCGAATAGCCTTGCTTTTGCGATGTGTCCACGGCGGCGATGAGCTTCGACGCGTCGCCAGTAATCAGCTCCCTGCAATACGTGTTCACGGTCTTCCGAGACTTTCAATTCAATCACCACTAAACGACCGTCTTGCCGCAATGCCAGTAGATCGATTGGCCTGATGCCGAGCTTCGCGCCGCGAGCGGTTCGAAACTGAGCGTGTAGTGGGGCGATGATCAAACCCGGGTCGAGTCGGGTGATGTCTCGACGCAGGAGTGACTCGAGCCAGGCTTCCGGTGCAGCGCGATAAAAGGCGTGACGATGATCGAGCGCCGCGGACGACCGGTGCTCGCGCAAATCGCGCAATAAATTATCCCAGTCGTTGAACGTCGATTCGTCGAGCAGGCAACGATGTGCGCGGTTGATGCCAAACCAGACTTTCTCTTTTCCGAGTAACGAACGCACGCGCGCGAATGGCAATCCAAAGTAACGAAGTGTTTCGCCGTGGCGTGCATGGACCACGTCGATCGCATCCGGCGCTTCGGCAACGATCGCCGCGCTAAGGAAGCCCGGTGTGACAGCGGCAACTGGAGGAAAGCGAGCGAGTTTCTTCTTCCACAGCTCATCTTTGTCAGGACACGAGATTTCGGTTAACGCTGTCAGATGCTCATCAACTACGAATACTTTGATAATGCTCCTCAAACCACTACGCAAAAGTGCAACGCGGTAGATCATCGGCTGGAGTAGTTCGGGAGAAACAACCAACCACAGTTTCTCCACCTCCCTGCGTTGAAACCACAGGAGTGCCGAGGAAAGAAACGCGTCAACAGCGGAAGGCTGGCAGGGAACAACGGGACCCGTAACAGCAATTCTCTCCTGCCTTCTTCGCAGAACAATCTGCGCGTACCGGCCAGGATGGCCCGGCTTTGTTCCGCGACTCAATGACAATCGTTCAACCGCAGTTTCCGGTTCCAATGCGGCGGCCAGTTGGGCCAATCGTTCACAAAGCATCTGCCGCGCGGCTCGAATGGTTGCCGTCACGACTTTCGCGGTGGTACGAGGAATCAGCTCAATCAGCGAAACCTCAGTTCCCATTCGTCGCGAAACTTTCAGCTCGAGCAGTTGTCCATTCCAATCCCAACCGAGTAACCGCCACATACGCGTGCCCGCTTCGGTCCAACAAGAGAACATCAGTTTGTGCTGAATGAAGTTGAGCTCGATCTCGTCTCGCCGCAGTGGCTGCACTACGCCATCGGAGACAAACAACCATTCCGCGTGTTCGCGAAACAACGACGTAATTTGTTCATACGCAGATTCCAACCGCGCTGGATTCGTGAGGTCTTGAAGCATGTGAGGCGCCTTTTTGTGTCTTTTGTGCTTTTTGTGCCTTTTTGTGGCCTACTTCTACCCTGTGCTACATTTTTGGTCAACTTATGAAGAACGTTTTTCTTGCAGGAGCAGTACGAACGCCGATCGGTAAATTCGGCGGCACACTCGCATCATGGACCGCTGCCGATCTCGGCGTAGCAGTGGCGCAGGAGAGTCTGCGCCGTGCGGGCATCTCCCCGGATCAAGTTACTGATTCGATTTGGGGATGTGCGCGACAGGCTGGTGGTGGACCAAACGTCGCGCGCCAGATCACTTTCCGCGCCGGCGTTCCGGAAACAGTTCCCGCGGCCACGATCAATCAGGCGTGTGGCTCAGGATTAAAAGCAATCATTCTTGCCGCGCAGGAGATCATGCTTGGTCGTGCTGACGCCGTTCTGGCCGGTGGCACTGAAAGCATGTCGCGCGTCCCGTATTTCGCCGACGGCGCGCGTTGGGGCATGCGCATGGGCAACATGCAGCTTGTCGACGGTATGTATCGCGACGGCTTCAGCGATCCACTTTCCGGACTATTGATGGGCCAGACGGCCGAGAAGCTTGCACGACAATACGAAATTTCTCGCCAGGAACAGGACGAGTTTGCATTGCGGTCGCAGCAGAAAGCGGAAGCGGCCATTGCATCGGGAAGATTCAAAGACGAAGTGACGTCTCTTGAAATCAGTGGCAAGAAAGGTGAGACGACATCCTTCTCTCAAGACGAACACTGCCGAGCCGGAACCACGCTTCAAGATCTCGCGAAACTGCAACCCGTGTTCTACAAAGACGGCTCAGTCACAGCCGGCAACTCCTCGGGTATTACTGACGGCGCCGCCGCCCTCGTAGTGTTGAGTGAAGAAGGACTCGAACGATTCGGAACGTCGCCGCAAGCACGCATTGTTGACTATGAAATCTGCGGGGTTGCGCCCGATATCATGGGTATCGGTCCTGTACCTGCGGTGCGCACGTTACTGGAACGACAGCATCTCTCGCTCTCCGAAATCGACTTGATCGAATTGAACGAAGCGTTTGCGGCGCAGGTCATCGCATGTGATCGAGAGCTGAAATTCGATGCCGAGCGTTTGAACGTCAATGGCGGCTCAATCGCATTGGGCCATCCGATCGGATGTACCGGAGTTCGCATCACGACCACGCTCATCTACGAAATGCAAAAGCGACAAGCCAAACTCGGTCTCGCAACTCTCTGTGTAAGCGGTGGCATGGGACTCGCGCTCTTGCTGGAACGTGTATGAGTTTGCGTTGGAGACGTGCGCTAGTCATAGCTTCGCTTGCGCTGCTCACGATCTCCTGTCGTCCGCAGGATAATTCCATTCCGAACAGAAACTCGAATTCCGATACTGTTGTTTCCTCAACGCCTCCGTTTCAAACTAAGGAACCCAATCGTTACCGCGCAATTCGAACTTTCACGGTCGTGACTGCAAACGGTAAAACTGTAACAACGAAAAATCTGATCGCACGCGATGGCAACTTGCGTCGCGCCGAATCTCAGGTAGCGTCGAAAACGATCGCTTATCTTGAAACGCCTGAAGGCCGGTTTGTTTTGTTGCCCGCGGAAAAGATTTACGCCGAGGTTGCGGCAGACAGTGACCTTCCGGGAAACGAGGATGAGGACGCTTTGGAGCGGTCTCCGGAAGGTTTGTTGCATGCGGACACAGGGAGCACCAGCTACCAACCCCTCGGCAAGGAAGCGCTCGGGCAGCGCGACACAGACAAATACCGGGTCGTTGTTAACGCTGCAAGCTCTCCGAACGTCAGCGTAAATGAGACGTTGATCTGGATCGATGAGGCTCTCAAGATGCCCATCAAATCCGAGGCTAAATCAGCAGATGGTACGCGCGTCTCGATGGAACTTTCGGAAATCTCGCTTGACGTGGACCAAAGTCTTTTTCAGATACCGAAAGACTACAACAAGGTTACATTTGCTGAACTTCGTAAGCGCCTTTTGTAGGGGCGGCCCTCCGTGGCCGCCCGTGGCTTTGATAGTGTTCG
>DATEIS010000246.1:0-5249 GCA_035278765.1 Pyrinomonadaceae bacterium | reverse complement strand
TTGTTGACGGCGACGAAAGTTTATTCCGACGGAGCAAGAGGAAAGTTTGAAGGTGTTTTCCTGGATCGAACGGATCGCAACAGCCCGAACGATCCGGGTGTCACGATCGTTGGATTAGGAGTTATGCTCACGACGCCGTTCGAGATCAATGGTCTCACGTACGACAAACTTTTCTATCAACTGAAGTAACAGTATCAAGCAGATTACACAGAGCGAAAGGCGCAAGTGCTACAAAACACTTGTGCCTTTTGCTCGTTTTATGCTCTTTTGTGGCCAATGCCGCTGAAACCTCCCCCAGTTCTGCTGCTTGCCGCTCTTCTCTTAACAGTCCAACTTTCCTGTGTTCGTTCTGGAACTAGCGAACCTTCTCCCACAGCATCTCCATCGCCAACCGAACAAGCGATGATCGATCAGATTCTGGAGCGTTACGTAGAAGCACTTGGGGGCCAGGAAGCTATCGCCGGTATTACGAGTTTGAAAATGAAAGGAACCTTCCAACTTGCCGGAATAACCGGAACGATCGCTGGCTGGCGAAAAGAACCAGATAAGACCTTGACTGTGGACGAGATCAAGCACAACATCGCGATTGATGATGCGATCTTCAGAAAACCCTGAGTCACATCAAGATAGCTTTGATTTCGTCGAGCACTGTGGCGTCTTCAATGGTTGCTGGAATTTGATAGTCAACGCCGTCCGCTATCTTCTTGATCGTACCGCGCACGATCTTTCCTGAACGCGTCTTGGGCAAGCGATTCACAACTCGTGCTGTTTTGAAGGAGGCTACTGGTCCAATCCTTTCGCGCACCATTGCGATCACTTCGCGCACAATCTCTTCTTCACTTCGATTGGTGCCGGCTTTGAGGACAACTAAGCCGAGCGGCACTTCACCTTTAACCTCATCAGCTTTTCCAATCACAGCACATTCGGCGACGTCAGGATGTGCGGCGATCACTTCTTCCATTCCGCCTGTCGAGAGACGATGACCGGCGACGTTGATGATGTCGTCAGTGCGACCCATGATCCAGAGATAGCCATCGTCGTCTTTAAACCCCGCATCACCCGTCTTGTAGTAACCGGGATAAGAGTTGTAGTACGACTCCTGGCAACCGGCATCGTTATTCCAGAGAGTTAAGAGACATCCCGGAGGCAAGGGAAGTTTGATTGCGACGTTCGCGGTCGTGTTCGCAGAAACTTCGTGGCTTTCGTCGTTGACGACTCGCACGTCATAGCCAGGCATCGGCACACCACACGAGCCGGGTTTGATAGGTAGCATATTTGATCCAGCGACATTCGCGCCCACGGGCCAACCGGTTTCAGTCTGCCACCAATGATCGATCACTGGCACGCCAAGATGTTTGGTGGCCCATTCGAGCGTGTCCGGATCGCAACGTTCACCCGCGACAAAGAGGGTGCGAAAGTGTTCGAGATTCCGCCCTGCAATGCGTTCGCCTCGTGGATCTTCTCGCTTGATGGCACGAATCGCTGTCGGAGCCACAAACATCGTCTTCACTTTGTGCTGCGATATCACGCGCCAAAATGCACCGGCATCAGGAGTGCCCACGGGTTTGCCTTCATACAATACAGTCGTGTTGCCGTTGGCGAGTGGGCCATACAAAATGTAAGAGTGACCAACGGCCCAGCCAAGATCGGACGATGCCCAAAACACGTCACCCGGGTGCGAGTTGTAGATGTTAGGCAAGCTCCATTTGAGTGCAACGAGGTGTCCGCCGTTGTCACGCACGACACCCTTCGGCACACCAGTCGTGCCTGAGGTGTACAAGATGTACAGCGGATCGGTTGCAAGAACAGGAACGCAGTCGACAGGCTCAGCGGCGGCCATCAATTCGTGCCAATCCAGATCTCGGCCCGCAATCATCGGTGCTCGTTCCTGCGGACGCTGCAGGATGATGGACGATTGAGGTTTCCACGATGCACTTTCGATCGCCTGGTCCAATAGTGGTTTGTAGGGCACGACGCGATTAACTTCGATGCCGCAGGATGCTGAAACAACCAGACGCGGTCGCGCATCGTCGATACGTTTGGCGAGTTCCGGAGAAGAGAAGCCGCCGAAGACGACGCTGTGAATGGCGCCGATACGCGCACAGGCAAGCATTGCAATCAGAGTTTCGGGCACCATCGGCATGTAAATGATGACGCGGTCGCCTTTCTCTACACCACGGTTGCGCAGGACGCCCGCGAAACGCGACACTTCATTGAGTAGCTCACGATAAGTGAACGTCTTAACTGTTTGGGTGACAGGACTGTCGTAGATGAGCGCAGTTTGATCGGCACGTCCAGTCTCGCAATGGCGATCGAGTGTGTTGTAGCAGGTGTTGAGTAACCCTCCACTAAACCAGCGACAAAACGGCGCTCGTGATTCGTCGAACACTTTGTCCCACTTCCTGTACCAGTGAATGGCCTCAGCAGCCTCGGCCCAGAAGTCTTGAGGGTTGGCCAGCCAGCGGTTGTAGATATCTTGATAATTTGAAGGCATGATGCTCGAGAAGATTAGCGGGAATTGACACGCTAATTCCCCCATCTTGTCTTAAAATGTTCTCTCTATTTATCTAAACCAGTCTAAGGGTTGAAGTTGTTCTCCAACTATAGATTGACAGATCGTTTTCATATTTACTAATTGTGCCGACAGTCTTAAGATTGCTCGACCTGTATCATCGCAACTCCGGAAAAGTTTATAGGGAGGTTGAGAAATGTCAGCCCACGCCGTGCACGCGCGCATCGGTTCTGTCGAACCCAGCTTTTACGATAAGCTGAACACCGTTTGGCATAAACGCGCCTTGAACATCTTTATGTTTATCGTGCTTGCCCACTGGGCCGAACACCTCGCGCAAACTTTTCAGATTTACGTGCTTGGTTGGCCCAAGCCGCAATCGAACGGCGTTCTTGGTCTCTTCTTCCCGTGGCTCGTGTCTTCCGAAGTGCTGCACTACGGCTACGCGATCGTGATGCTAATCGGACTCTGGACCTTGCGGAAAGGGTTTACAGGAACCTCTCGTAAGTGGTGGACCATCGCTTTAGTAATTCAGTTCTGGCATCACATCGAACACTTTGTACTGCAATGGCAGGCAGTTACGCATCACTACTGGTTTGGCTCACCGGTGCCGATCAGTTTCGTGCAATTATTAATGCCAAAGTTTCGACCTGAACTGCATCTCTTCTACAATTCGATAGTATTCATTCCGATGGTGATTGGTATGTACTATCACTTGTTTCCACCGAAAGGTGAAGAAGCGGCCGCGTGTAGTTGCGCAGTGAAGCGAGAGCCGGTGGCGGCAGTAGCTGCCTGATCAGTGTTCTTGAAACGCAATTGTCTGATTGTGCTTTGCCTCTGCCTCCTGGTCGCGCAAGGTTGCAGACGCGCGAATGATGTAACGTCCGATCTCAAACTTACTCACGAAGTGTCTCCGCAGCCACCTCGTGTAGGTCAGGCGCGAGTCACGCTGCTTCTAACAGACAGTTCCGGAAAACCGATATCACGAGCCGGGCTCAGTCTCGAAGGATACATGTCACATGCAGGTATGAAACCGGTAAGTGCCAGCGTGGTTGAATCGGAGCCGGGCCGTTACGTGAGCATCATCGACCTTTCAATGGCGGGAGACTGGGTATTTATTGTTCATATTCAGTTGCCTGGCCAGGGCTCGGTGGACCGCCAGTTTGAAATCAAGGGAGTTTTGCCGGCATAAACAGTAATTCACTCCCGTGTTCCAGCCAGATAGAAATAATCCGCGCAACTCTTTCGACCTGTTACGTGTTCCGATTGTCGGGGCATTGTTCACGCACAAGCACTCGCGAACGCTCCTTCAGATTCCTCTATTCCTGATCAGCGTTGCGATGATCTTGCACGGGCTCTTTGGACCACAATTGGCGCCGAAGAACCTGGCGACGACATACACCTGGGTTCACTTTCGCGGCGCCCTCGTGTTTGTGCTGCTGCTGGCGGGAAACTTCTTTTGTCTTGCGTGTCCGTTCATGCTGGTGCGAAATCTGGCGCGCAAGTTCTTTCGGCCGGTGCGAAACTGGCCGCGCAGCCTGCGTAACAAATGGTTCTCGATCGGATTGTTTGTGACGATGCTCTTCGTGTACGAGTGGCTCGACCTGTGGGCGTCACCCTGGTGGACCGCGTGGCTCATCGTCGGCTACTTTGCTGGTGCACTACTGATCGACTCAGTTTTCAAACACGCGACGTTCTGCAAGTTTGTTTGTCCGATCGGGCAGTTTAATTTTGTTGCTTCAACTGCGTCGCCGCTTGAAGTTGCAGTGCGCGACACGGCAGTGTGCGAACAATGCGCGACGAAGGATTGCATCCGTGGCGTGCGTGAGCCGGCGGCGCCACTCGTCGCGATTCAACGTGGTTGCGAGCTGGCGCTCTTTCAACCGCGCAAGGTTGGGAATGTTGACTGCACGTTCTGTCTTGATTGTGTGCAGGCGTGTCCGCACGACAACGTTGGCATACTTAGTCGAGTTCCGGCCGCGGAGCTGACGACAGATCCGATGCGGTCGGGGCTCGGTATCTTTTCCAGGCGTAAGGATTTGGCGGCCCTCATGGTCGTGTTCACGTTTGGTGCGTTGCTGAATGCGTTTGGGATGGTTAGTCCGGTTTACGCGCTTGAAAGTTGGCTCGCGAGAGTTTTGGGACTCAATCGTGAGTTTCCGATACTCGCCTCTATCTTCGCGTTGTTTCTGGTCCTTGAACCGTTGCTGCTGATTGGTGTGGCGGCGTGGTTGACGCGGGTTTGGGGTGGAAGCAGGAAGCCGATCGTTGCTGTAGCTGTGCGTTATTCGTATGTGCTCGCGCCACTCGGGTTTGGAATCTGGTTGGCACATTACGGGTTTCATTTCCTGACGGGTCTTTACACAATTGTTCCGGTGACCCAGGCGGCGCTTGCTGAGCTTGGATGGGCTGGGTTGGGCCAACCGCAGTGGGGCACGCCGGGGTTCGCGCCGAATGTGGTGACGCTTTTTGAGTTTGGGTTTGTGTTTCTTGGGCTGCTCGGGTCGTTGTTGGTTAGTTATTCGATTGCGGTGAGAGAAGAGGTGGACCACCCGTCGCGTATCTTCGCGCTCTGGGCCGCAGTTGCGTTGATCATGACGGCCGGGGCGATTTGGTTAATGTCGCAGCCAATGGAAATGCGCGCCGTGACCTTGGGAGTCGGATGAATTGGGCGCCTCGGGACGTACTGTAGGGGCGGCCCTCCGTGGCCGCCCGTGGTTTGAAACGTGTTCACCAAACC
>DATEIS010000245.1:0-16219 GCA_035278765.1 Pyrinomonadaceae bacterium | reverse complement strand
TTGCCGAGTGCTAATCCGATGGGCGGCATGATGACGCCTTCGACCAACGATGTGACTATCTTTCCGAATGCGGCGCCGATAATTACTGCAACTGCCAGGTCGATCACATTTCCTCGAGCGATGAATTCTTTGAATTCTTTCAACATGGCTGTGTTCTCCTGTTGTTTTGTCAGTGACAGTTCTTCGCTGCTTTGAAGCCGGCCTTCTCCGCTTCCGCTGTTGTCTTAAAGGTTACTCTGTTTGCTTCAGCGATGTCCTTGCCCGGCAGGCAGCCATTCGAGTAGTACGTTTTCGATTGTTTGTCGGCGATGATTTCAGCATCGTCAGTTGCGGCGGACTCGACCGCTGCGTCCTGCTCCTCTTTGAGTTGTCTTCGTTCTGCAACGAGATCCTCGGCGCCGGTGTCGAGCATGCGGAAACTTGGACCGCCAGCGACGGTGGTTACGATCAGTTGAAAGTCAGCACAGCGCAGTTGTTGTCCTCTTGATCGATAAGACGACCAGTTGCCGTTAACTTGCAGCGACTGCGAGATCGACTTAACAAACTCTTCGGCAGTGCGGATCTTGTACGTTTCGTCGAATCCGATCCAGATCGATGTGAGCTTGTCGTCAAGCAGATCGAGCGAGATGCTCCGTACTCCCTGAAACTTTGTTTTATCGATCGTCTCGTCGAAATAGGGATTAATCGTTGTTTTAGAGACACCAAAATGATCCGCTTTGCCAAACTTCGTTTGTGGAACGCGCAACTTGATCTGTTCTTTCGTCATGCCAAGCTGAAAGCCTGACAACTCAGGCGCCGCCGGCAGCTCGCTGATCTTTTTCGTGCATTGTGCAGACGCGGATTGGGCCAACACGAGGAGCAACAGTGGGAACAAGAAGGCTCGTAGCATGCGTGAGATTATACGCACCCGTGCGTGGATTGCACTAAAGCATCAGGGATGCACCAGGTCCCGAATTATTCCTTCGAGAGTTGCTGGTTCAAAAGGCGTCGAGACATATTCGTTACAGCCGGCGGCGAGTGCCTGCTCGCGAAACTGGTCGGCGCCGTAGGCCGAGACGGCGACAATCGGCACCGCGTTCATCGACTCCAGATTGCGTATACGCCGCGTGGCAGAGAGGCCATCGAGTTGCGGCATCTGCATATCCATGATGATCAGGTCGGGCGCTTCGGTTTCGGCCTGATTTATCGCCTGAATTCCATTCTCAGCCTCGACCACACGAAACCCTCTGCGTTCCAGCCAGGTGCGCAGCAAAAGGCGCGTGTCGTCAAAATCATCAACAACGAGGATCGTGCGTTGGCCGTTGGTCGCCGTGCTCATACAGAACCTGAGTTTTGGGGGACCCGGGGGTTGGCCTAAGCCTAACAAAAAACGTGAGTTTGGGGAATGAATTTCGCCGCGGATGGTCGCGGATCGAGGAACGGATCTGTCTGTACACTGCCTTTGGGTTCCCGTAACCTAATCCGAAAGGACGGGGTCGCATGTCATCTCAATCCAATGAATTAGTCGCCGCTGCAGATGGGGCCCTCGGGTTCAACATCGCGACAAGTGGAGGGCAGCAAGTGAACGTCGCAAAGTAATTGACTGCCGTTGACTTTTATCCCGATCAGTAATAATCTCCCGCGCACTTCAATTGAAGGCTGGTCCCGAGCCTCTGCGTTCCAGCAAACTCACTTCATTCCAGCCGAAATTTATTTTGTAGCGTTTGCTAGAGTGACGCGCTGTCGGTTGCTTTAATAAAGCTAGGTACTATTTCGGCTTTTACCGCGTATTGACTACTACCGTTTAATGTTAGAGACTTCAGTTGTCGGAGGTCACCTACCTTGCGCTCGCTACTCAAGACCCTCGTCCCGAATCGCGCCTTGGTATCAACTCGTTTCGCTTTGTCAGATCTGTCCGAAATCCCCCTTGTGGCTGTGCCTCTCGTTACTGAACTGGTACAGAATTTAATGAAGTTCGGCTACGGTCGCTCAATCGCTGAAAGTCAAGTTGTAGACGTGAACGGCGAGCCTCTCCCCTGGTACACCTACCCGATGATCGAATACTTGGGTTCCTTCGACTTCTCCGACTCGTCAGTGTTTGAGTACGGATGTGGAAACTCTACCCTTTGGTGGGCCAAACGAGCCAAAGTTGTAGTTAGCGTTGAAGACAACCGTGAGTGGTTTAGTCGTGTTTCAGCCTCGCTAAGGTCGGTCATATTTGCCCAAGGGCCCGAATATGTCAGATCAATTGATGGCATGTACGATCTAATCATCGTTGACGGCACTAATCGGTTTGCGTGTAGTGTCGAGGCAATTAAGCACCTCAATCCCGGCGGCGCTATTCTCGTTGACAATTCTGACTGCCTTCCTAAAACAACCAAGTTTCTTCGCTCACAAGGCCTGTTTGAAATTGCCATGAACGGCTTCTCCGCATTAGCTTCTCGTTCTGGTCGCACGTCGTTATTTATTTCCCACCCACCCCGGTTCCGCTTCAAGCCTCACCAACCGTCACTCGCAGGTGATGTGGTTGCATGGGAAGAAAACGACGCCGACGCCAATAAAGATGTGCAATCGTTGACGAACCCGCCTGTGCCCCGGTGAGCCAACATCACTTCAAACGACTAAGAGGGGAGCGCACAGATTTTTCACCCGCTTGCTGAACTGACGGTTATTGACAATGCTCGAGCGACCGCGGCCGTCAAAGAGTGTTGGAAACAGCGCCTGCAAGCGTTGAAGAAAGATCTAGGTTACGAGAACGCACCCTTATTGGAGAAACTTTTAATTCAGCAAGCCGCTTTGTGTTGGCCTAAGCTGAATCTTGTGGAATTGAGTTACTCGGGGACGATGGCACAATCAATTACATTGACCCTCGGTATGTATTGGGAGAAACGGTTGAGCGCTGCTCAAAAGCGCTTCACTCGGGCGTGCGAAACACTTGCTCGCGTTCGAAAACTGTCTCGCAATACGCCCGCGTTGCAGTTCAATATAGCCACGGATGGAGGGCAGCAAGTGAATTTCGCGAAGTGAGCGCATTCGCGAAAGTTGGACTTTTGCTGTGAACAGGGTATAGCCTGACGGTCGCTCAGATGACAAAGGCAGCTCTGGAAATCCGACGTGGAGAAATATCGACACAGATGGTCTTCTAAGAGAAACCGAACGATTGAAAACAGTTGGTTGAAGGTTGCAAACGGAATGAAGATGCAGTGCGTAGAACCTTAGCCGTTAGAATGGCGAGCACCTATGGGGCTGACGATATTGTCTATAGCGTTCTTCTAGACCAATCACCCGGCCTTTTCCTTTCTAACTCATCATCACCTTAGTTCTTGACTGCCCGACTGCCGCTATTCTCAGCTTCGCCTGGTCTAAATGCCACTCTGCCGCTCGTAGATGATGCTCAGCCATCCTTAGATCCTGTTTCCGCAAGCACGCCGCTACGTTGGCGAGGTTCGCGTGACATCGTTCAGAGACTCGTCGGCTTCGCGCAGTTGGTCTAACCTCCTTGGAGAACTCGCAGAGAAGCCGATTGCAGACATCCCGAGAACGTAGCGCGGCGATTTTCGCTTGGTACGTATCGACGGCCGGGCGGAACGGTGGTAGTCTCTAGAGACCATGAGTAATACCACAATAATAATTCTCATCGTCGTTCTGGTCCTACTCTTCGGTGGCGGCGGTTACTTTTACCGTCGACGATGAGGCAAACGCCGCAAGCCCGAAGTTTTCGAGACGTTTAAGCGCCGCGCAGCGTCGTTTCACACGCGCCTGTGAAACTCTCGCTCGAGTTCGAAAACTCTCACGAAACACTCCAACCTTGCAGTTCAATATAGCGACGAATGGAGGGCAGCAAGTGAAGCAATCCTTACTTGAGTTTGACAAACTGCGCTTCTACAAACGCATCTGGAGACTGCCTTTGCCCAGAGTGCTGGTGGTACGTGGGCTACAGTGCTGTTCTACCTTATGCATTTACTGGTCTCACTAACGTGGTCACGATGTTGCTCTATTACTCCGGGCAGCTTCCAGATTATCCGTTCAAACTCCGCTTCTGGTTAATGAACCTCGGTACTTCCGTGGCTGTCGTGGTGATTTCACGCTATGCGGCAATCCGTAGCGCTAGAGCCGCAGTAATACTAGAGCGAGCTAAGCGCCAGTTACTCGCTGACGAGTGTCGATAGACTTTAGACGGTTGGTAACACACGCGCTTGCAGCGCTGATCCTCAAGCTGGATTTCTTTGAAGGATCCGTTGCCACTTTTTGTAAACTGTAATCCATCTCTCGCCACCAGTTACAAAGAATTCTCAATCAGGTTTTAGACTGCCTGCAACGATCGAAAAGTGACTTCGAGATTGTCATAGAGAATTTGATCGATCTGACATCCCGCAAGTTTGGAATACTTCCACAACACGTTACCAGCAAATCATCCTCGTTATTTTCATAAGCAAGAATCTTCGCGCCTGTTCGTGCGCCGACCATTGGCGCGATTTCATCCGGCGTCAATTTCAGGTGCTCGCGGATCGCTTTCAACTTTTCCGGTATGCGTTTCGGAAAATCCATTGCTTACTTTCTACGCTTCCGTTGCCGTGAAGGATTTCGGTACTGGAGCAGGTCTTTGTGCTTTGTGTTGAGTCTGTGCGGGAACCTCTGGTAGCCCATGCCGAGACTACGGGCGGCAAAGGTTACTCTGCCTTGAGCGTTCACCAGCGCGTGTTTGATTAACTCATGCTCAATTAAAAATAATTCCTCATCTAACGGTCTGCCTGACACAGTGATCGCATCTTTTATAGCTAATCGTTCGCCCAACTCCTGAAATGCAGCGAGCGCCGCGTCTGCGGCGCGGTTGAGAGAATCGATCTCTTGCAATTCTCTAAAGTACGCACAGACGAACGGGCGGCTTTCTCTGCTTCTGCGTTCTTCTTTTCTTTCAGAAATACGCGGGCGCGAGTTTCGTCAACCTCGGCCAATGCGAGTTTATCGTTTAGGCTGACAAAGATGCGTCGGGCGCGGTTCAAGTGCTCATGTGCTTCTTTGCAGTAGTTGATCTTGAGATATAGAAAGCCGCGATTGTTTTCGACACGTGCGAAGTAACGCTTGTGCTCTGCTCGTTCAAGATGATAACTGGCGGCTGTGTATTGGCAACGTTCTTCCCGAGTTTTGTGTACTGTTCGGACTAGTGGCGATAGCTCTTTTTACTTCTCCATGTGCATTCAGGGAAATTTTCGCCTCTGCACCGCGAAGCCGCGCGAAGCGAATTATTGCTCCACCAGGGCAAAAGCTGCTGCGCATGTCCGAGTTTCTTTTCTCTCCAAAGACCGTAGCCCTCACTTTCAAACCGCTCATCGCAGACTGGCAATTCGAGTACTTCGAATCGCTTAAGGCAAAGCGTCGCTGGGCGCACCGACTATTTATGAGACTGCGATATACGTGTGAGTACGCGAAAGCGTGTGGCCTTTCTAAGCTAGGAAAGCTTTTCCGAGGACTTGTGAAGATCTAAACCGCACCCCGAAAAAAGAAAATTGCTTCTCATTAGGGCGGTCTAACCTTTAAGCAGTGATTCAATCGAAAGCGGATACGAAAGCGGATACGAAAGTCAAAATTGATTACCCGCGGCAGGGGTCGAACCTGCGACCTTTCGCTCCGGAGTCTAATCGAAGAAATCCCTTGCATTCCAGTGGGGGTGCGGTACGATCTTTCAAGCCCGTAAACAAAGGCTAAGGCGTCGCACAACGACGCCTTTTGTCTTTGGATGTCGCAAGCGAATCCGTACTTAAATCCGTACTCATCATTGAGGAGCAAATTATCTAAATGCCACGCCTGAAGACTGGATACACTCGAAAGATACGTACCAAAGCAAAGAATGGTAGGACCATCGAAAAGCTGAAGGCCTGCTGGGACTACATCGATGAACATGGAAAATTGCGATCAAAGTCCAAGATTGTCAACAACGTCACCGAGGCAGATGTTTTCTACAACGACACCAAGAACGAGTTGGCCAAGGGCTTAGAGATTTTCGACCACAAAGACATGACCTTCGCCGAATATGCCGAGTCATACAAGACAACGCATCTGGTTCCGGCAGTGATCAGGATCAAGAAGTCGGTCAAAGTTGGAGCGGTGGTGCGCGGAGCCGTCAAGGTTCGCGGACTGAGGTCGCACGTAGCACGCAAGATCGCAGTCCAACATCTGGTTGACTACTTCGGAAAGCGAAAGTTGGGTCAGATAAAGAGAAAGCACATTCTCTTGTACCAACAGAGTCGCTTGGAGCATCGGCTGCAGAACGGAAAACCGTTGGAAGTCGCAACTATTAACAAAGAATTGGCAGCGCTGCGGCATATGCTGAAAGAGGCTCAAGAGTCACAAGTTTTAGATAAGATTCCGTCTTTTAGAGGCATCATCTGTAAGAATGCAGAGAATACACGAGCGCGACGACTTCAAGGTGACGAAGAGGAACGACTTTTGGCCGCGTGTGAATTGCCGGACAAGCAAGGAAGGTTCCTGCGGCTTCATATCAAGCCAATTCTGATCTGCGCTCTGGATACTGGCATGAGGCGAGGCGAAATTCTTAAGCTGGAGTGGAGTGACGTTTCTTTTGACGAAAACCTGTTAATGGTCCGAGCAGAAACCACGAAGACGTTGGAGCCGAAAGATATTCCGATTTCAAAGCGACTAAGACTGGAACTAGAACGAATGTATTCGGACCAAGATCCTAAACCGTCTGACAAGGTTTTCAGGCGAAAGATTCTCGGCAAGCACAGTGGCAAACAAGTCAGTGATCCGTATTACGTAGACATCCGCGATAACTTCCAGACCGCATGGGAAGGCATTTTGAAAGATGCACAAGTGGATAATTTTGTCTGGCACGATTCCCGGCACGATGCGACGACGAAAATGGTCGTTTCGGGAATGTCAGAATCGCTGGTAAAGAAAATCACTGGTCACAAGAACCTTGATATGTTCATGCGCTACCTCAACCCAAGTGGTGAGGAATTAAATCGCGAGTATCTGCACTTCGAGGCTTATCGCGCAGCTGCGGAGCTGGCAAAGGTAGAACAGACGATGCAAGAAATGGTCAATTAAACCCGGTGCCGTTGTGGCTGATCATCAGGCGTTTTCTGGTAGTCCGAGTACAGCCCAAAGTGAAAAACAGTTCTGGGAGCGATTCTAAGCAATCCGGTCATGGCCGACACCAAGTAGAAACAGGTAAACATGGACTGGGACGAAACAGACGATGCGGTATTTGTCGAACGGGTGAACAATCAGAGCGACGATAAACTAGCCTCAGCTGCTTTGCACTGGTGCTTGCGCTGATCGTCGCCGCGCTCGCCTTTTCCTACTCGTAAGCAGTCCACCAAACCAAAAGCTCCGTCGCCTTTACTTCAATAGCTCTGCTGTCCCTCGGACGGCCAGGTCTTGTGAAGTCGTGAGTGAGGTTTGAATAGCTCTCACGCGTTCAAGGATTTCGGCCAAGGCAAACATGACAATCAACACAACGAATCCTTGGACTACGGCCGCAATCGCCACGCCAATGGCAAATTGACGCTGTAGTTGTTCGAGCGGATCTGGAAACAGTTTGGAAGGCGCGCTTGAAAGAAGGTATAAGCCCGCGATTACAGACAATCCAACATCGACACCGCCAATGGCCCGAAGCACTGATGCCAAACCACCTTCAGACTGGTTAGACCGCTTCGTCTGACCGTAGTAATCACTGCTCCAAAGTTGCGGCAATTGCCGCATTACTTCTGACGATAACTCCTCACCACAGTCACACCACGGCTGCGGGTGATTGCTAAAAATCGTAGCTCCGCATTTCGGACACGCTGCTATTGGCTTTGGATCGATTACTTTGGACATGAGGTCTCCTCCTGTCTTAATCACCACTTGCACCTTAGAGGTGAGTTAAGCCACTACTTTGTTTTGCATCAGTGAAATTTTTCGGTTGCGCGAAAGTTCGACCACTCATCAGCGGCATGTAATCATTTTCTTAACATGTCCGATTGCCCGTATTGCTTTCTTAAGTGGTCTACCAAGACCATTATGTTGGCATCAGCGTTGCTCCGTTAAAGCCGGAAAATCAACGCGTCGTTTGTCAGGTTTTTGTCTGCTGCAAATCGTGATACAGTCTCCTTGCTCCTGCAAGTCCTCGAACCGTTTTCTCAACAACGCACGCGTGGGAGTGCTTCTCCAAATAGAATGTCGGTAGAGGCAGAACATAACACGCTGAATTTGCGGTTAACGAATATCGGCGCAACGCATGACGAAAAGGCGTTGTTAAATGCTTGAATTCTCAGCAATTCTAAGTGCGGTAAAGCCTCAGCAACGAACTGATCAATTCGTCATTTTAGCCGCACTCTACTATCTGGGAGCAAATAACTCGCCCGTAACGGTCCGGCAAATTTCGGATTTATTAAAACTTCATATCCGGAAAAATCTACCGACAAACATTGCGGCAAGTTTGAGGTCGTACACGGGTTTGGTTGAATTGCATTCCAGCGAAAAGCCACAACAATGGAAACTCACAACAAAGGGCGTCGATCAACTCCGCTCTTTGAGCGGACTCGAATTGGTCTCGCCGGTAAACAGTTCGGCGTTTAAGAATGACGTTGCATTTATCTGCGCTCTCGAACATCCGGAGTTCAGTGCGTTGTTGGAGGCGACTGGAGGCTCTGCATGTTGGAGCGTTGCAGGTGAAAAGCGCTTTTCGCACGTCTATCGAGAGTGCACTATCAAAACATATAACGGGCGGCCTTTACGGATTGTCGGAACAGTTGCCACGTCCATGGGTCTTACTGCTGCCGCAATCGCAACTACTCAGTTGATCATGCAGTTTCGTCCTCGGATCGTAGTGATGGTTGGAATCGCAGCTGGCACCAAATCCGGGAACAAAGAGTTTGGTGACATTTTGGTGGCGGATCCCAGCGTGGACTACAATTCTGGAAAGGTAGCAATGGAGGATGGTGTACGGGATTTTCTTCCGGATCCTTACCCCATCGGCCTGAACGCACGGTTACGAACCCTTATTCAACGTTATCGAGCACCTCACACGCTTTTCAACGAGATTCGACAAAGATGGCCCGGCAAACTTCCACGACAAGTGAATCGCCTTCACTTGGGGCCACTCGGTGCCGCCGACCAAGTGATAGATGATGAAACGCGTGTGCTTGAAATTCAAAAGAACTGGAGAAAACTGATCGGCGTTGAAATGGAAACATACGGAGTCTATCGAGCATGCCACGAAGCACCAGATCCAATACCGCGCTTTGTTTCCTTTAAGTCAGTTTGTGATTTTGCTGCCCACAAATCAGATTCTTGGCAAGACTATGCCGCGTTTACCGCAGCCCAATTCGCAGTCGAATTCCTAAAAAGGGAATGGGACGAATTATGGCCCGCCACTTAGAGCGCAATCCGAAGGTCGAAATAGAAGGAGAATCAATCATGAACGACGATCCAGAAATCAAAGCCCTCACCACCGTCTACACCGCACTACAAGACCTCGATCCCGAGGCACAGCAGCGCGTACTCGACTACGTCGCGAGAAAACTGGGACTTCAATCGCGGCAAGCGCCGAGACGTGACGCGGTGTCAAGGGAAGATCTCCCGAGCGTTGAGTCTTCGTCGGACAGCCGTAGCCCCACGGAGGAAGAAATTGCTTCCGAGTTAGAAGGAATTAGCCCAGTGGCTCTGAAGTGGATGCGCCGTAATGCATTTAATGCAGATGACCTTGGAAGATTGTTCAGTATTGGTGCCGATGAAATAGACTTAGTCGCCAACACTGTACCCGGCAAAAGCAAGAATTCGCGGCTCCGCAGCGTGGTGCTTCTCAAGGGTATAGCGGAATATTTGAGCACTGGTGCTGCCCGAATCACATATGAGCAGATCAAGGAAGCGAGCCTTCATTACGACGCTTACGATTCAACTAATCACGCAAAGTACCTAAAGGGATTGTCAGCGGAATTAAGTGGCAGTAGATCTGGCGGATTCGTGCTGACAGCACGCGGCTTAACAGCAGGAACAGAACTCATAAAAACCATTTTGAAAGGTACTGCCAATAGCTAGTGTTAATGCAACTGCGACGCACTGGGTCGAGTTACTAATCGGACGTGACCTTGGACAGCGGCAGCGGTTAAAAAAGGCTGGTCAGCGCTTATCAAAATTCGAAAAGATCGCCCGCTCGTTTGCCTCGTAGTCCTCAAATTCATCAAGGACATATACAGTAAAACTTTGATCTGTGAGGTGATGAATCATGATCTCCCCGCCAATATATATCCGTTCCTCCTTCGGTCGTTTCGCCTGGATCGCTCGTTGAGAATCCATCATTTTCTTAATGTCCATTGGAAAACTATACGGCTCTGGTATTTCGCATTCAGGCTTGAGCCGCATACCGTATGACAAACTCTCAGACCGAAAATTCTCAGCCGACCTGTAAGCGTAGGAATGAACCAGACCTGTTTCCTCTGAAAACCCAAGATGATAAATAGTCGTGGTGAAGTCTTCGGGAATCGAGCACTCTTGTCTGTGGCTCTGCCAGATCTCTGAAAGAATTCTGGGGGTGTGATAGTCGAGATTGTCAATTCCTCTGACAATCATTCGATCATGAACCGCGATAAACCATTTACCGAGAACGCCGCCTACACCAGTTCCTGCCATCAACATCCTCAGATGAGGCACAACAAAAACTTTCGTTGTAAATGAAAAAGGCTCACCATCCGGTGTAGTTGCCAGAGTGTCAGTAGCAGTGAAAACCTGGCTTTCATCCGTGTGAAAGATCAGCGAAGACATGCGCCGATCTTAGATCTGTGGAATAAGAGCGGTCAATGTGTGGAAATTTTAGCTTGAGGGAAAGCTGCGAGCAGTGATAGGGGGACGTGGGGTTTTTAATTTCCAAAGTAGATGGAGCAAAACCCCATGAGTAAAACTCCTGCACGAACAAAAAAGAAAAGCCTATTCACTTTCCGCAAACGTTCGTTTCTCAATCCAATTTCGACGGGTCACACCTCATACATTCTTGCCGAAGCTGAGTCCTCTGATAATGGCACATACAGGTGGGGCAACTACTTGGTCACGATAGCCGACTGCAAGCGCATCATTCGCCTTGAATTCTTTCTAGGCAATGCTCGGAGCAGACGGCGTAGTCTCGCAAAGATCAATCTACTAATCGATGTTCTAACCTCGTTTCGTGATGCGCTCGTGCGCGAGATCGCGGCGATTGAAAGGAGCAAATAACTATGGGACACGCACGTCCACGACCAAAACATCTCGCCGCGAAGCTCCTGCAAATCCGCAAGGCGCTCGGACTCTCCCAAAACGAATTGGCTGAGCGCCTGAACGCTCGCCAGCCTCACGAATTTCGCATTCCTTACAACAATATCTGCAAGTACGAAAAGGACAAAAACGAACCGCCTCTGACGGTGCTATTAGCTTACTCCCGCGTCTCTGGAATTCGAGTTGAGAGAATTATTGACGACGCGTTAACAATTGATCTCAGTGCGATTGCGGACATACAGTGGTGATAGAGGGTGCAATGCTCACTTCAGCCTAACTAGTTGAGGAAGCGGTATCGGCGGCCGTGGTATCCGTTCTTGAACACTGGCACGGATCTTCGCCTCATCATCTGAGGACAGTGTTAGGACTTTTAATTTCGCATCCAATTTGAACCAGAACAACGACGATTCAGTCAGATGCGGCTTGACAGGAATCGACCCCAGCCCCGCAATAGTTTCAGTCCTAACCGCACCCAAGCGCGCAGGATCTCGATAGCTGCGCTGTAAGCTCAAATTGAAAACTTCGCCTTCCCGTGTTCGCTTTTTCTTGTACCGTACAAACATTAATTGCTTGGCCCATTACTTTTAATGAATTTCTCAATAAAAAAAGCGCACCCATTACGCTGGGGCGTTAGTGAACAGCTGAAACCTACGGATTATTAATCCATTGCATGACGCCGTCATACTCGTGCGGTCAACATCATCTCTTTTTGATCGCGGACTTTTTCTTCCTATCTAACCATGCGAGCGCACTACGCACGCCTGCGCGTTGCGATTCGTTGTCCTGCGCATAAGAGCGAACTCGTGCGCCGATATTGCGTGCCTGTGCATACTCTAGTGCCGCCTGTTTGGTGTCCTCATAGTCCGCATCGGCTTCGTTGTCGGAAACAGTTCTGGAGCCAATTTCGCCGTCCCGGAATGCCGTTTCGAAAATATCCGATGCGACGCGCCGCTGCCGCTGCGTCTCCATGAACGAGGCCAATGCTCTTTCAGCCTCTCGCGTGTATTGCTTTTCTTGTTCTTCGTGTGTCACTACTAATTTGTACCTCCAACAATTTCCGGCATTAGCTCGTTTAGCTTGTTGCGCAGTTCGTTGATTTCCTGACGCAGGGATTCCAACCCCAGATCGATCACGCCTTGCCGTGCCTGTAACTTGGCCAGATCGATCCGACACTCCTCTAACTGGTCCAGTGCGGTTGCGTAGGCGGTCGCTGCGACCTGTACAGGCTCGGCTAGATGTTCTAACTCACGGCACAAGGCCTCTCTTTCCGATTCCTTCTTGAAGATCGCCTTCTGCAATTCCGAAATCTTTTTGACAGTGTTTTCGAGATCACGCTGGTCTCGCGCACGCAGTAAATCACTCACCAGTTGAGCATCGCCGTTTTTTGCAGCATCAATTAATTGTCCTGACAATTCGTCAATCATTTGTTTTCACCAAAATTTCTCGAGGGCGATCTGGTAAAGCTCTTGGTAGGACCCAGATCGCCCCTGCTGCCGCGCACCCATTAAACGCGGCGAACTCTCAAGCGGCCCACTAGCGAGGAGAAAATTCGCCAGTGTTCTCCTTGGACCGCTCATCACACCTCCGAGGATCCTGAGGTGCAAAGCCTGCGCACGGCAGATTTTTCTAGTGGCACCTAGCTGCCGTGCGATCCACCGCTGCCGACCATGTTAAGCAGCGGCGAAACTTTTCAAAAACAATTCCTTGTCAATCGGCCATCTGGGCCAATGTCTCGTTGCTAACAGTCTCTCTAGTTCCAGCTAACTTCGAGGTCAGTTTTGTTTTGGGTCGAGGATCAGTTTCAGGATGCAGTTTGCCCTCCCGTTCGCAACAGCGAATCAGAGTTAAACTGTAGTTATGGCGGGTCGAGTTTTCAGCTCTTTGTTAGCAGCCTGATTCGCTCTCGAAGGCATCTGGGTCGCGCTTTATTGCCTCGCCTTTCGGCGTCGAGCGGTCAGCCCTCCCTTGCGGGACGCGGACAGGTAGTTCCCGCAGCTAATCAGGCGACCACGGGAACATCGATCTTCAATCAATCCAGATCTAGCACCATAACATTGTCCTAAAACTCATTCTCGAAAATGGCCTTGGGGCCAAGGAGTGAAGGACATTTCCGTCCATTACCTAAACCCAAAGTCAAGATGCATTCTCAAACGGCAGTGCGCGGTGACGGTGACGATGAACAGGTGGCGGTGGCGGTACGAGTGCGGTAATGATCGACGCGTTGTGATCCAAGTAGCAGATCAAGTACTAAACTTCAGATTTACTGGTAGGTCGTTTTAACAATGGTCTACCAGTAAATTTTTCTCAAATACCTTTCGATCTGACCCTACCACAATACAAGACATTACAGTCAAGCTCTACACGAAAATTCTTTGTGAGAATTTAGGCGCGCCTTCTTCGGCTGCTTTTAAATGCGCGCTCGAATGATGGTAGTTCTTTAGCTGTGACATACCGGAAGCCCTGAAATCCTGTATGCGGGATGTCCCGCTTTGCAAGTTCGATATTCTTAATTTCAAAGCGCCAGCACGATTTTTCTACTTGAGCGCCAGTGTACGTGGTGCCCATTTCGGATACGTCCTTCCAAGCTATATCGAGGATTCGTGCCCGGGCCAACATTGCGCCATTCCTGATGAGATAAACCAGATCATCTTTGTCAGCTCGTTGCGGCTTGACATTTAACTCGTACCACAATGATCCCTCTTTGTTGAGTCTCTCAGCTTCGGCCTCAACACTCGGCGCTCGTCTGCTTGTATCCCTACTCAGTGTGTATTTGATTGCTGCCATTTGATAATCCACCAGGTACTCTTATTGTACTGAAATTTAATAAAACTGGCCTATCACTCAGACCTTGGCGGTTTTGTTCTCATTTTGGTCCACTACAACCAAAACTTTGCCTTGTCTTTTTTTTGGGTCCGGAAATTTAGCTAGTGCCAATGCACACTGACGTGCCAGGAATCTTTACGGTACTTGAGGGAAAGGACAGGATCCCAAACTGGCCCATTCAATGGCCCAACACTTTGGGCCATTTCAAGGATTATAACGGTTAAGACTTTTTATTTCTTAACCATTAGACCTTTGAGTGCAAGATAGACATCACGCGTTGGTGTCTGTCAGGATCAATTGCCTTCAGTTGGGCCAGTGCTTCTTGATAACCGGCAGGCGTGAGGATGATCCCGGCGGCCCCGTGTCCGTCGCGCCTGACACGTTTAACCAGGCCACGGCTCTCTAGCCTGCCAAAGGCGCGACTGATCGCGGCAATCGCTGAGTTATACACTTCCACCTTTACGCCCGGGTGCCGCCATCGCTCGCGGTCAAACACCCAGCCACGTCGATGTCGCACAGGTCGCTCTATTCGCATAGTCGCATGCGGACTTGATAACTCAGCTTCGGAAACAAAATTCGCCTCTATCTGGTAAAGAACGCACATTACTTCTCTGGTGTAAAGGTGAGGAGGGTAAGTGCAACGAACATCACCGCCTGCATTGAACAGGGCCAGCACCAGAATCTTCTTTTGCAACTCGCTTAAACCACGGCCCATATCCGGTAATCTCAGAGTTCATCAACCAGATCTGGCTTGCGCGGTCTGCGAAGTTTGCTCGCGTTCCGTTCGTTCTTTTGCAAGAACTCTTGAAGCTGTGCGCGACTGAAGCGGACGCGATTTGACAACAGTCTGTAATAGCGAATCTTGCCAGCCGCGATCAATCGGTAGATGGTAGTGCGATGAACTTGCAAAAACTCCGCCGCCTGATCAATCGAGTAGCACTGTAGATCATTCGAATCGAGGTTCACGACGCGAATTTAACAGAATTGCAGAATTTTGGAAATGCCGTAACTCCTTTAGATGCAATAATTACTTGACATTTTGTCAGTCTAAGACTACGACAGCCATAAAGCGGCAGAAACAACCGTTACGAACAGAAGCACTTGATGGTAATCAGCGCTATTGGAGATGGTCATTGAAGTGTTGCAAAAAAAATTGTTTTAGCGTGAAGCCTGAGGTAATTTCCTTGACACACCACGAAGGCCGTGCTTCTGGACAAGCGGGGAAGCTAAACAATGCAAAATAGAAAGCTATTTCCGTACTTGAATCCGTACCATCAATGGAAATGTCACGCGGGGACGTTCTCGAAGTGGTGTTTTTATTGGTACCCGCGGCAGGGGTCGAACCTGCGACCTTTCGCTCCGGAGGCGAACGCTCTAATCCACTGAGCTACGCGGGCTTGAGTTGGCGCAAAGATAGCATTAGCCACAAAGAAGCACAAAAGGCACAAGAAGAGGTAAGCAGATCCCATTTTGTGCTTTTTGTGCCTTTTGTGGCTAACTGAAAAGGTTGTGCAAGCTGGAGACGATCCAGTACGAAACGGCGGCGACGAAGGCGGCGGCGGGGATGGTGAGAATCCAGGCCCAGACGATGCGACCGGCGACACCCCATTTCACTGCCGATAGTCTGCGGGTGGCGCCGACGCCGACGATTGAGCCGGTGATTGTGTGTGTGGTTGACACCGGGGTGCCGGTGAGCGTGACGTAAGCGAGGGTCAGCGCGGCGGCGGTTTCGGCGCAGAAGCCGCCGACGGGTTTTAGTTTTGTGATGCGCGTTCCCATTGTGCGCACGATGCGCCAGCCACCGGATAACGTACCTAAAGCAATGGCGGCGTGTGCGGCGAGCACGACTTCGATTGGAATGGTGGGGAGCTCTCCGTTTGGCCCATACTGCATGCCCCAAACACCACCCGCAGTGATAACTGCCGTGATGATTCCCATCGTCTTTTGCGCATCGTTGCCACCATGGCCCAACGAGAATGCGGCGGCCGATAAAAGTTGACCACGTCTGAAGATCTTGTCGACGCGTGTTGCTGAAGAACGTCGAAAGATCCAGTAGACCAACACCATCATCGTGAATCCCAGCAACATTCCGATCATCGGCGAGAGCACGATGAACTTCAAAGTGCGAAACCACACCTCAGCTTTCAGCAAACCAGAGACACCGCCG
>DATEIS010000244.1:0-31116 GCA_035278765.1 Pyrinomonadaceae bacterium | reverse complement strand
ACGGTATCAATGCGATCGATGAGTTCCAGCAGCTCGCGCTGATTGTCAGCCTTTACCTGCTTGCGCGCGAGTGCCGTGTTCACTTCGCGTGAAAGATTGTGAACTGCCGCAAGCGCGATCGACGTGTTGAAATCGTCGTCCATGCCTGCTTCAAATTCCTGCAACGCCCGCGCAGCGGCTTCAGACATCTTCTCGTTTTTGCCCGGCTCCGTTTTGGCCTCGCTGAGACGCGCGCGAAAGTCGCGCAGACTCGCCACAGTTCTTTCAGCGCCGGCAAGCGCGTCGAAAGTGAAGTTGAGTTGCTTGTTGTGAGGCACACTTAAAAGAAAGTAACGAACAGCCGCTGCGGAAAAACCTTTAGCGGTTATATCGCGAAACGTGTAGTAGTTGCCCTTCGACTTCGACATCGTTTCGCCGTCGACTTTCAGATGTTCGAAGTGAATCCAGTAACGCACGAACGGTTTTCCGGTCGCGCCCTCACTCTGCGCGATCTCGTTTTCGTGGTGCGGAAACACGAGATCGATTCCGCCGGCGTGAATGTCGAACGTCTCGCCGAGATATTTCATCGACATCGCCGAGCACTCGATGTGCCAGCCCGGACGGCCGCGTCCGATTGAAGTGTCCCACGCGGGTTCGGTTTCTGAACCGGGCTCTTTCCAAAGCGCAAAGTCGCGCGCGTCTTCCTTGTCGTATTTGTCCGTGTCGACTCGTTCACTCGCGCCGGCGATGTTTCCCGCGAAGTTGATCTTGGAAAGCTTTCCGTATTCAGGAAACGAGGCGATGCGATAGTAGATCGAATCGTCGGATCGATAGGCGTGTCCGGACGCCAGCAGTTTCTCGATCAACGTCACCATCTCGGGGATGTGACGTGTGGCGCATGGTACGACCTCAGGTCGTTCGCAACCCAGTGCGTCGAAGTCTTCCCAGAATGCGTTGATATAGATCGCGGTGTAGTCGTCGATACTTAAGCCCGCCTTTTGCGACTCGCTGATAATGCGGTCGTCCACGTCAGTGATATTCATGACGTGAGTGACTTTGTATCCCTTGAACTTCAGGTAACGACGCAGAATGTCAACGGCAACGGCGCTGCGGAAGTTTCCGATATGTCCGAAGTTCCAGACGGTTGGACCACAGTAGTACATCCGAACCTCGCCCTCGTTCATCGGGCGAAACTCTTCGATGCGGCCAGTCAGCGTGTTTCGAAACTTGAGCATGGACTACGCAGGATAAAGCAGTCTCACGCAAAGGCGCAAAGAGGCAAAGGAGAAGTCAAACCTCGAGACTTACCTTTGCCCCTTTGCGTTTTTGCGTAAGATTGCTCTTAAAAGTGAATCCACCCACCGGGCTTGAGTTCCCAAACTCGTGCGCCTTCGGAAATTTTCACACCCTGTGACACGTCCGTGATCTCTCCGATGCGTTTGATCTCGACGCCATCGACTTTTTTCGGCAGTCGCGAGACATCTCCAGGCTTCACTGTAAAAAGCAATTCGAAATCTTCACCGCCGTGCAGTGCAAGCTGAAGCGGATCCAGCGCACGACGCCCACACAACTCAGTTACGCGATCATCGACAGGCAACAGTGCCGAATCGATCAGAGCCCCAACTTTGCTCGCCGAACAGAGTCGATTGAGATCAGATGACAGACCATCACTCAAATCGATCATCGACGTGGCGAGACGTTCTTCCCCAAGCACAATACCCCATCCAACTCTTGGCTCGGGTCGAAGCTGGCGCAACAAAACATGATCTAGTTTTTGTGAATCGTCGTCGGCGAGATTTTGCTCGGCGAGATGTGCGCCACGCTCGATGAGTCGCAATCCCGCAGCCGCAGCACCAAGGGAACCGGTTACAAAAATCTGATCGCCGGCGCTCGCGCCCGAACGCATCACGGCCATTCCCGCGCTACATTCACCACTGACAATCGAATCGATAACAATGCGCTCGTTAGTGCGTGAGGTGTCGCCACCAATCAACTGCACTCCGTAACGATTCGCAAGGTCAAACAACCCATCGTACAGCCGCTCGACAAAATCTGTTTGCCAAACATCTTCGGGTACACCGATTGAAACCATGGACCAAAGCGGCCGTGCGCCCATTGCTGCAATATCTGAAAGTGAAACGGCGAGTGCTTTATGGCCCAGGAGGTAAGGCGGCGTGGTCGTGCGACGAAAGTCGATGTCTTCAACCAGCAGATCGGCAGTGATGACAGTTTCTTTGCCCGGTGTGTTGCGCAGGACCGCTGCATCGTCACCAATGCCTGCCACAAGCGCATGTCCCGAAGCCCCGGCGCGTTGTCGCAGGGCATCGATGAAATCGAATTCGCTTTTGGTGGAACTGTTGTGGTCGGGACGTTGTTCTTGTTCGTCTCGCATCCTTAGAGATTACGACGAAGTGAATCGAGTCCTGCTTCGATAGTTTCGATTGAAGTAGAAAAGGAGAAGCGCAAATGACTCTCGCCTTGCGCGCCAAAAACAATTCCGGGAACAGTTGCGACCTGTGCACGATTCAGTAATGCTTCGGCAGCTTCGCGACTGTCTTTGCTAATCCGGCTCACATCGGGAAACGCGTAGAACGCTCCTGCCGGCGGATCGCAGTGGAGTCCGATTTCATTCAATCCTGACAACATCAGATCACGACGCAGCTTGTATTGAGTTTTGATCTCTGCGAGTGTCGAAGGATCGATCTTCATTGCAGCAAGTCCGGCCCACTGTGTTGGCGTCGAAACACCATTCGACGAATAGAGAATTGCTTTCTTCAGACCAGTCATCCATGGTTCAGTTGCTACTGCGTAACCGAGTCGCCAACCTGTCATCGCGTACGACTTTGAAAACGTGAAGCAACTGATCGTGCGTTCAAACATTCCGTCGAGCGAAGCGATCGAGAAGTGCTCGGCGTCGTAAACAAGATCTTCATACGCCTCATCTGCAACAACGACAAGATCTCGATCCTGTGCGAATTCAGCGACAGCTTTTGCTTCGTCAGGTGTAAAGACAACACCGCTCGGATTCTGCGGAGTGTTGTAATAGATCGCTCGTGTTCGTTCGGTTGAATATCGTGCGAGCGTTTGTTGAAAGCCTACCGCGCGCGCTTCCTCTGTAGGCACGAGAACACTGCGACCCTGACAGTGTGAAATCAGATCTTTGATCGGCGTCCAGTACGGCGAGAAGAGAAGCACCTCGTCATCAGGATTGACGATTGATTGAAAGGCGCCAAACAAACCCTGCATACCGCCGTTAACGACAAGCACATTCTCCGCCTGGGCAGGAATTCGATTTCGCGTGCGTAACTTCTCTGCGATTGCTTCGCGAAGTTCAGGAATGCCGGATGAAGGTGCGTAACGAGTTTGGTTCTCGTCGAGCGCGCGCTTCATTGCTTCTTTGATTGAGTCGGGCGTCGGCATGAACGGTTCACCACCTTCAAACTGGTAAACCGTCGCGCCCTGTTTGCGCAACTCCATGACGCGATTGCGAAGCTTGACGATATCGGAAAAGCCGACCTGCTCGAGTCGCGAAGCAAGGCGGAAGACCGTTGGCGAGGTTGTCACTGTTTGGATTCGTTTCCTTCCGACTTTTGTGCGTGGGAAGCCGGATTATAGCTTGCGGTTTGAGGTTGAGTCCAATTTGGGGATTTGTTCTTGGATCTTCGTGCTTTGTGCTTCGTACTTTTGTTCTTAGTGCTTGGTGCTTTGTGTGTCCTAATCACCAGGCGGCTTCGCAAAAGAAGTCAAGAATCCCGCCCACGGTAGTGGGCGGATCGTTCAAGTCCTTTCTACAAACCTTAATTTGACGCAACTCATTAATCCTGCCCACGGTAGTGGGCGGATACTTCAGGTCCAAACTATTTATCAAAATCCCACCCACCGGAGTTCATTGTTGTTGATGAATGGTGCGGACTTGAACGATCCGCCAACTTCCGTTGGCGGGATTCAGACTTCACACATTAATTTTTATATGGAAAGGACTTGAATAATCCGCCCACTGCCGTGGGCGGGATTTAGAACTAACTGGTCCGAAGCTCCGCTCAGCGAAGTCCAAAGCCCAAAGAACAAAGCGCAAAGAACAAGCATCAAGCACAAAGATCCTCAACCGATACCTTTAAGCAAACGTTTTAAGTGAGAGGCGCTAAGTGTAAGTATTGACACACGATTTGCACGCGGGTAACATGTTTGCCGTTCGTACGACGTTGGCAAACTCGCCAAAGAACTTTCCAAACTTCCAGGCCCGATAAAGAGTGTCAGCTCTCAGAAATCTGGTCGAGGCTTAATCCGAATGAGTCGTCCTGCTGTAGCCATTCCCGAAAAGTTGTTCTTCAAAATCGGGGAAGTTTGTGAGCTCGCCGGTGTGCAGGCGCACGTCTTGCGCTATTGGGAATCGGAGTTCCCGATGCTGGCGCCGCAAAAGAATCGCGCCGGTCAACGCGTCTATCGCAAACGCGACGTTGAAATGGCACTGCGGATCAAAGAACTGCTTTACGAAGACCAGTACACAATCGCCGGTGCGAAGAAGCGTTTAACTAACGAACTTCGCGGCGGTGGCAAGTTGAAAGTTGTCGGCGTTGACGACGAAGGACAAGTCGAAAGCGCACCCGTTGATTTTGCTGACGGTGAACTTTTTCCAACCGAAACACCCACCTACACGAGTAAAGTTGCACCTCGTACTGCTGAAGAGCGACAGGGCTTAAAGCAACTCGCTGCCGAACTACGCGAACTGTTGTCGTTACTCGAACAGGAAACCAGCCGTAAATCGTGATTTGACATTTGTTCTTTGGCAAGATACTAAGTCAGGAAGACGGGACGTGGCGCAGCCTGGTAGCGCGCACGCTTGGGGTGCGTGAGGTCGCGAGTTCGAATCTCGCCGTCCCGACCATTTCTATCAAGCACTTACGGCTGCCAGCTTTGGCAGCCGTTCTGCTGTTGTGGCAGATTTGTGGCAAACATTTTCGCGCAACACACGCACGGCCTCAACAGCCGCTCGTTTAGCGCGGTCTGTGGCATGTGTGTATCTGCGCGTGGTTGCGGATCAGAGTGCCCCATTAGCTCAGCGATAGTGGCTTCACTGCAACCCGCCTCTGCGAGCCTCGTTCCGAACGTGTGACGCAAATCGTGCCAATGCAGATCACGAATTCCCGCTATCCGACAAGCAGTCCCAAACGCCTTCTTGAGATCGGTGTAGGGCTTCTTTGTCTTTGGATTGATGAACACGTAATCGGAGCCATTGGATTCAGACCCAAGCACCAGCAGTGTGTTTGTAACGTCCGCAGAGTTGTGCCGATGGGCTGTCGTTTACGATGGAAGCGGAGAGGGTAGGATCGATTTCAAGGTCTCGTCGCTGTCGCTGTGGCGAGTTATTGCGTCCAGAATCTGCAACCAAAGTTGCGCCTTCAAGAAAAGCCTTTATTTGCGCGGTTTTTGTCCGAAATTTTTTCAACGTATATATTGCAATTGCTTCATTAAGAAGATTACTCTCACGCCGCTCAGTTTCTCGCCGACCTCCCAAGGGCTTTTCGTGGAACACACTTGTACTTCCCTGCCGTGGCGTTGAACGCGTCGGCAAAAGATGTTTCCAGCTTGGGGTTGAACGGGCCCTAAAACACCGAGAGCAATTGCAACAGGCTCAAAGTGAGTTCAGTGAGTAATGGTTCCGATTCAATCGCGCTTTCCGTGCCGCTGCTAGTCGCGTCAGTCGTGATGTGACCAAGCGCAGTAGCTGTCGCTGATGCTGGCGGTGGCGGCGGTGGTGGCACCGCGTCAGTGGTGATGTGTCCGGCCAGCGCCGAACCTGTTAACACGAAAAGCAGCATCGTTGCTGCACAGACTTCTTGGATTCTTTTCATAGTCTTTCTCCTGTGAAAAGGCAGGGCTAATTGGTTGTAAGGGAGTAGCGAAAGCCGTCACCGAACACGCAGCATTCCGCAGCTAGATCTTGAGGGCTGCATCCTAACATCACGGCATAATCGGACGCTTTCCCTGCTCGATATTCTCATAGTCAAAGGGTAAGTCTCACAAATGAAATCCACCAAAGAACTCCTCCGTCAAATCCACGATCCAAATCTCTCAGTTACTGAGCGAGCTGTATTGTGCTGCCGCTTAGCAAAACACCTAGAAGAAATTGGAAATTACGAAGCCGGTTGTGAGGCACTGGAGGAATTTTGGGGTGGTATAGGAGAGCGGCCAAATGTTGAGAAATTGGAGGACGAAAAAGTCAAAGCAGAAGTCGTGCTGCGCGCTGGTTCGTTGACGGGATGGCTCGGCAGTATCCGACAAATCGAAGGCTCTCAAGAAGCGGCCAAGAATCTCATCACAGAAAGCATTGGTATTTTTGAATCACTAAACGAGGTCAAGAAAGTAGCTGAGGCACAGACCGAGATCGCGGTCTGCTATCGACGCGAAAACATGCTTGACAATGCGCGAGTAGTGCTCTCGCAAGCGCTCTCGCGGCTTGAGGACGCAGATGGCGATCTAAAGAGACTTGCCCTTTTGAGAAGTGCGGTAATCGAGAAACTGGCGAAGCAATTTGAAGATGCTTTGAACATTTTTATGAGCGCGGCGCCGCTGTTTGAATTAACCACGAATCAAACTCTCAAAGGTCGCTTTCATAATGAGTTTGCAATCGTGCTTGAAAATCTAGGAGCCATTCATAATTCCATCGAATATCTGGATCGGGCTCTGATTGAATACACCGCATCCAGTTTTCATTTCGATCAGGCCGGTCACTCGCGCTATCAAGCGTGCGTTGAAAACAACCTGGCCATGCTTTACCTGAAGGTTAACAGGGTTGCTGACGCGCATGAACATCTGGATCGCGCTCAAGCTCTTTTCACACGGCTTAACGACAATATCCATCTAGGTCAAGTAGAGGAAACGCGAGCGCGTGCCTGGCTCGCGGAAGGTGCCCTTGCGAAGGCCGAGAAGTCGGCTCGGGCGGCGATAACAATACTGGTAAATGGAGACGAACCGTCACTACTGACAGACGCACTAATCACACATGGAATCACGTTGTCGCGCCTTCATGAGAACGACGAAGCCAAAGCAGCATTTGAACGGGCAATTCAGGTTTCCGAGCAGGCGGGCGATCTCGAGAGCGCCGGACTGGCGGCGATTGCGTTGATTGAACAGATGGGCCAGCAACTCTCGGACGAGGAACTATGTGTCGTTATCGAGCGTGCGAGAGCACTTCTGAAAGGCAATCCTAATTCAGCCATACGGGATCGACTTTTGGAGTGTGCGTTTTACGTGCTCTCTTTGGTTGGCACGGTTCATTTCGACTGGACCAATTACTCGTTTGATCGATCAGTGCATCGGTACGAAGCCCGCCAGATTCGCAGGGCACTCGAAGATGCAGGAGGTGTAATTTCGAAAGCCGCGCGTCTGCTTGGTCTGACTCACCAAAGACTGCACAAAATTCTTAAGAATCGTCACAAGAACCTTCGCGAACTTCTTGCCGAAATCATCGGGTCCGGGCAAGAGAGTGGGTCGGATGCGGAGGCGGTTTCGGATCTCGATCAGGGATCAAGTGAGGCCACTCAGCCAATTAGGATTCTGCATGTAGAGGACGATCCAACAATTGCGGGATTAGTACAAGAAATCTCCGAACACGAAGGTTGGAAAGTAGAGCACTGCATAGAAGGAACAACTGCGATGAAAGAACTCGTCAGCGATAGGGATTACGACGTTCTGTTAGTCGATTATCAATTACCGGGGGTGAACGGGCTGGAGTTGGTACGGCAGGCGCGCAGCTTGGTCCATCGTCAGGAACTTCGAATCATCATGTTGTCAGCTGCCCCCCTCGGAGCAGAGGCCCGCGAAGCTGGCGCGGATATATTCTTATATAAACCGCAGGATGTTAATTCACTAGTTGAAACAGTCACTCGCTTGCTTGCCGAGCGCGAGGAGGCAAAGACGACGACTTGAAGTGGAAGATCCGTCTTAAGGTGAGGGGACGTGACCTTCTGCCAGTAGAGCCATTCGTGAATTGAAGCTGCGCAAACGGCCGTCGCGAGTGGCTCTACGGGGGGAACTTAGAACGAAGATTGAACTCTAATAGGAAGATGCGTGGGGGGGCCTCTTCCATTTGCGAGAGTCAGTCATGCGGTGGGTCATGATGGCTCTAGCGGCAACACCACGCCGCGGTTGGGAGGCGTGGTGGTTAAGGGCCGGCAGTGTAACCAGCGCGGCTGGCCCTATTTGTGCCGGGGTCCAACGACATAAATCTTGACAATCGAATTACTGAAAGATGCGAAGCGCTGACAAACCAATCATCTTTCTGATCAGAGTCGCTCGTGCAGGTGGCTTGCGAGTGGCTCTGAAAAGATCGCCACGGTTACATCAGAGGGGCGTGGCGAGAAGCGCCGACATAAACCGCCGAGCACTTGTCGGCCCCCTACAAGAAATTTGTGTAAGTGAATTGTTAAAAGCAAGGTGCGGTGATTGGACCGCAACTTAAGCGCAAATTAGCGAGGACTCACCGCCTCGCTCTCAGACTAAACCTCAGTCCTCGAAGGTGGTGCAAAGATGCCTCAGACTATCCTTACTAATATTGCCTCCCTGCATTCAAAGCTCATCAAATTCCGAAACGTCATAGTGATTTGCTTTGGCGTCGTCTGTGCGGCTGTCGCCGGTTCGGCGCACTGGTTCACATCACTGGCCGCACTCATTGGTAATGAGAACGCATTGCCGATTGTGCGATCTACCAGTTCGGTATCCAGTAAAGCTGCCGCTCCAACGAGCCGCCTTTCGATTGAGTTACCAGTACCAACTTGCGCACCTGCCTCCGGGCTTATCATCAGCGAGTTTCGTTTGCGTGGCGCGAATGGTGTTAACGATGAGTTTATCGAGTTTTATAACAACACGGATCAGGATCTGACGGTCTGCACTGCTGACGGTTCAGAGGGTTGGGCCTTAGTATCTTCTGACGGATTAGTAAGGTTTGTGATTCCCAACAACACCGTCATTCCGGCGCGAGCACATTATCTCGCAGTCGGCAGTGGCTATAGTCTCGCAAGTTACGCCACCGGAGATCTCAGTTACATTCCTGATACGCCAGACAATGTTGGCCTAGCTCTTTTCAAAACTGCGAGCGCAATCAATTTCACCGTATCGAACCGGCTTGATGCAGTTGGCTTCACCACTACCGCAAATGGTTTGTACCGGGAAGGCACCGGGCTCACTCCGTTAATGACTACCAATGGTCAATATAGTTTCGTACGCAAACTGACGTCGGGCTTTCCGCAGGACAGCGGAGACAATGCGGGTGACTTTTCGTTGGTCGCAACTGACGGCGGCAATTATGGCGTTGTCGCCATTCTTGGCGCTCCTGGTCCTGAAGGGTTGAGTAGCCCGTTACAACGCAATGCGCAATTGCCGGTAACAGTGCTGGACCCGGCCATCAGTCCGAATGTGAGTCCTAATCGTGTGCGCGACACCACAGCTATAGGACCAAATGCCGCCGCCGGCACCTTGACTATGCGCCGCAAGATCACGAACAACACAGGCGGCGTAGTAACGCGCTTGCGCGTTCGCATCGTCGACATTACCACGCTGAACACTCCCGGTTACGTACCCGGCGGCACTCAAGCTGATATGCGTGCCCTCAGCTCGAATGATGCGACGGTAGCTCTCTCGAACGGAACGCAGGTGTTCGTCAGAGGCACAACCGTCGAGACACCACCGCAGCAACAGAACGGCGGTGGATTGAACAGTAGCCTGGGAGTCTTTGCTTATAACCTGTCACAGCCATTGGCACCGGGAGCAAGCACCAACGTTCAATTTGTGCTTGGTGTGCAGCAGTCAGGATCGTTTCGCTTTTTTATAAATGTCGAGGCCGTATCGAATAGCTTGCCGAGCGCGATAGCTGGTGGACCATATTCCGGTCCGACTGGATCATCGATTCAGTTTAATGGCAGCGGTTCTTACGATCTCGAAGGTGCAGTGGATAACTATCAGTGGAATTTCGGCGATAACTCGTTCGGCAGTGGACCAGCGCCCGCACATATTTACAACACAGCGGGGACATACACCGTCACGCTGACCGTTACTGATAATTCTGGGCTGACAACAACTGGGAGCACGACTGCCACAATCTATCTGGCGTCGAATAAGATGCCTGTGCCTAACATTGCCGGAGCATACTCCGCCGTGACGGGCACGGCAACGCAATTTAGTGCTGCTGGATCTTCTGATCCTGACGGCTCAATTGCGCAATACAAATGGGACTTCGCGGGACTTGGTACCGGTTCAGGCCCGACGCCAAGTTTCACCTTTACAAATACCGGCATCCATCTCGTCTCCTTGACGGTCATTGACAATGTGGGGGCCAAAAGTCTCACCAGCATCAATGTGAGCGTGAGTGCATCTTCGGGAGGCGGTCAGAATCTCGGTTCGGGGGATTCGAATATATCGGACTGGGATCCGACCAATCGCCCGAGCGTCGACAAGCCCGTAAACAATCGCGGCGCTCAGCCAAACAGGATGACTGGAAATAACAACTTCCAACTCGTCGCGCCAGTGTTGTCGCTTCCCGGCCGAGGGGCAGATCAGAATCTGAGTCTCGTCTACAACTCACTGGTTTGGAATCAGTCAGGGAGTCAGGAAATGTATTTTGACATTGACCACGACTCACCCGCGCCTGGCTGGAATCTCGGCTTTGGCAAGATGGTCATGATGGGAACGGCAGGCTGCATGTTGATTGAACCTGACGGCACTCGTCATCCATTCAAAGGCAGCGTTTTTAATTTTCACTATGATGTACTCGGACCATTACCGGCAAGGGACATACCTGTCTTCAAAGGTGAAACCACTGACGGCAGCATGATCGAATACAGATGTGAGCCGCCTTCATTTCAGAACCCGCAGGGCGTTGCAAGATATCCAAATGGGACGGTGGTGCACTATACAAATCTTGGAGACGCCACGCAGCCGAGAAACTATCTATATCCAACCGTCATCCGCGATAAAAACGGGAACGCCATTAGCATCTCGTACACCTGGCCAGATGCTGAACCGCGCATCCAGCGAATAGTTGACACCGTCGGACGTGTGATTGATTTCCACTACGATACGCAGAAACGACTTACCTCGATTAGTGGTCCCGATCTCAAAGATGCGAATGGCAATGCCACCAGGCGCACATTCGTTCGTCTCCACTACGCTACGCTACAACTAGGTTCGGGCCTATTTTCCGGCGCAACCCACGTACGCAACTCGGCACCTTTTGTCTTGGATGCCATCTACTATCCGGCGACCCGCACCGGCTACGTCTTCGGGCCGGAGGCCTATTCCAAGTACGGCATGCTGCTGAAAGTAACCCAAAAGCGCGACCTGACTTTTACGGCCGGTTCCACAAATGATGAGCAAGGCACTATTACCGCCGGGACCGCGACTCGTACCCAGACTTATGACTATCCGGCGACGGCTGCAAACTTAACCTCAGCGCCCGTATTCACGGAGATTAGTGAAACGTGGGAGGGCGGCGGTACTACGCCGACCAAAACCAAATTTACTGTGGTGGAGAATGCCACCACCAGTGAGCGAACAGTAACAGTAACTAACCCTGATAACACGAAGACTGAGCAAGTCGCCTTTTTCAGCACGGTAGACCTGCCCGACTCCGATCTGAATAAGTTCAAAAACGGACTGACCAAAGAAGAGCGACGACTCGATAGCAACGGAAACCTAATTCAGAAGACCGTGTTTACATGGGAACCCGGTGGTCCAAACGCAGTTCCACGCCTGCAACAGACGGAGATTACGGATGAGCGCGGACAAATTCTGAAAAGCGTTTATGATCAATATGGCGCTAACAATTCCGTAGGCCGCACCCGCGAACATGATTACTCGGTTGCTAATCAATCGGGCGCTGTTTTCCGTACTACTGTGAACAGTTTTAAGAGCTATTCGGATACCGACTTGGATCTGGGCATTGAGCCTTCCCGCGGCAACCTTATTCACCCGCGACTGATTAATTTGGTGACCTCGACTAAGGTTTTCCAGGGTGAGGATACTGGGAATGTACTGGCCGCCTATACTGAGTTCAAATACGACGAATATGCAGAACCGCTGAAGGCTTATCAGCGTGACGGCTCGAGTAGTGCAGACATATTTATTTTTGGCGAATCGCGCCAGCCAAATGGCATTACCGGCATCCTTCAATTTGCTGCTTTCTTCAGTCCATTGCCACGCTCGAGTACGACCTTGAATGGTGGCTTTGGGGAAAACTATTTCGTCAACCGCGGCAATCTTACAAGCGTGAGCAAATACGCGGATACAAGCAATCCCGCCGCCCCGGCTGCGCCAATCATCGAGAAGATGAAGTACGACATGGCTGGTAACGTAATCTCCTCGTCGAAGATTTGCTGTGAGGAGCTGAGTTCCGACTTCAACAGCCTGGCAACTCAATTTGCCTTCCCGGTATCGCAAACTCGCGGCGCTGCTAATCCAAACTCGTTACTGCGCATCACCACCACCACTAGTTATGATCTGGGTGTTGGCTTGCCACTTTCAGTCACCGATGCCAATGGCCGTGAGACTAAAACGAGCTACTTCAGCGGCTCTTCCCGGCCGAAGGAGATCGTCTCAGCAACCGGCGCTCGCATCAGCTTCGATTACGACGATACGTTGATGAAAGTTGTTCAGACAACCCGGCCTTCAGCGAATGGGCCAATTGCAGCCCAGACGACGAAATACTTGAACGGACTCGGCCAAGTGAAAAAGGAAGAAGCGCTAGCGAAAAAAGAGGAAACGCCAGGAACTAATGATGTTATCGATATTGTCGAAACGCTCTACGATCAATTTGGTCGGCCTTCAAAGCAGTCGCTACCTTATCGCGTGGGCCAGACGCCGCAGTGGCGACAAACGATCTACGATCCCGCCGGTCGTGTGTCTGAGCAATGGGAACCAACCGTGGAACTGCCCGATTCGGAAACCATAAATCCAAAAACGAAGTTCTTCTACAATGAATCCACCCGACCATCAGGCGCATCAAATGCGCCGGGTCAAACGACCCGCACGGTGGATGCCTGGAATCGCTGGCGTTGGGTGAGGCTCGATGCCGCGGGCCGTCTCGCAGAAGTGATTGAACCGAATCCAGCAGGCGGGGCCGGCTTGCAAACTAAATATAGCTACAACGTGCTGAACAACCTTCTCAGAAGCGAGCAAGGCGATCAGGTACGCAGATTCCGCTATGACTCACTCGGAAGATTGACACATCAAAAACTTGCGGAGACAGAAGCTACTCTGAACATATCCGGGCAATGGGATACAAGCGGAGCCCCGGAAAATCGTTGGAGCGAAGTGTTGGTTTACGACAACCGTTCTAACGCTATTTCGAAAACAGACGCACGAGGTGTGAAAACTGTTTATAACTACAAGGACAGCGGCGGTAATGACGATCCACTCAATCGGCTCCAATCCGTCAGTTATGATTTGTCTGGTGTGCCCGTCAGCCTCACTGTCGCACCAGCCGCAACCGTCACCTATCAATATCGAACTAAGTCTGCATCCGCTCAAATCGATGTAACTCAAATCGAACAAATGGTAGCCGAGGGTGTAAGTACAGAAGAGTACAGCTATGACAGTGAAGGCCGGGTTGAGAAGAAACGATTAACATTCGCGGGGCGACCTCAGCCAATGACGCTCACTTATGTTTATGACGCACTTGGACGGATCACTGAGACTACTTATCCTGAGCAGTTTCACGACAACCTGAACAATCCAACGCGAAAGGCTGTCGCACAAAGCTACGATGTTGCGGGCAGCCTTTCATCCGTCGTGGTCAATAACGTCACCTATGCATCACAGGCTGTTTACAATGCTTCGAGTCAGGTCACCTCACTAAAGATTGGTGCCGGAACAAATCAACTTACCGAAACCTATACCTATGAAGCTGATAGTGGATTTCTTTCGACCCAAACGGTGACTCGGCCGGGAAGTACTTTGCTGAGCCTGCGGTACGACTACAGATACAACTATTGTGAAGGATCTGGGCTCTGTATGGTCCTGCCCGAGGGCTATAACTATACGAGTCAGGTAACCAGGGTTTCCGATCTTTTGACTGGTGTTAAGCAGCACTTCAACTATGACGAACTTGGCAGGCTGCGAAAGGCGGATCGCGGCAAAGTGGTCCAGCAGTCGCCTGGTTTGTTTAAATGGATAATGGACTCTGAACAAGTGTATGGCTATGACCGTTATGGCAATCGTACGAGCGTCATGGCCAGCACGGCCTCAGGCTTAGCGCCTGTTCCACAGGACGGGTTTCAGTTTTTATCGTTTGACTCAACGTCAAATCGTATTACCAGTGCGGGATTTACTTATGATCCGGCCGGTAATCAATTGCAGAACAATACTGGCCAATCATTCATTTATGACGCGGCAGGGCGACTGGTAAAAGTTAAGAATAGCAGCACGACGACTCTTGCGACATATACATATGGGGCCTCGAATCGCCGATTGATCTCGCAGACCGGCAGTGAAACCTCCACAGACAAGACATACTACGTTTGGGAGGGTAATTCGGTAATTGCCGAATATATTGAGCAGACCTCGGCAACAATGCCGAAGTGGTCCAAGAACTACATCTATCTCGGCAATAGACTACTTGCGACCGAGGCACCGAATGGCACAAATGAGATCGTTCAATATCATCATCCTGATCGATTAGGGACAAAGCTTGTCACAAACAACCTCGATACCACTTCCTTCACACAAGCCAACTTGCCATTCGGTACCGCTCTCGAATCTGAATCTACCGGCGTCGGCACAACTAATCGGCGTTTTACGAGTTATGATCGCAGTAGTACCACGGGACTCGATTACGCAATCAACCGCCATTACGATCCCCGTCAGGGTCGCTTCACTCAGCCTGATCCGTTAGGAATGGCTGCCGCGAGCCTCGCTGATCCGCAAAGCCTCAACATGTATTCGTACGTGGGTAACGATCCAATGAATCGAGTAGATCCCGATGGACAATTTTGGGGGACTCTATTCCGATTCATAGTTGGATTGTTTAAGAGCGCCAAGCCAAATGTCATCAATGGGTCATTCACCTATCGCAACGCGCCGCCGATTTCGGTTTCATTCACACCGAACTTTCAGAACATTGGTGTCGGTTTCGCGGGAATCAGATTTGACTTACGCAGTAACGGACAGTGGTTACCCGATATACTTGGCTCTCGGGAGTTGCTGGATCCGCAGAACTCTACGCAGGAGCCTCAACAAGACCAATCGGCCCCATGCTGGACAATAGATCGCCTTTTAGCCGATCCCAGAGCCCGGGGGGCGTTCAATAATGCCCACAAAGACAGCAAGGTTGGAACTCGCCAATCGCACGAAGAAGGAGGGGTCATTTTTGAAGATGGCCAATCTGGAGACCTATTTGTCTTACGCACGCCTCCCGGCGGCCGACACACCCTAACCGGATTCGTGAAATGGTTTCGTCAGGTTTCTAAGACGCTTCCTTCTACACGGGCTTTTAAGCCTCTAGTCTGGTTTCATACGCATACAGTCGTCCCGACTTTTAGCGACGATGATCGAATAGTCTCGTCCTACTCTCATTTGGACTTGCCTGGGGTTCTTATTCTACCGAGCGGAAAAGGAACGCTTGCTTTTGACGGCAACGGCGAGATTCCGGCGAACAGCGATAGGAGGAAGAAATGTTTATAGACCTGCCAATCTCAACGAAAAACCGCTGGGTCGTGTTGATGCTGGTTTTAGTGCCCTTTTCATCATCCTGCGAGCGACAGACCGCGGATGCGAACCTTCGAAATGGCAATCTTCCTTCAGCTAGTCCGTCTGCTCAAACAAGAACGGCCAGACAGGTGTGGGAGGATATTTTTTATCCGGAAATTGATCAGTTGGCCACCGATGCAGGACTCGAGAACCTAAGAACTAAACAGCCGTCCCAGCACAGTCTGGAAATCCGTATCTGGGTAGAACGCCATCAAGGCTCCACGCGTGCCTTTGTGTTGAGGAGAACAGAGGATCAATGGTCTGCCGCATTTTTACCTCCTCGTAACTCCTCAAAATCGGGCGGGCGATTAATTCCGTTATCCGCGCCCAAGTCTGGTTGGACGGTTCTATGGGAAAAGCTAAATCGCGAGGACATCCTCACTCTCCCTGATGCACATGAAGTAGGCGCAGATAATGTAGATCCAGATGCGCTCGCTATCGTTGTAGAAATCAAATCCAATGGCTCCTACCGCGCCTACAATTACAACGGGTTTGACACGTCTGACCATGTCGAAGCTAAGAAGGTCAATAGCTTCTGCAAGACTATTTCTAAAGAGTTTTCAGTGGTTTTATGTTGAGTTGGCGGTTCCGGCGGCCCTTATCTAAGCTTCAAAAGGAATGCTGACTAAATTTGACGCGAGTTTCCCCCAGGCTTGCGATCGGCAAAAGGGTAATTGAATCTAGTCTTTTCAAGTCCTCTGTCTTAGGTCAGAATCGCTGATAACAAACGAGGTATATACCATTGCTTCAAAATTTAATGTTCACTCTTGGAGGCGTTCTTTTCGGTGGACTGATTACGTGGTTTTACAACAAAAGATCAGGCAATGAGTTAGCGAGAGAATGAGGTCGACACAATGCTGCTCGGCCGCACGACGTACCAGATATTCAAGGATTACTGGCCGACGGCCACGACCGACAAAGATATCATCGCAGACGAGCTAAATGCTCTATCCAAAATCGTCGTCTCGCGCACATTGGACCACGCCCCGTGGGGTGACCGAGGAGACGAGGTGAGAATCGTCCGCGATGGTGTCGAGGCTGCTGCCACGCTCAGAGGAAAGTCTGGTAAGGGAGTAGTTGTATGGGGTAGCCTCGCACTGTCGCAGTCGCTAATGAAGGCCAGTATGGTTGACGAGTTTCAGTTGTACTTGTGTCCGAATGTGTTAGGCGCGGGCAAGCCACTGTTCAATCCCGACGCCGGTTTTGCAAGCCATGCGCCTCCTCGAGACCAAGCGCTACGATTCAGGCGTGATTCTCCTTCACTATTCGCCAGCGGCATGATGTCTGTTGTGCAGCATTAGCTGTACGTTGGAGGCTTATGTTGATACCTGATCGACTCCCAAGCCTTATCGTCCTTGTCGGCTTTTGGATTCCTCCGGCTGTGGCTGGCTGGGTGGCGGCAGGGTCTCTTCTTCGAAACGGCAGGCGCGGTCGCGCCGCGGTGATCTATGCTGTGCTGGCGATCTTTGTGCTGGGTTATGCTGCGGTGTGGTTCCTCTTCAACCTCGGTCGCATGCCGCCATACATTCCAGGAGCAACGATCGATCCAACGTTTGCGCCGCCGCGGGCCGTCGCGGGTCTCGCCGTGGTTGCGAGTGCGCTCGTGTTGCCCGGTAGCGCGCTGGCGTGCGTGTTGGCATTCCGCATCCGCGCACGAATGCTCAGGCTCATGTCTCATGCGAGTTCATCAAACTGAACATAAGACTTCAGTCTCATCAAGGAAGCGAATGCGGCGAACACTTCTTTTAACTGTGGCTCTGTTAACTTTTCTACTGGGCACGACGCTCGCGATGATTCGTAATACTTTGGCTGAGATTGCTGAAGTAAAAGAAGTATCAGTACCACCATTCGACACACGAGAGTCCTTGACGCCCCTAAGAATCGGAATCTTCATTGGTGTCGACGGCGCTACGCTTTCCGCAGACGATAAGAAGTTTGCCTTTTTCGAGTCTTACGAAGACAGAGAAACGCTCGTTGGAATGTCACCAGCTCAGTTGAGCGATATTGTCAATCAGTTGAGATCTGCGGGTCTGTTTGAAGAGGCTGAGTTTAACACTCCCTTTTTCGTTAGTTTACCGCAAACGTACGCGATCATAATTGCCTGGCCGGACGGGTATCGGCGCTTTATCTGGATCACGCGTGATGACTGCAAAGTCCCTGAAAAGTATTTGCAGATTTTTGAACGATTCAACAGGGATCTGAAGCTGCACGTAATTCAGGATTTTATCGCTCATAATCGGCGGTGAGTGAAAAGTGAAAACGTTGGTCCAATCTTCAAACGACCGTTGTTGCCTCTTCTGTCCGAACCACGAGTTGGGCTGGCACTACAGTGATGTCGGTCAAGGTCGACCATTGATTCTGCTTCACGGTATCGGGATGTCGCACGTTGCGTGGAAGACGGTCCTTCCCGATCTTGCCAAAGAGCGACGTGTCTTAGCATTTGACATTGCCGGCTTCGGCAGCACTCCAGCACTCACAGACATCCAACAGTCACCGGCCAATCTTGTGGCATCGCTAGCCGAAACGCTGCGCAAGATTGATGAAAAGAGACAAATCAGCGAAGAGCACAACTCAGTGGACGTCGTGGGAAACTCTTTGGGTGGATACATGGCGCTGGAAGCAGCCAAGCTGGGAAAGCTAGCGCGCTTTCGCGTCAACTCCGTCGTTGCACTCTCACCAGCAGGCTTATGGGAAAAGCGTTTCCCGTTTCGTTCCGAGATCGTCCTTCAAGTCACGCGCTTGGGCACAGGCCTCTTTCCGCGTCTAACGCACGCCCTGCTTCGCCGCGAACGCACGCGCAGATTGCTTATGGCGATCCCGGCATCACCCGAGGTGCCGGAAGAAGATGCTCTTGATTTGGTTAATATTTTTGCGTCCGCTTCAGTCTTTGCTTCCAAAGCTGCTTTAAGAAATTTTCGCGAGAGTATGAAAGCGCCGTTTAGTGGCGGCAAGACGATCTCCCGGAACATTCGAGTCACGATCATTTTTGGAAAACGTGATTTGTTACTCCCGCCCAGCGCTCGCCTGCGCCACGAAATCCCCGCTGGTGAAAATGTGATTTGGAGAGAAGGTCAGGAGAGGTGGGCGCATGTTCCGATGTGGGATGATCCTGAGGGCGTAACGAAGCTTATCCTTGAAGGAACTAAATGAACGAAGCGTTTGCAGAAGATCAACCCAAAAATGGAAGGAGTGGACGGATATGTGGAAGTGGACGTCTCTGAAGATCGTGGCTTTTGTACTACTCGCCAGCCTGCCCGCAGTGGCGCAATCTTTCTCAGACTTCGAGCGGAAATACGGAAAGCGTTCCAATCATTTGGTGCAGCGGCTTGGTTTTGAAGTGCGCCCCGGGATCATCATGACTGCCTCTTTTGCGTCAGACGAGCAAGTTTGCGAGGTCTGGATCGAACCTAAGCGGGTAACGGAGTCAGGCATTGATGTATATAAGGCAATGCCTGCGGCAGTGGCGCGCGAAATTGTTGATGAAATAGTTCCTGTTGCCCTACGGACCCCGCCTAGTCGCGGCATAACAATGGGTAACTACACCTCGGTGAATTTGACGACTTACGAGAAGGTGAGTATCCGTACCGTATTAATTGGCGTGGGCCGACCGGCGGCGGATCTTAAGATTGCTGAAGTTCGAATAAAGTGGAAGGAGCGGCAGTGTCAGTAGGACTATGGGAGACCCTTTCGATCAGGGAAAACAAGCCGTAGCGCATGCGGCGGTGATCAATGAGTGGCTGGAAACCGGGAAGGGTGAGCTAGGGCCAGACCCGGATTGGCACCTTCCTGATCTCCTCAACACCGAGGCACAGTTACTTGCGCAGCATTTCGAAGACCGACGCAAGTCGCCGGTCTTCGAGCCCCGCAGTGCGGCTGAAAGATCGGCGCTCGAACTGGAACGCTATAAACTGTTCTGCCTCATTCATGAACATCTAACTGAAAAATACAAAGCGGCTTCTATAACACTGGATTTGTTGCGCGAGGTTCAGGCAGGAAAGACTGGCTTCGTTCTGTTTCTCTGGGGGTTCGGCTCAAAGACCTGGCATCTCGATGGCGCAAACATATCGAACATTGACCCTCGCGCCGAAATGGAGAGAGACGCGCTTGCGGAAAAACTCGCGCCTGCCCCGCTACTATGGATTTCTGACCCTACCGACTCGGGAGCGTTTAAGCTTACTTCCGAAGAGAGGTTAGCCCAAAAAGGAGTAGGTTTCCGTATTGAGTCGGGACGAAACTGGGAGGAAAATGTTTGTTTATTGATTAGCGCTGCGTCCTTCATCATCGTGAAGAACGCGGGAATGACTCCGGGGGTCATCCGCGAGATTGAGCGAGTAAAAGAACTGGGTCGTTTGTCTGACACTTTTTTTGACGCTCCCGAAAAGGCGCAAGAGATCTGTCACGGACATGACCTCAAGCCGCTTACCAACAAGAACATCGCACTAATAAGCAAAGAGGCTTCAGCACGAATTCTTTCCGGAAAGGCGTTACCTGAACCGACGTGTCTTTGGATTGAAGGTGCAAAGCGTGAAAGGCTGATGGCGTCTTTCATAGACCTGTTTAGATTTGTGGAGGCTGGCGGAAGATTGTGGGCTCCCATTCCTTATGATTGGCTTCTTGACGCCCACTATAAGTTGGTGGCCCATGCGGTTGTGCTCGAACGGCTCGACCTGCTTTCGGTTGTTCTGCAATGGCTGTGTGAAATGCTCGTAGCGATGCCAGCAGAGCAGTTCCCTGAGGCCGAGAGCCTGGCCAAGGCTTACTGGCCACTTCAACGCGACTACCAATCTACACTCGAGAAGATTTCACAAGAACAGCCGCTTACCGCACAGCTCGAACAGACCTATCGTTATTTGCGTACGAGTGCGTGGGCCAGGGTTCCGGCATAAGCAGTGACCATGAATGAAGTAAAGACATGATCCATAAGCCATTGGGCTATTGTGGTAGATACGCCAAAGGCGTATTGGAGGCGTTTAGACATGGGTAAGAAGCTTAGTGGTAAGGCGCTGGCTGAGTTTGAGGCTGAGCGCGACGTGTGGCAAGAGGTACTGGACGGAGTACGTGAGATCAAAGCTGGCGGCGGCAAGCGTACGAAAGTTGAAGCCAAGTCGCATGTCGTTCGCGTGCGGATGAAGAGTGGTTTGTCACAAGCGCAGTTTGCCGCAGCCCTGGGGGTTTCAAAACGTACCTTGGAGCAGTGGGAACAAGGACGCCGCGAGCCGTCTGGTGCAGCGAAGCAATTACTGAAGATCGCCGAGCGTCATCCTGAAGTGCTTCTCGAGATTGCAGCGTAGGCAAGGGCAAGGTGAATTATGATCTTTAATCGTTGCTTAGCCTTCGTCGTAGCAGCACTCTCGTTCGGCTTCGCCCTGCCTAATGCATCGGCGCAGGATAAACCGATCCTGTCTGTGAAGGTTGGACGGTATCGGTTGCAAAGTAATCCGTGGGTCAACCTGCATCAACGACTCCTTTACGCCGCACGCTTCGAAGCGACAACTCCAGCGACGCTCGCCGGCGACGATCTAACGAAGTGGAACAATGCTGTCGAGACTTACCGCGCGTTTCTAGGCAAACGAAGTCCGATCTTTGACGATGAGTTGATAAAGCTGAACGCGGCACTCTCGGCGACGAGCAAATCGAAGCTGCCCGCAGCGATCCCTCAAGCTGCGGCGACGGCGCTCGAATCCACAATGCCGATCTACCGACTTACGCAATGGGAAGAGGACGACCGCGCGAATCGCTTCTGGATCGCAATGGCAGAGCCGCTACTGGCATCTGCCGCAGAAGAGTTAGCCGCTGCTCACGAAAAGGCGTACGGCATTCCTTTTCCGACTGACATTCTCGTTGACGTTGCGCCTTTCGGATGGGAATTCGGCGCCTACACCGTCGGCGAGGGGAAGCACGCGCAGGTGGTCGTCACGAGTGTGGAGCCGGGCTATCAAGGTTTCGCCGCTCTCGAGATGTTGATGCACGAACCTTCACACGCGATCGTTGATGGAAATTCGCGATCAGCCATTGGCAGTGACCTCGCACGCGCATCACGCGAGCTAAATATCAAGCCATACTCCAATCTCTGGCACGCCATTCTGTTTTATACGGCGGGCGAACTGACGCGGCGCGCTCTCGCGAAACGCGGCGTACGCAACTATCAACCTGTAATCTTGGGAATGTACGAGCGCGGCTTCCGCGGGTACAGAAAGTCACTCGAAACTCACTGGCAAGCTTATCTCGACGGTAAAACTTCGCGCGAAGCAGCCATCCGGCAAATCGTCATCGAAACTGCACCACCAAAAAAGTAGCCTGGAGCGGACTTGTTCGTTAACATGACCTCTCATCAGACAAGTCACTGACCGCGAGGAACTGTCGTGTTTGCTCCAAAGGTCGCTAAGCCACAGCCAAAAACAGGTGAAGGGCCGACAAACAGGCTCGCCCCACCTCACTCGATGTCTGTGGCGCGTTCACTGAGCAACGATCCGGTAGGGCAGATGCCCAGTGATATTGAGAGCGTCATTAACGACGCCGGTCATCCACTCGACACGTCCGCCCGTACTGACTTTCAAACCAGCTTTGGTCACGACTTCTCATCCGTGCGTGTGCATACGGATGAAGAAGCAGCGGCATCGGCGGCGTCTCGCTCAGCCCGCGCCTTCACGATGGGCAATCATGTTGTTTTTGGGCGCGGAGAATATTCGCCCGGAACTCCGACCGGTCGCCATCTGCTCGGACACGAACTGGCGCACGTCGTCCAGCAGAGTCGAGGTGGACCATCCGCATCCGGTGCACACAGTAACAGCCTTGAAGCGGCAGCCGACCACGCCGCAAACCAGGCGTTACTCGGCACCTCAGTGATGGTGGCCGGCAGTAGCGCCGTCAGCATTGCGCGCAAGACGCTATTCGAGCAGTTCAGCGGCGGCAAATACTTGTGGCCATTGCTTGAAGATGCTCTCAAGGCGACACGGCCTGTCGGCAGCATCGTGGCTGACATCAACGGGCTCACCGCCGCCGAGCGCGAGCAGGCGATCACGGACATGACTAACGAACGCGTCAACCGAGCATGCATACAGGGCTTCCAAGCTGGCCTGCAGTCTGCGAAGACGGACCCCAAAGACAAAGCTGTCTTCGACGAGACCCTGGCTAAGGGCCGACAGATTCTGGATCGGTACGACGCTGTGCTCGATGGCCTCGCGGGAAAGGCTCGCACAGCAATCCCTGGCTGGAACTTCACGCCAGAGGATTTTGCGAAGCTGGCAGGCGCCAAAAAGTCTCTCACGATCGCGTCCGACAGTACCTGGTTTCCTGCCAAGCTTCAGGAGAATCTCTTGAAGACCCTGGCTTTCGTTCTCGGCCCGACGGTTCCTGTGGTAAACAATCCGCTAATTGCCCCGGCCACGAGTTTTTGCAGGACCACGAGGCTCTCGCCTGCGGCTACCGAAGGTGTCAACGCGTTGGATTTCTTCCATGGTCATCTGGTGATTAAGAAGGACCCAGCGACGACGAAGGAAGCGAAATCGATGGAAAAAGCTGGAATTAAGTTTGAAAAGGATATGGCAAAGGCCAGGACTAAAGCGATTGGTGATATGAGTTTCACCAAGGGATATAGCCTGACTAAGGACAAAATCGACGCGTACCAGAAGGTTCTCGAAGATAAGGTCCAACCCGCTCAAGCGACTCTAATGGAGAAAGCTATGGCCGTACCGGGCGCCGCGGTGATGTACCATACATTCGAATTCAATAATCCTCATGACGAAAGAGCGAAGGGACAGAAACTGAAGTCTGATAATCCTCGCCGTCATTACGTCACGCCGCTCGACACAAACACGCCGGAGCAATATACGCCTCCACCAGCGCCGAAAAGTTACGAGGAAGAATTTTTCCATATTGTCAGGTTTGCGTTTCTGGTCGATACCCAGGGAGAGGTCCATGTTCGGCCGCTCGAGACTTCTACCCTTTTCACGACCCTTGAGCTCAGCACGATTACCAAAACCACGTACCCCGAACCTCTGCAATTCGATAAGTAGCTAAAGAACTCGGGTTGAAGCTAAATATGAAAGGTACGCGAGGCTAAGAGATGCGGAAAAAGATCGCATCGAAAAAATGTGACAATGCTTCAGTCTCGGGTGATTGAAAGCACTTTCACTTTTTGACGATGCTTATCGGTTTCGACATTCTTGCGTAGGAATAGCGCCACTCCGAAAGTGAAGAACAGCGCGGTCACAAATGCATATACGATCCCTGGTTCGCCTCGTCCTGCTGATCTTACGACCAATTCATGAAGCACGTTTATGATCCCTAAGACGATCAAACAGGCGCCGGCAAGTTTGTTGACGTCCATACACTTCTCCTATTCAAGCAATGATCGTTAGACAAGTAGTCGTTAGAAAAGTTCCCTATGATTTTGATATTTCAAAGGGCTGCGGTGAAAGGGCAACATGAGTGATACGCAGTGTGCGTTTTGTGCCATCGCTAAAAGAGCCGCGAGCGCTTTCGTCGTCTATGAAAACTCTCACGCCGTCGTGTTCCTGGACAAGCATCCGATCAACACTGGTCACCTGCTGGTTATTCCGAAATGCCATGTCGCGTCTTTTTACGAACTCGACGAGAAAGCTTTTATCGAGTTGATGCTGGTAGTTCGGCGGATGGCTTCAGTTATAGACTCGGTTTATCAGCCTAAGAAGGTTGGCATGCTGGCTGCCGGATTCGATGTGGCGCATGCTCATATTCATGTGCTGCCGATGTATGACTACCACGACATTACTTCCAGGGTGATTCTCGAAGGACGGCGTGCGAATCCGTCTGAAGAAGAATTGCGAGTGACTGTTGAAAGTATTCAAGAGGGATTACGTATTCAAGGCGACCGTGCAATCTAACAACGGCAGGCACGCTCAAGTGCGGGTAAAGTTTATCGACAACTCAAATGGCCGGAGGCAAAGATGGCGAAAATTACCGGAATCGGCGGAGTTTTCTTCAAGAGCAGAACCGACAACGCCACGCTTGTAGCTTGGTATCAGAAACACCTGGGCATGCCAATCGAGAGCTGGGGCGGGGGCGTTCTGAGATGGCCCGACGACACGGCCGAAGACAAGGGCCTTACTGTCTGGCATGTCGCAGGAAAAGACAGCGAATGGTTCAGCCCCAGCGACTCCACCTTCATGATCAACTACCGAGTCGACAACCTTGACGAAATGATCGCGCAACTGCGAGAAGGCGGCGTCGAAATCTTCAAAGGCCCGGAATCGCATGAGAACGGAAAGTTCGCATGGATCATGGATCCGGACGGGAACAAAGTAGAACTGTGGGAGCCGATGTTGTGGGATGAAAAGAACAAGCAATCCTGAGAACCCATGACGCGAGTCATCGAAGTCCTGGCAATATCCGGCGTCAACCCGACGCTATCGCATTACGGTACTGACCTCCTCCAACAACGATACTGAGGCAACGCGTCGTAGCACTTCTTAAGCCCGAAGTCTTAATCATCTTTCAGATCGGCTACCACGATCGGGGATGTGAACGTTTTATGGATCGGGCACTTGTGCGCGATCTCCTGTAGACGCGCGTGTTGCTCTTCGGAGAGTGGCCCAGTAAAACTCACCGATCGTTCGATGCGGTGAATGTAGCCTTCCGCGTTCTGCATACATTCCTGACAATCTTTAGAGTGTATTCGACCCTGCCGCAGACGCACTGTGACTTGCTCGAGTGGCCACTGCTTTCTTCGCGCGTAGAGTGTGACCGTCATCGAGATGCAACTGCCAAGTGCGGCCAGTAACAACGTATACGGATCGGGTCCCGCGTCCTCACCACCGACGCTAATGGGTTCATCGGTAACGAATGAATGCCCGTCGCCATACCGCACTTCATTCCGCAGGTTTGTTTGAGAAGTTACAACTACCTCGCTCATGTGAGTTGCTCCGTTCTGTCCATAGATTACGCGGATTATACAGGTCAACTTGCGGTGAACTCAGCGGCGCGGCTACACTCGCGCGTTCCAAAAGATCCGAAATTATCTGAGGCTGTTGCATGAAGATTCATGAATACCAGGGAAAAGAACTGTTAAAGAGATATGGTGTGCCCGTTCCGCGCGGGATTGTGGCGCGCTCGCCTGAAGAGGCGTATCACGCCGCAAAAGAACTCGGTGGCGACATCGTCGTGGTGAAAGCGCAAATTCACGCGGGTGGACGAGGCAAGGGCGGAGGTGTGAAGCTGGCGCGCAGTGCCGACGAAGCAGAAGCGATCGCCCGGCAAATGCTGGGCATGAAACTCGTCACACATCAAACGGGTCCCGAGGGCAGAGAAGTACGAGTCCTACTGATCGAGGAAGGCTTGCCAATCGACAAGGAATACTATCTCGGAATCGTGCTCGATCGCGCCTCAGGTCGCCAGGTATTCATGGCTTCATCGGCAGGTGGAATGGACATCGAGGAAGTCGCAGCAAAGACACCGGAAAAGATCATGAAAGAGACGATCGATCCGGCCATTGGCTTTCAACCATTTCAGGCGCGCAAGCTCGCGTTTGGTTTGGGAATCCCAGGCCCGCTCGTGAGCCAGGCGGTGAAGTTCATGCAGTCGCTTTATAGCGCATACGAGCAGATGGATGCGTCGCTTGCAGAGATCAATCCGTTTCTATTGACGAAGGATGGTCGTCTGATGGCGCTTGACGCCAAGATAAACTTCGACGACAACGCCCTGTTTCGTCACAAAGATTTTCTTAACCTGCGCGATCTTCATGAAGAAGAGCCCTTGGAAATCGAAGCGTCCAAGTTTGATCTCAACTACATCAAGCTCGACGGCAACATCGCGTGCATGGTAAACGGCGCCGGACTCGCGATGGCGACGATGGACATCATCAAACTCGCCGGCGGCGAACCGGCGAACTTTCTTGACGTTGGTGGTGGCGCATCGCAGGAAAGAGTTGAAGCTGCGTTTCGCATTCTCCTGGCGGATCAAAACGTGAAGGCTGTTTTGATCAACATCTTCGGCGGCATTGTGCGTTGCGACATGGTCGCGCGTGGCGTGGTGGAAGCCGCGAAGAATCTCGGGATCAAAGTGCCGGTCGTAGTGCGGCTCGAAGGAACGAACGTCGAAGAAGGTCAGAGAGTCATTCGTGATTCGGGTCTTAACTTTACCGTGGCTGACGGTATGAAGGACGCCGCTGAGAAAGTCGTTGGTCTCGCGGCTTAAGCCGGAAGGAGTTATCTATTGGCAAGTATTGAATTTTGGGGTGGTGTCGGCACCGTCACCGGATCGAAGTATTTAGTCCAAACCAACAGAGCTCGTGTTCTGGTTGATTGCGGGCTATTCCAGGGGCTGAAGGAGTTGCGTGAGCGCAACTGGCAGGAGCCACCTTTCGCGCCAGGGTCGCTCAATGCGGTTCTCATAACGCACGCGCACATCGATCACACAGGTTATCTGCCGCGCCTGGTCCAACAGGGATTTCGCGGTCCGGTTTACTGCTCGCGGGGCACTGGCGATCTGTTAAAGATTCTCTTGCCCGATTCGGGACGTTTACAGGAAGAAGACGCCGACTATCGCAATCGTCATAAACTGACCAAACACACTCCTGCACTCCCTCTTTACACTGAAAAAGACGCCTACGCTGCTTTGGAGTTGATCAAGCCGGTTGCGAATACGGGCGAGGCAATAGAAGTCGCTCCCGGCATCCGTGCCGGATTCAGAATCGCGGGTCATATTCTCGGATCGAGTCTGGTGTTGCTGGAAGTGGACCATGCTTTAGCCGACGGACAGGATCGGCGCATACTTTTTTCCGGCGACCTGGGCCACTACGATCAACCAATCATTCGCGACCCAGTTCCGCCACCTGCCTGCGACTACCTATTGGTCGAGTCAACTTACGGCGATCGACTTCACGATCCCGAAGATCCGAAAGTAGCTCTGGCTCGAATCATCAACGACGCCGCGGAACGCGACGCGCCAGTGTTGATTCCAGCTTTTGCAGTCGGTCGCACACAGGAAATCGTTTACCTGATTCGCGAATTGGAAGACGAAAAAATAATCCCCGTTTTGCCGGTGACGGTCGACTCACCGATGGCCGCCGCGGCGACAGCAGCATACGCCAATCGCAAAGAAGAGCAGGACGAGGAGTACACGAGCATTCTGACGCAGCAGCGACATCCGCTGCGAACTCATTCGATGTCGACAGCGTCATCGCGACATGAGTCGAAGCGTCTCAACGATGCGAAGGGCGCGCGCGTGATCATCAGCGCATCAGGAATGATGACTGGCGGGCGCGTGTTGCATCACGCGATGCGTCTCGTTCCCGATCCGGAAGCGACGATCGTCTTCGTTGGGTTTCAGGCTGCCGGGACGACCGGACGTCGCATACTCGACGGTGAACGGGAAGTGAAGATTATGGGGCAGCGAGTTCCGGTGCGTTGCCGCATCGCGAAGATCGGTGGGTTCTCCGCACATGCTGACTATGGTGAAGTGCTGCGCTGGCTGGGAGGCATCGAGAGCGGTGTGCCGCGCCAGACTTTCTTGACGCACGGCGAACCCGAAGCTGCAAATGCGATGGCCGGACATATCAAGGAGAAGTTTGGCTGGAACGTTCACGTTCCGCAGTACGGAGAAAAGGTTGAGCTGGTGTAAACTTTCGCCTTTTTAACCACAGATTACACAGATTTATAGAGGAGTTGATCATTGAGCGTACTAGTCGATAAATCTACGCGCCTGATTGTTCAGGGCCTGACAGGAAAAGAAGGAACGTTCCATGCCAAGCAGATGGTTGAGTATGGAACGAATGTAGTTGGTGGTGTGACGCCGGGCAAAGGTGGCACTACGCACGAGGGAATTCCTGTTTTCAATACCGTCGCCGATGCGGTGAAAGAAGCCGGAGCTAATGCTTCGGTGATTTATGTGCCGCCTCCGTTTGCTGCCGATGCCGTGATGGAAGCAGCCGATGCCGGCATACCCGTGGTGGTTTGTATTACTGAAGGTATTCCCACACTCGACATGGTCAAGGTGAAGGAATATTTGAAAGATAAGCCGACGCGTCTCATTGGACCAAACTGTCCGGGCATCATCTCTCCGGGCAAATGCAAAATCGGAATCATGCCGGGACACATTCATCGCGAAGGAAACATCGGCGTCGTCTCACGTTCCGGAACGTTGACCTATGAAGCTGTCGGGCAATTGACTGCACTCGGGTTGGGCCAATCGTCAGCGATCGGCATTGGCGGCGATCCGATCGTAGGCACTACACACGTCGATGCGTTGCGACTTTTTCAGGCTGACGACGAAACAACCGGCATCGTGATGATCGGCGAGATCGGCGGCACTGCTGAAGAAGAAGCCGCCGCGTTTGCGAAAGAGAATGTGACCAAGCCAATCGTCGCGTTCATCGCCGGACAAACAGCGCCGCCGGGAAGACGCATGGGCCACGCAGGAGCCATCATCGCGGGTGGCAAGGGAACAGCGGCCGAAAAGATGAAAGCGCTCGCTGATGCGGGTATTCACGTTGTGAAGTCACCGGCTGATATAGGCACAGCGATGAAGGAAGCACTTTAGAAAGAACTTAGTACTTTGTTCTTTGTACTTTGAAGTTCAAGAACAAAGCACAAAGCACAAAGAACGAAGAGCAAAGCACAAAAAACAAAATGTCCAATCTAACCTTCGGAATAATCAAACCCGACGCAGTGCGCGCGGGTCACACAGGATCGATCATTCAACGAATTCTCGACCACGGTTTCAAAGTTCGTGGGCTCAAGTTGATCCACATGAGCACACAGCAGGCAGAGGGTTTTTACGCCGTCCATCGCGAGCGTCCGTTCTTCGCTGGTCTAACAGAGTTCATGTCGAGCGCTCCATGTGTTGTCATGGCGCTTGAAAAAGAGGGCGCTGTGAAAGCGTGGCGCGATTTGATGGGCGCAACGGATCCTGCCAAGGCCGATGCCGGCACACTGCGAAAAGAGTTTGGCGGTTCGGTTGGTGAGAACGCCGTGCACGGCTCTGATTCCGACGAAAACGCAGCCATCGAAATCGCTTACTTCTTCAGTCGTCTAGAACTCGTTTAATCCGGAATGAAGTACTGCCCACAATGTAAAAGACAGTTCAGCGAAGCGTGGCTGAGCTTTTGTTCAGACGACGGTACACCGCTCGTACAGGATCTGACACCTGCAGCCGATCCCAACTGGGATCCCAGAATTCGCGAGCCGAAAGTACAAACGCCGGACGAGCAAGCAACTCAGTGGCTTCCACGCGAGCCGCCCATTGCGGGCGGATGGATCGCGCCTGATGAACGCCCGCCGATGAGCCCGGGTGCGTGGCAACCTCCACCTCCGCCTTTGACTTACACGCGCACAGCGGGGCCGAGCCAGAATTTAGCCATGGCCTCAATGATCGTGGGCCTATCGGGAATACTTCTGTCATGGTGTTTCGGCCCGGTTCCCGGAATTGTCGCCCTCGTGTTGGGATTGGTTGCTCTCTCGCAAATCAAAAAGTCGCCAGAGAAATATAGTGGGAAAAACATGGCGATAGCGGGGATCGTCATCGGCGCCGTCAACATCGCTTTTTACATATTGTTGGTTATCTTCTGGATTTTGGCGTCGGCCCTTAGTTGATTTGGTGAACGGTGGTTTAGAATTCATTCGAAATGAAGCGCTGTTCCACCTGTAACAGGACGTACGACGATCCTAATCTCAGTTTTTGTATCGACGACGGCACACCACTGACAAAGGTTGATACGGACGACGATACAACCGTTGTCAGGCCACGAAATACTGAAGATAACGATTGGAATGCGCAGGCTTACCAGCCGCCAGGCTCGTATGTTCCTCCGGGTGCAGAGCCTAAGCGACGGCGAGCGTGGCCATGGGTAGTGGGAGTTGTCGGTGCGTTCTTTCTCGGAATTCTGGCGCTCTCGATAGCTGCTGCCGTTCTTCTCCCGAGAATGATGCGTTCACAAAGGAACGAGCGCGTCAGCACCAATAGCAATCCACCAGCGAATTCGAATGTCGCTCCGGAGAGCAACTCAAACTCTAACGCTGACGAAAATGTTGATACTCCGCCTCCGACCGATCACGATCAGGTTTTAGCGCAGTTAAAAGACATCGAACAAGAGTGGACAGTTGCGAATCTCAATGCCGACAAGAAGAAGCTCGATCGAATCCTGGCTGATGATTTTGTGGGCCAGGGCGAGGACAATCAGCCCGAAAGCAAAGCCGATTACATTCGCACTATCGAACGTAATACGGAAGTCGACAAGTGGGAATTCAGCGACTTGAAACTCACGCTCGTCGGAGATCGCGCGACGTTAACCGGGATTATCACTTACTTCCTGCGCGATCGCAGTGTATCTTTGGACTTCACAGATAAGTTTGTGTGGCGCAACGGCAGATGGCAGGCGACCGGCGCGGAAATCAAGCGACGAGGAACGCCGGAGGTAGATCTTTA
>DATEIS010000243.1:0-11696 GCA_035278765.1 Pyrinomonadaceae bacterium | reverse complement strand
CAACCTGTGTCGGAATGTTATTGAGGTTCAGCTTCTTACCAACGACGTTCGGATCGCCCGCGAAACGACGCTGCCAGAACCGATGACTGATCACACAAACAAGGTTCTTGCCTTCGGCGTCTTCACCTTCAACAAACGTGCGACCAAGCACCGGATTGACGCCGAGAACTTTGAAAAAGTCGGCGGTGACACTCGTCATCGGCAAACGTTCCGGCTCGCCTTCGCCCGTGAGATTGATCGCGCTGCTGTTGAAGAGCGCGATCGTTTCGAAAGAACGATTCTGATCGCGATAAGCAGCAAAGTCCGCCTGCGAAACTCCCCACGTATCGAGCCCGAGTTTTGGGCTCGCCTGAATCAGTCGCACGACGCGATCCGGTTCACGAAACGGTAGTGGTCGCAGCAGGATGCTGTTCACCAGACTAAAGATCGCGGTATTGGCGCCAATGCCGAGCGCAAGCGTGACGACTGCAACCAGGGTGAATCCGGGTTGCTTCAGGAGGATTCGCACGCCATAGCGAAGGTCTTGAAATAACGTGTTCATAGTTTCTCCAATAGAACCAGTAGTCCTATATGATCTACTCGTAACGAAGGGCTATAAGTGGATCGATTCGCGTCGCGCGTCGTGCCGGGATGTAGCAAGCGAGAAACGCCACCACCAGCAACAACAACGGAGCGCCGACAAACGTCAGCGGATCGCGTGTGCCAACGCCGTAAAGCATGTCGGCCAAAACCCGTGTCACTACACTTCCAACTGCAACGCCGACAATCAAACCGATAATCGTTAATCCCATTCCCTGCCGAATGACGAGCCGGAGCACGTCGACGGGTTTTGCACCCAACGCCATCCGAACACCGATCTCATGCGTTCGCTGGACCACGGCGTAGGAGATAACGCCGTAAAGTCCAACACATGCGAGCAACAACGCGAGGGCTGCAAACAAACCGAGCAACAACGATTGAAAACGCTCTTTCGAGCTCGACGCGGCCACTACCTGGTCCATTGTCCGCACATTCGAGACCGGCTGGTCCTTGTCTACGGACCACACAGCCTGGCGCACGGCGCCAACTACCGAAGCAGCGTCTCCCTTTGTGCTCACAACCAGATCACGCGGCGCCATGAAGACGCGACGCTCCTGCGCGTAAGGCACGTAGATTTCATGTTTCTGTTCGTAAAGTCCTGTCTGGCGAACGTTATTGACGATGCCAACAACGGTGAGCCACTGATTCGGTGAATCGACTGGTCCAATCTTCAGCCGTTTTCCGATCGGCTCTTCCCCCGGCCAGTACTGTTCGGCGAGACGCTGGTTGATCAGGATTACAGGTTGCGAGTCGGGGCCGTCGTGTGCGTCCAGCAACCGGCCGCGTTGAAGCGTAATGCCCATCGCACGGAAGTAACCCGGACTTACCACCCGGTAAAGCGCGAACGGTAGCTGCAGATCGCTGGGCGACGTGAGACCTTCGACCGAAAAGCTGAAGTTCATTCCATTGAACGACAGCGGCAGGAAAGTGATCATGCCCGCGGATTCCACACCCGGTACCGCTTCAACTCGCTGCAACATCTGGTCGTAAAACGCTCGCCGCGCGTCAGCCTTTACGTATTTCGGCATCGGCAGGACCATCTTCATCGTCAGCCGATTCTCGGTTGTGAATCCGATGTCGACTTGCCTTAGTCGTTGAAAGCTGCGGATCAACAGTCCCGCGCCGACGAGCAACACCACCGCGAGCGCGACTTCAGAAACAACGAGCACGCGCCGGACAAAACGCCCTGACATTCCACCCGACACATCTCTCGCAACGTCACTCAACGTCTCACCGGGTCTGGTCCGCGAAGCGAGCAAGGCCGGCACACCGCCAAAGATGATCGCGGTAAGCGCGCTGACGACGAGCGTGAACACGAACACGCGCGTATCGAGCGTGACTGTCTGTAGTTTCGAAAGACTCTCAGGCAGAAACTGCGCAAGCCCGGTAACGCCCCAGAACGCAACCAGCACTCCCAGCAGGCCGCCGGCGCCGGCCAGTAACAAACTCTCGACCAGCAGTTGTCGCACGATGGTCCAACGTCGCGCGCCGAGTGCGATGCGAATCGCAATCTCTTTGCGTCTGCTTGTTGCCTGCGCGAGCAGAAGGTTCGCAACGTTCGCACACGCAATCAGCAACACGAGTCCAACTGCGCCAAACAGAATCAAGATCGGCAAACGAAGATCGCCGACGTAGTCCTGGTGTAACGAGTGTGCAGTGAAGTTGAGACCTTCGTTTGTCCTGGGATATTCGGCAGCGAGACGTCCGCCGATAGTCTCGAGATCGTGATTCGCTTGTTCGACAGTTGCATTGGATCGCAAACGAGCGACTAGTCCTAAATAGTGGTCGCCGCGCCCGCTTGCCTGTTCCGGCTCCATGGCCCACGGCACCCACATTTCGACTTCGCGTTCAGGAAAGAAGAAACCACGCGGCATCACGCCAACCACCGTAAACGTTTCGCCATTAAGCGTGATGTTTCGATTCACCAGGGACGGATCGCTATTAAACCGTCGTTGCCACAGCGCATGGCTGAGCACAACAACGTGCTCTTGTCCGGGTTGATCCTCGTTCGCGAGAAAGGTCCGGCCCAAAGCGGGTTCGACACCCAGGATTGAAAAAACATTTGCGCTGACGAGTTGCGCGCTGATTCGTTCCGGCTCGCCATCACCGGTGAGATTAATGTCCTGTGGCCCGGTCGCACCGATAGCTTCAAATGACTGGTTCTGAGTGCGCAGATCAAAAAAGTTGGCAGGCGCTACCTGGTTTTGCCTGATACCAATCTGTAACGTTTGCTCCCAAATGGAGACCAGTCGTTCGGGGTCTTTGAACGGCAGCGGTCGCAGCAGAACCGAGTCAACGGCACTAAAGATTGCGGTGTTAACACCAATGCCCAGCGCAAGCGTGATCAGCGCCACCATCGTTGATCCCGGTCGCTTCAACAGGCTTCTGATTCCGAAAATAATGTCTCTCATCGTTTTCAATCCATCCACAGATTACGCAGAACAATCTGCGTAATCTGTGGATGCCTTTCACTCATACCGCAGCGCCTTCAATGGATCGACTTTCGTCGCCCGGCGCGCCGGAACCAGGCACGCAATTAGCGCCACGACGGCCAACACCACCGCGATCACCGCAAATGTCCACGGGTCTCGCGCCTCAACACCAAACAGCATGCTCGTCAAACTCTCGAGATACTTCGTCAACACGTAAGCAGCAACTAATCCCAGCGCGATGCCAACCAGCGTCAACACCATTCCCTGTCGCACCACCATCAACAGCACGTTGCGTCGATCGGCGCCGAGCGCCATGCGAATACCGATTTCGTGCGTGCGCTGCGAAACGACATATGCCATCACGCCGTACAAACCGATCGCCGCGAGTTGTTGCGCGATGAGACCAAATAGCGTCAGCAGCTTCGCAAACATCCGCTCCATCGCGAGTGTCTCGTCTGCTTGTTGCACCTGCGTGCGAATGTTGCTCAGCGGCAGGTTGCTATCGACCTCACGCATTGCCTGTCTTATGCCGGCAATGGCCGCACTGGGATCGCCGGCGGTGCGCACTTCGAACGTGGCAAAACTCATCCTTCGCAGCACTTGGCGCCATGATTGATAAACCGTGGGCTGGATCCTGTCTCGCTGGCTGGTGTATTTCGCGTCACGTACAACACCGACTATTTCGATTTCATTCGGTTTGGCCGCTTCAAGTCCGAATCGTTTTCCAATTGGATTTTCATTCGCGAAGTGAGCCTTCGCGAATGCCTGGTTGACGATGGCAACGCGAGGTGCGCGCTCGTCGTCCTGTTCAGTTAGACCACGACCCAGGAGCAGCGGAATCTCCATCGTGCTGAAAAAGTTCTCACGGACGGAATGCATCTTCGCGTCGCTGTCACGCGGCTCGCCGTTCGCTCCGATCTCATTCGATAGATAAACAGAGCTGGTCCAGGAGCTCTGCGCCAACAATGGACTGCGTGAAAAAGTCACGGACTGCACACCCGGTACTGCTTCAAGGCGAGTGAACGATCGTTGATACAGATCGGCGAGCTTCTCGTCCTGGTACCCGAGCAGGCTCGGCTCCACTTTGAAGAGCAGCAGGTTGTTCGCGTTGAAACCCATGTCCACGTGTTGCAGATTTCGAAGTGTGCGAATAAGCAGTCCAGCGCCGATCAGGAGCAGCACCGACAGCGATACCTGGACCACGACCAACGACTTGCTCAACCACGAGCGTCCCATCCCACTCGAGTTGCGCCCCGCATCTTTCAGCGCGGGCGTCAAATCCAGATTGGTCGCGCGCAGCGCCGGTAGAATCCCGAAGATGATTCCGGTGAGAAATGAGAGTCCAAGTGTGAAACCAAGCACACGCAGGTCGAGACTCGGGTTAAGCGCACTCATCTCGCGCCCGCCCCACTCAGTCACGAGCAGGAGTCCGTCTTTGATCCAGAGCGCGAAAAGCACTCCCAACGCTCCGCCTATCGCGGCGAGTAGAATACTTTCCGTCAATAATTGTCTTATTAATCGCCACCGACTCGCGCCGAGAGCCAGTCGCACAGCGATCTCTTTCCTTCGTGACGACGCGCGCACGAGCAACAAGTTCGCGACGTTTGCACACGCGATCAGCAGCACGACGCCAACAACACCTGCTAACAATCGCAGCGGCGGCTGGAGCCAGCGACGCGAGTTCATCTCGCCCTGACTGCCTGACTCGACGCCGAGCTTCGGTAGATCGCCGGCGTCAAGCGTGCGCAGTGCCGCTCCTGAGTCGGTTCGTCGCAACGCGCGGTGTTCGAGCACAGACTGCTGAAACGGACCAGCCAGACTCGCTTCCGCCTGGGCCATCGTGGCGCCGGGTTTGAGTCGTCCCATCAAGCGCAACCACCAGATGCCCTCGCCCTTTAGATTGCTGGCTTCGCCGTTGATCTGCGGCTCCCATGCGAGTGGAAGCGAGACGTCTTGCGAGCTTCCTACTTGTGAGGTTCCCCCGAATCCCGGAGGAGTAACACCCGCAATCGTGAAAGCGACGTTATTAATATTGACTTGCTTACCTACAGCAGAGGGATCGGAGTTAAAACGGCTGGTCCAGAAGCGATGACTAAGAACAACGACGGGAGTCGCACCCGCGTTGTCGTCCGCATCTGTAATCGTGCGGCCGAGCACTGCCGGCACACCGAGCGCGCTGTAGTAATTGCCGGAAACTATCTGGGCGCTGACGACCTCTGCCTGACCACCCGCGTTGAAATTGACCTCCATCGGGAAGAACGCAAATAGGTCAGAAATCGCTGTCTGTTCTTCGCGCAGGCGTGTCAGAGTTTGCAATGGAAACGAAGTGCCGACGGTGAGTCCCGTCTCTCGATCCATCACGTTGCTGCCGTCGTAACTGCCTGGTCCAAACTTTTGTCCGTTCCAACTCGCTTTGAGAAGCACCAGTTGCTCTGAGTCCTTCACCGGCAGCTTCTTCAACAACACTGCATCGACCACGCTGAACAGCGCCGTGTTTGCGCCAACGCCGAGCGCGAGCGTCAAAACCGCAACGATCGTGAACGCGGGATGCTTCAACAGCATCTGCGCTGCATAACGGATGTCTTTGATCATCAATAAAACCCCTATTCAGATCTGAGTGCTTCGAGCGGATCGACTTTTGTCGCTCTGCGCGCGGGGATCCAACACGCAAGCAAGGCGACTCCAACGAGCAACACGGCGATCACCACAAACGTCAGCGGATCACTGGCGCTAATACCAAACAACAAGCCCTGCAACAGTCGCGTAAACGCAATCGCGGCGAGCAAACCTAAAGCAACACCGACAACGGCGAGTCGCAGTCCCTGACCCAAAATCAGACTCAAGACATTTGTCGCCTGCGCTCCGAGGGCGAGGCGAATTCCAAACTCATTTCTGCGGTTCGCAACGTTGAGCGACATCACGCCGTAGATTCCGGTCAGCGCCAACAGCAAAGCAGTCGCAGCGAATCCGGCGAGAAGCCAATTGGTTAATCTGGTAGTTACAAGCGAACGATCCATGGCCTGCCGGATCGTGCTGACTCGGCTAAGTGGAAGTTCCGGATCGAGCTTCGCAACTTCGTTGCGAATGTTGCCGGCAATGGTGGTGGGATCCATTTCCGACCGCACCACGAGCATCGTTTCGCGTCGCACCCATTGACTGTAAGGACGATAGACGTAGGGCCAGGCGGCCTCGTCGAGTTTGCGATTCTTGACGTTTGGAACAATGCCGACGATCGTCAGCCATGGACCATCGGCGATGCGAAGCCGTTTCCCGACAAGATCGCCTTGCGACGAGTATCTCTGGGCCAAACTTTCATCGACGATCGCGATTGGCAAGGACGTTGCGGTGTCAGTCGATTCGAAGCCGCGTCCTTTCAGGACCGGCATTCCCATCGCGTTGAAGTAACCGGGAGTCGAACTTCGTAGCCAAGCGACTTTCGATTGCTCGTGCTCGAAGCCTTCAACCGTGAATGGTCCACCCTGGCCATCGCCGCTGAACGGCACCACCTGACACAGTTCAACCGCCTGCACGCCCGGCAAACCGGCGACGTTCTGTCGTGCCTGGTTAAAGAAACTCTCGATCTGCGCTTTGTCTTTGTACTTCTGTTCCGGCAACGAGAGCCGCGCCATCAACACGTTGTCGGCACGAAAGCCGGGATTGACCGACAAAAGATTTCGGAAGCTCTGGAGGAATAACGCGGCGCCGATCAAAAGCACGAGCGATAGCGCGAGCTGTGAAACAACGAACACATTGTTAAGTCGTTTATTTGAGCCTGATGCTGAACCGCGTGTGCCTTCCTTGATCGCGTCCTGCAAATTAATGCGGGCGGAGCGCAGTGCAGGGGCCAAGCCGCACAGCACACCCGTGAGCAACATGATTGCCACCGTGAAAAGCAAAACAGTTGCATCGATTCGCGCGGTCTCCACATGCGGTATTTGCGAGGACACCAGGCTCTTGAGAGCGGTAACGATCCAGATGGCGAGCAATACACCGACGAGTGTTCCGAGGAATGAGAGCAAGAGACTTTCGGTGAGTGTTTGCCGTGCGATTCGCGCGGCGCTTGCGCCGAGACACTGGCGTATTGCCAACTCTCGAGAACGCGCAGCGGCACGCGCGAGCATGAGATTCGTGAGATTTGCGCAAGCGATTAGAAGGACAAGCGCGATGGAGCCGAGGAGTACGAGTAATGGCCGTCGTACTTCGCCAACGATGTGAAGTTGCAATGGCAACAGGACAGTCGTTACACCTGTTTGCAGATCACCGATTCTTGCGCCGGTCTCTGCGGCGTACGCCTGATACAACGAGTCGATCTCTTTTTTCGCATCGTCCGCATTCGCTCCCGGCTTCAACCGTCCAACGGCTAATAAGTTGTATGAGTTTGAATTCTGCGGATCGAGTCCCTTCGGCACCCAGAGCTGCATGTGGCCCGAACTGTTTGCTCGTTCGGCCGGATCCGGAAAATCGAAATCCGCCGGCATGATCCCCACAACCGTAGTTGGTTCGTTATCGACGCTGATCGTTTGCCCAACGATATTAGGATTGCCGCCGAAACGACGTTGCCACAAGCCGTAGCTGAGCAACACAACGTGGTTGTTGCCCGGTGTGTCTTCCTGCGCGGTAAAGGTGCGGCCGTGCAAAGGTTCGCGACCCAGCACGTTGAAGTAATCAAAAGTAACAATAGCGCCGGCGACAGATTCCGGTTCGCCGCCACCGGTCAGAGAAAACTCTCCGGATTCGAAAGCAGCGAGACTCTCAAACGTGCGCGTTCGACCGCGGTAATACGCGAACATCGCATCGTTGAGATCCATGTGTTGCAAGCCCTTCGACGGCGCCGAGTGCCAGAAGGTCATTACGCGATCCGGATCTTTGATCGCCAACGGCCGCAACAACACAGCATTGACGACACTGAAGATTGCAGTGTTGGCGCCAATGCCCAGCGCGAGCGTGAGCACAGCGATCACGGTGAACGCTGGCTTCTTCGCCAAGCCTCGCAAAGCAAACCTAATATCCCTGATTACCTGGTCCATATACGTCCTATTACTCGTACCTCAGCGCCACGAGCGGATCGACCTTCGTCGCGCGTCGCGCCGGCAGATAACAAGCCAGCAACGCTACCGCAAACAACGCTCCCGTCACCGTCGCAAACGTGGTGACGTCACTCGTACTCACCTGATAAAGCAGCGTGCTCAACAGTCGCATCAACCCAAGCGCTGCGAGCACTCCAATACCCACGCCCAACAGCGCCAACAACAATCCCTGCTTCAGCACCATCTTGAGAATGTCAGCGGGACTCGCGCCGAGCGCCATGCGCACACCGATGTAGTGTGTCTGCTGGCTGACGGAATACGACACAACGCCGTAGATCCCGATCGATGCGAGCAACAACGCAACACCAGCGAAGATGCTGATCAGCAACGCCGGAAAACGTCGCATAAACGACGCGGGCGTCTGCGCGATCATCTCGTCCATCGATCGCACGTTGAGAATTGCGGCATCGGGTTCGAGATTGCGGACTTCGTTGCGAATCGCGCCTGCAAGCGCGTTTGGATCGCTATCGGTGCGCGCAACAAGGTTTGCAAATGTCGAGGAGCTCTGGCGGAACGGGTAATAGAGCACCGGTCTTACGGCTTCATCGATCCCGGTGATCTTCACATCTCCGACCACACCAACCACTACAACGCCGTCGTTGTTTTGAATTGACGGATAGCGCAACTTCTTACCGATCGGATCGCGACCGGCAAACACACGGTCGGCAACAGTCTTGCCGATGATGACCACGGCCTGCCCGTCGTTAGTGTCGCGCGCCTCAAATGTGCGCCCTGCGAGCAGCGGAACTCCGAGTGCTTTGAAGTAATCGTCACTAACAGTGCGGATGTTGGCTTCAATCTCCTGCCCCGGCGCGGGAATCGGGTCGCCATCGACATAAAAGCGTGTCGTGTTTCCAGCATTCACCGGCAGGATATTGACTGTGCCCGCGCCGCTGACACCCGGCAACGATTGCACTCGCTCACGGAGTTGATCGTTGAAAGCGATCTGCTTGTTTGCGTCGGTGTATTTCGACGGCGGGAGGATCACGGTCATCGTCAAAACGTTTTCAGTCTTGAAGCCGACGTTTGTCTGCAACAGACGAAACAAACTCTTCATCATCAGTCCTGCGCCGACCAGCAACACGACCGCGAGCGCAATCTCAGTCACGACCATCGCACTGCGGAGTCGATGACCGGCGCCACTAGACGTCTGGCGTCCGCCTTCTTTTAGTGCTTCGTTGAGATCGAGTTTGGAAGACTGCAATGCCGGTGCGAGACCAAAGATCAGACCGGTCAGCAATGAGAGGGCGAAAGAGAAAGTCAGGATGCCGGCATTGATATTCAATGACTTGAGAAACGGCATCGCATTCAACTGGCTTTGCGGCAACACCGCCACTAACGCCGGCACGCCCCAATAAGCAATCACTAAGCCCGCAGCGCCGCCGATGATCGACAACAACATCGATTCTGTCAGCAGTTGCCTGATGACGCGCCAACGACTCGCGCCCAGTGCCGAGCGAATCGCGACTTCTTTTTGTCTCGAGATCGATCTCGTCAACAACAAACTGGCGACGTTTGCGCATGCGATCAGCAACACGAATCCGACTGCCGCGAGCAGAACTATCAGAATCGGTCGAACCGATCCGACTACTTCTTCCTGAAGCGGAACGATTCGGGACGTTGTTCCCGCGTGTGAGTCGTTGTACTGCTGTTCGATCCGACTCGCGATCAAACTCAACTCGGATTGCGCATCGTTAACGGTCTTGTCTGACTTGAGCCGCCCAATCAGATTTGTTCCGTGCATGAAGCGCCGAGTTAGCTGGTTCTGCGTCGGCTGATAAGGCACCCATAAATCCGAAGGCCGAAGCGCAAACTGGAAACTGGCCGGCAATACACCAATCACTGTGTAACTGTCGCCATTCAGCGTGAGTGCGCGACCGACGATCCCCGGATCGCCACCGAATCTGCGCTGCCACAAACCGTAAGTGAGAATCGTGACTTTTGGTCCACCTTGCTTGTCTTCACCGGCTTCAAAAGTTCGGCCAAGAATCGGATCGACGCCGAGCACAGAGAAGAAATTGGCACTGGCGCGCGGTGCGTTGAGATTTTCCGGATCCCCGTAGCCACTGAGAATCACACCGCCGCCGGTGTAGGCCGCGAGGCCTTCAAACACACTGTTTTGCTGGTAGTCCTGGTAGTCGGGATAAGAAAACTCGCGCTTCGGGAATTCCTTCTTCGGCGTATTTTCCCAGATGTGATAGAGCCGGTCGGGCGACTTGTACGGCAATCCACGCAGCAGCGCCGCATCAACCACCGTGAAGATCGACGTGCTCCCGCCGATACCAAGCGCGAGGGTGATCACGGCAATCACCGTAAACGCCCGATGCTTCAACAACCCGCGCACCGCAAACCTAAGATCTTTTAAAATTGAATTCATAATCTTGTTAATCCTGAAAATCTTTTCAATCCTGTCCCCCACTTACTCGTAGCGAAGCGCCTCAAGCGGATCCACACGCGTTGCCCTCACCGCCGGAATCAACGACGCCACCATCGCAATTACAAAAAAGATCAACGACACAAAGATGAACGTCCCACGATCAGTCGGCGTCACACCGAACAACAGCGTCGTCAAAAACCTCGTCAGCATCAGCGCGCCACCAACACCGATCACGATCCCTGTAAACACGAGGACAAATCCGTTCTTCATGATCAAACTCAGCACATTGCCCGCACGGGCACCGAGCGCCATGCGAATTCCGATTTCGTGTGTGCGTTGCGTAACTGAGTAAGAGACGATGCCGTAAATCCCCACGGCCCCAAGAACAAGTGCGAGCAAAGCGAACGCAGTAAACAGAACCATCAGCGAACGCGAAACAGCGACTTTCTCATCCACGCGTTGGCCGAGAGTTTTGACGTCGTGTATCGGTTGATTCTTATCGATCGCGAGCACTTCGCTGCGCATAACTCGCGCGACATTGAGCGGATCGGACGCGGTCCGAACCATCACCGTCATTCCGTTCAACGGCATCTGCGAGTACGGTAGGTAGATCTCGGGCGTGATCGCATCGGTAATGCCTTCCTGCCGAATGTTTCCGACTACGCCAACGATCGTTCGGCAAAGCCCTTCCTTCTCTTTACACCCGAAGGACACTCGCTTGCCAAGCACATCACCATTCGGAAAGAAGCGGTTGGTAAACGCCTTGTTGACGATTGCGACTTTCTGCGTATCGGCTTGATCACGCGTGTCGTAATAACGGCCGCTCAAAAGCGGTATCTTCATCGTCTGAAAATACGCCGGCGACACTGCGCCGGCGCCTATCGGCGGGTCTTTCTCGTCGTCCAGTGGTAGCTGAGTTTCGATGCCGATAAACGCAATGAGCCCAAAGCCGGACAACGGCGTATGGTTGATCATCCCGGCCGATTCGACTCCCGGTGTTGACTGCAAACGTTGTAATAAATTGTCGTAGAACGCTTGCGTTTGCGCAGGATCTTTGTAGCTCGAGCGTGGCAAAGCGACGCGCGCGGTGAGTACGTTTTCTCGATCGAACCCGAGATCTATCGCCATGAGTTTGTTGAAACTCCGTACCAGTAATCCGGCGGCGACGAGTAACACGACGGCGAGCGCAAGTTCGGCAACTACGAGCCAACCACGAAAACT
>DATEIS010000242.1:0-4648 GCA_035278765.1 Pyrinomonadaceae bacterium | reverse complement strand
CTTTGAGAAGGGATTCAAGGAGCAACGGCCTCGGATTTGGTGAACACGATCAAAACCACGGGCGGCCACGGAGGGCCTCCCCTACAGTACGTTCCACAGCGTCTGTAGTAGCTACGCCAAGACTAGGCCCACCGCAAACCGGATCGCACCGGCTCCGAAGATCACCCAGAACGGATTCGGGCGAAAACGGATTAGTGTGAAGATTGACAAGAGCATGATTGAGATGCCGACCCAGGAGTGAATTCCCGCCCGACCCATGCTCAATGCTGCGGCGACGAGGAGTCCAACGACTGCCGGTGCGACGCCGCGTAAGAATGACTGCACTTGTTCGTTGTTGCGAAATCGACGCAAGGAAGACGCCGCCGCAATCGTCATTAAAAATGCAGGAAAGAAGATGCTGATCGTCGCTAGTAAAGCTCCGAGGGTGCCGGCGACGCGATAGCCGACGAAGGTCGCAGTAATCAAGACCGGACCCGGTGTGATCTGCCCCAGCGCGAAAGCGTCCGCGAATTCCTGGTGAGTCAACCAATGATGATTGTTGACAACTTCAGACTCAATCAGCGGCGCCATCACCAATCCACCACCGAATGTGACACTGCCAATGCGAAGGAAGATTGTTGACAGAGTAAGTAACAGCCCGAGCTTTGCAACGAGTGGCATCCCGAGGGCAAACACGCTGATCGACCGAAACGTCATCGTCTCTTCGCGTTCTTCATCAAGCTCTTCTGCCGTATTCTGTCGCTGCGTTCGTCGTCGTCTAGCCAGTCGTGAGCGAATACGTGTTCGCCGCCGTCGCGCGACCATCGTGCTGAGATTTCGCAATCGTCGCAACTGTTTCTCAGCGACTGAATCGATATAGATTCCAATCAGGCCTGCCGCAAACACGACTTCAAGCACCGTGGCGTTGAAGATCGCCACAGCGAGAAACGCCAGCGCCGTAAGCGACCACTGCCAGCGCTTCGTCAGGATGTTCTTTCCCATGCGCCACGCTGTGACCAGGATCAACGCTATGACTGCGCCGTTCAGCCCGTGGAAGAATCGCTGTGAACCGGAAAGCGTGTGCACGTGTTTGTACATAATTGCGAGCGCAATCATGATCAGCATTGAGGGCAGAATGAACCCACACATCGCCGCTGTTGCGCCACGCCAGCCGCGCAACCGCACCCCAATGAATGTCACGGAGTTACCGGCGCTAGTTCCGGGTAAGCTTTGTGCGAGTGCTACGGCCTCGGCAAACTCCGAGTCCGTGATCCAATGACGCTTGCGCACAGTGAGCGTCCTGATTTGCGCCAACACCGCGACACCGCCGCCAAAGCCAACCAGGCCGATTTTTAAGAAAGATAAGAAGAGACCGCCGAGAGTTGCGGTACGAGAGATTTGTTCGATTCTTCTGCGGGTGAAGCGAACGCGGCGGCGCATCTCCTGCGCCCGCGCCCGAATTCGTTTCCCTCGAGTTATTGAATCGTTCACCGATCTGTCCACAGACTACAAAGCCTTAGTTTATAGCTCTGTGTAATCTGTGGATTGCGAAGTTTTGCGATTCAATACTTCGCTGACTTTTCTTGTGAGACCGGCCCAAGTGAATGGCTTTTGGATGAATTTGACGTTTGCGTCAAGCACGCCGTGCTGAACAATAGCTTCATCGGTGTAGCCTGACATGAAGAGAACACGGATCGATGGGCGTAACTCCAACAAGCGATCCGCGACTTCCTTGCCACTGATCTCCGGCATCACTACATCAGTAAGCAGCAGATCGATTGGGCCAGCATGCGCTTGACACAGACGAATCGCTTCGTCACCACTTTTTGCATCCAGAACATTGTAACCAGCCTGCATCAGAATCTTGCGCGTCAATCCACGCACGACGTCTTCATCTTCAACGAGCAGAATCGTCTCCGTGCCTCGCGGTGCGTTAGTTTCGTGTTCCTGTTTCGCAATTGTCCTCGCGGCAGCGTCGTCGATTCGTGGCAAGTAGACTTTGAATACCGTTCCCAATCCCAACTCGCTGTAGACCCAAATGTTGCCGCCGCTCTGTTTCACGATGCCGTAAACCGTCGATAGACCAAGCCCGGTTCCTTTACCCACTTCTTTAGTCGTGAAAAATGGTTCGAAGATTCTTGCCTGTGTCTCCTGGTCCATGCCGCTCCCAGTGTCACTAACCGCAAGCATTACGTACTCTCCCGGCTTCACTACGACGTGCCTCAAAGCATTATGAACATCGAGAGCGACGTTTGCCGTCTCGATGGTCACGCGGCCACCCCGAGGCATTGCATCACGTGCGTTGACGACGAGGTTCACGATGATCTGTTCGACCTGACATGGATCAGCTTTGACGCTTCCGAGGTCGGTTTCAAGACGCGTGGCTAGTTTGATGTTTTCACCAATCAGACGTGTCAACATCTTATGCATGTCTTTGACGACGTCATTCAGATCCAGCACTTTCGGCTCGAGGATTTGCTTGCGACTGAAGGCCAGCAGTTGGCGCACTAAAGAGGCCGCTCGTTCGGCGGCCTTCTTGGTCTCTTCGAGATTTCGGCGAATAGGATTTTCCAGTCCCACTCGTCTGAGTGACAAATCGGTGTAGCCGATGATGGCTGTCAGCATGTTGTTGAAGTCGTGTGCTACACCGCCTGCAAGTTGTCCGATGGCTTCGAGTTTCTGCGATTGCTGAAGCTGCAATTGGCTGGCGCGAAGCGCCTCTTCGGAACGTTTACGCTCGGTGATGTCTCGAGCGCTGCCCTGTACCGCCACCGGCACGCCATTCTCGTAGATCAAGCGGCTGCTCACTTCGATTGGAACACGGCTGCCGTCTTTCCTGATCGCTTCGACTTCATAGATTGTCAGGGAATGGTCCGCGAGTTTTTCCTTCAAGCGTGCGTGAATCTGATCGAGGCAAATGCGTGGAACGACATCGGAAATTCTCATCTGCAATATTTCTTCGCGGGAATAGCCGATTAATTCTTCACCTGCTTTGTTGACCATTATGTAGCGACCATCTAGATCGTGGACGTAGATGGCGTCCTTCGCGTTCTCGAAATAGTCGCGGTATCGTTCTTCGCTCTGACTCAAACTGAGCGGCTCCGATGATTCATCTGCGAGGTTTGCATCGTCGTTGTGAGCTGGTTCGGCAATTTCAAGTTGTGAAGTGTTCATAAATGAGAATCTCTTCGTACATAGGAAGAGAGCGCGGCGTCCACCCCTTTTCTATGGACCACCACGCCCTCCGCGCACGCAGCCCACCAACGGAGGTCTGCCTCCCACGTGCGCTAACGTTGATCGGCAATGCCCCACGCACAAATCCGATCAACGATCGAATGGATCAATATAGTGGATGTAATTATTGTGCGGTATCGGAAGGCGGCTGATTAATTTGTAGGTGTTTGCCCTACAGAGATGGGTTATAGGATCTATAAGTTATTCGACCAGTCCGTTGCGGATCGCGTAATGAGTTAGTTCCGCGTTGGTCCTCATCTCCATCTTGTCAAGAATGCGACGGCGATAAGTGCTGATCGTTTTATTGCTGAGAGATAGCTTCGATGCGATTTCATTTACAGTTTTGCCGGAAGCGATCGAGCACAACACTTCCAGTTCACGATTCGAAAGGGTTTCATGCGGTACGCTACCCGGCTGTGAAAGTTGAAGAACGATCTTCTCAGCCAACGATGGGCCAACATACTGGCCGCCCTTGATGATCTTCAGGATCGCGCGGCGTAATTCTTCTCCGGAACTCGCCTTGTTGATGTATCCCGAGGCGCCGGCTTTGAAGGCACGCACTGCATACTGCTCTTCGGCGTGCATGCTGAGTATCAAAACAGGCATTCGGGGACGAAGTTGTTTTAACTCCGCCAGCACTTCCAGTCCGCTGCGACCGCCCAGAGAAATGTCGAGTACGGCAATGTCCCACTGCTGATTGCGAACCAGCGCTATTGCTTCGGCGCCGGAACGCGCTTCACCAAACGTCGCACTCTTCTCAGTAAACATCTCTTTGATGCCACGTCGAACAACTTCATGATCGTCGATTGTCAGGATCTTCAGCATACTCTAGGCGCCGAATGGAACTCGCACGAGGACGGTCGTGCCGCTACCTTCCTTTCCGGTGATGCGCACTTCACCGCCAACCAGCAACGCCCGCTCTTTCATGCCCAACAAGCCGAGTGAACCGGAGTTTCTTCTTTGACTCACGGTGATACCTTTGCCATCGTCTCTAACTTCCAACTCGAAATAATTCTTGCTGCGACCGAGTTTGACGTAAACATTAGAGGCACGTGCGTGACGAAGAACGTTTGTCAGTATTTCCTGCAGGATGCGAAACACCGCGGTCGCTCTTTCACGACTCAACTCGATCTCGCTAGCGTTGTTGGTCAAGTGACACTTAAGTCCTGAGCGCGCTTGAAACTGTTCTATCTGCCATTCAATTGCGGCAACCAGTCCCAGGTCGTCGAGTACGCCCGGTCGAAGTTCCGAAGCGATTCGTCGCACTGTGTTTATCGTCGTCTCGATCAGCCCTGTCATACTGCTGATCCGGTTGTGAATTTCGAAAAGGTGTGAACCGTCGCCAGGGCTATTCAGTGAGGTATCGATTTTTTCGAGGTCCCACTTTAAGCCCGTGAGGATGCCGCCGAGTTCATCATGTATCTCACGTGCGATG
>DATEIS010000241.1:0-4796 GCA_035278765.1 Pyrinomonadaceae bacterium | reverse complement strand
CGCGCGAACCGGATATTGAAGGAGATTTTGGGGAAGAACTTTCTCGCCCTGCTCGACGGCGTGATAGAAAACCACCCCCAACGCCGCAATACCTCGCAGTGCGTCGATACCGCGCAGTCGTTTCGGGATGGTGGTTGGGGGTATGGCCATGCGGGAATCTGTGCTTGGTGCTTGGCGCTTTGTTCTTTGCAAAATACCAAGTACAAAGCGCCAAGCACAAGACAGATTAAGCTGAGACTAGTGACGGTACGTCGATATTGTACTTCCGGATTTTACTGTACAGACGCGGCCGGTAGATTCCCAGGAGGTTTGCCGCCGCCTGTTTGTTGCCGCCCGTGCGTTGAAGAGTTCGTTCAATCACGAGGCGCTCGATATCCTCGAGCGTCATGTTGGGCGGTACATCCCAGGTGACGTTCGACGAAGTTCCCTCGGGCAACGTTCCGTTATCGAAAGGCAGATCGATCGGCTCGATCTGTTTGTCTTTGGCGAGCAGGACAGCACGCTCGATCACGTTTTGGAGTTCGCGCACGTTGCCAGGCCACGAGTGACCAAACAATCTTTGATACGCGGCCTGCGAAACGCCGGTGATGGGCCGTTCATACTTTCGCGCGTACTCGTTCAGGAAGTGTTCGGTCAGAAGCTGAATGTCTTCGCTTCGTTCGCGTAACGGTGGCACGTGAATCGTGATCGTTGAGATTCGATAAAAGAGATCGTCGCGCAACAAACCATCACGAATCGCGTCCGCTGGTGGTCTGTTGGTCGAGCAGACGAGACGGAAATCGACTGCGTAAGTCTTCTCCGAACCGATCTTGCGATAACTTCTTTCCTGCAAAACGCGCAACAGTTTCGGTTGCAACTCGATCGGCATCTCGGCGATTTCGTCCAGCATCAACGAGCCGCCGGCGGCGTGTTGGACCAGACCTTCCTTGTCTGCGTGTGCGCCGGTGAACGCGCCCTTGGTGTGACCAAACAACTCGGATTCGATCAGTTCCTTCGGCAGCGCTGCGCAGTTAACTTTGATGAACGGCTTCTTGGAACGAAGCGACTGATAGTGAATCGCATTCGCAATCAACTCCTTGCCCGTGCCTGACTCACCGACGATCAGAACGTTAGCATCCGACTTCGCCACTGACTCGATCGTCTCGTAAATCATTTGCATCGGTTTCGACGAGCCGATGATGTTGAAGTACTCGGCGCGTGTGGAGAGTTGGCGCCGCATGTTCGTAGTTTCCGCAACGAGTTCGCGACGTTCGAGCGCCTTTTCGACGAGTGGTTGCAGTTCCTCGAAGTCGAAAGGTTTCTCGACGAAATAGAAAGCACCGGCTTTCGTTGCTTCAACGGCTTTTTGTACCGACCCGTAACCGGTGACGACGATTACTTCTGTTGTCGGTCGCGCGTCTTTCATGTGACGCAGTACTTCCAACCCGTCCATGTCCGGCAGTTGCAAGTCGCAGATCGCCAGGTGATGTCCGCCCTGATCAAAGAGCTCGATGGCGGCCGCACCCGTCGGTGCAGTATCGACAGAGTATCCTTCCTCGACGAAATTCTGACGCAGAGAGTCAGCCATCGTTGGTTCGTCGTCTACCACCAGAATCCGCACTTCTTTGTTCTCCACCTTTTTCTCCTCCCTCGAAGTCGCTGCGCTGTGGGGCATGATTATTACTCCCTTTATTCATTGCCAATTTTCGGCAATAGTTTCATCCGGCAAGCGGAATCACTACTACAAATTTTTTATCAACAAACTTTGCCGAGCCGCCGTGCGCCTCGATGATCTTCGCTGCCAGGGCGAGTTTGACCTCATCACTTCCGGCAAATGATCGAAACGGGTCGCGATCCAGTTGACGTAAGCCCGACCACTCGATCACAGCCTGGTCTCCTTCAGTGACGACGCTGACCAACACCTCGCCTGCTTCCTCTTCGTTTGGGCGAAGCTTTAATGCGCCGTTACACAGCCACTTAAAGGCATCGGTAATTTTGAAAAGATCGAGATGGCCCTGAATGCCTTCTGAACCATTCATCCACGCTATCGAGGAGCCACCTTCACTTAAACTGGCACACACGGCGCGCAGGACCTTGTCCACTTCAACTCCAGGCTGTTTCTTCAACTCCACCGGCTGTCCATAACGCACAATCGTCGACAGGTCGTCTGCCGCGCGGTCAAGTCCATTAATCAGCTTTCCAATCGTTTCCTGTTCGTCACCGGGCCGTTCATTCTTCTCGATTCGGCGCCGGAGGAACGTGGCATAGAGTTTGAGACCATTTAGCTGATTCTTAAGGTCATGGACTATTTGCATTGATGCTCGACCGAGATCCTGAAGGCGCTCGTCATCTTCGGGCCTCGACATTACAGTCTTCATCTGGGCAAATCTCTCTTTGCTCTCTTCAAGGGGCCGCAGGGGGAGGGGAACCTCACAGCCAGTCCGAGTGTATGAATTAAACTCTGGCCTGAGATCTGTTTGTGTTGTATTTCAGTGCGGGATGGTACCAAAAATGAAGCGCGTATTCTAGTGATACAGTAAAATCAATAACTTGCGGGCATGGGAGAGGTAAGATTGAGCACAAAATCAGGTGTAAAGATGAAAAAGAAGGCTGCTGACCCACCCACTGTCCTGCTGGTTGAAGATACCGAGGACAACCGGTTCATGATGCGACGACTGCTTGAAATGTCCGGCTACCGGGTGGTGGAGGCCATGAATGGCGAGGAAGCGGTGAAAGTTGCCCGAGCTGAGACGCCCCAATTAATTCTGATGGACCTCAGTCTGCCGGTGATCGATGGACTCGCTGCGACACGTCTCATCCGTAAGGTTCCTGCTTTGGAGGCAACGCCCATCATCGCCGTGTCGGCTCACGACACTTCCGACTTTCAGGCGGAAGCAGTCGAGGCGGGGTGCAACAGTTACGTTACGAAGCCGATCGACTTTACCGAGCTGGAGCAGTTGATTAACCAGTTGTTGACGCACGACGGCTCTTAGAAGCACAATTCCTACATTATGGCTGTTCCAGATCGCCGTATTGAAGCTGCAGAGACGAATCGAACCCTCATCATCGTTGTGGCTGTGATTGCCGCCGTTGTGATCGCAGTACTCTTCTACGGTTTAATGCGACTGAGTGGTCGCAGCACCGCCAGCGAAAATACGTTGCAGGGTGCGATACGCGAAGGCTCGCCTCAGTTTGCGGAGCAAGCGAAGAACATAGTTCTGGACGAGCCGGAAGGGACCCAAGCCAAACGCGCGCTCGGCGACATCGTGATGGGGCTTCAAACTACTGTCCGCAATTTAACTGGAAAGACTTTGACCGGGCTTGAAATCAGAGCTGCGGTGGTGGACAACGAAGGTAAGCCAGTGAAGCAAAAAGCGGTTGTGGTGGTTCCGACGCGCCAGCCCGAGCTTGCGCCAAACAAAACGATGCAGGTGAATGTGTCGCTCGATGGATTTAAGGAAACCGACGTGCGCGCGAACATCAAGATGGAAGTAACCGCGTTCAAGTTTAAGGAATAGCTCCTCGATTCAAGATCTTGCTCCGTAGGAGCAAGTTGGAAAAGGGTCCTCGCTCTCCGTTAGTAGCAAGTTTTCTTGAAAGGTTCCTTGCTCCGTAGGAGCAAGTTGGAAAAGGTCCTCGCTCTCCGTTAGTAGCAAATTTTCTTGAAAGGTTCCTTGCTCCGTAGGAGCAAAATGTTTATAGCCTTAAATTATAAAAGGGTTTTCGCTCCGTTAGGAGCGACATGTCATAGCGCTCCTAACGGAGCGCTTTTTGCTTTTTTGGGTGCTTAGCTATAAACATCCTGCTCCTACGGAGCAGAATCAAAACATATTGCTCCTACGGAGCAAGAACCAGGTTGATCCACTAACCCAACTAGGTTAATCGAGTGAGAGCACGAACCATCTCAATCCAGAAACAATTCTTCCAGTGATTGTTTGATCGGCTGAACCGAAACGATTTTTCCGCCCGCTTTTCTTAACGCAATCAATACACGTTCAATCTCATCTTCGGAAGAAATTTCGATCCGGAGTCCTCTTGGTGTCGGTGCGATTTCAGTCGCTGGAAGGTGCTGCTTTAATGAGTCTGCATCAGTACCGGTCGCGATCACTTCCATTCGATTTGGACCTTCCGTCGTTTGCCGCAGCTCGTCGAGATATCCAACCTGGGCCAGCTTTCCTTTTTTCAGAATCGCAACGCGATCGCAGAGTACCTCTATGTCTGAAAGTATGTGAGAGCACATAAAGACGGTCTTGCCCTCCTCACGAAGCGCAGCGATCAAATCGCGTACTTCGCGACGACCTACCGGATCAAGACCACTCATCGGCTCGTCGAGAAAAACTATTTCCGGATCGTTCACGAGCGACTGGGCCAGTCCAACTCTCTGCAACATACCTTTGGAAAACTTCCTCAATTGCTTGTCCCAACTCTTTTCCTCGAGCCTGACTCGCGCCAGCAAATCCGCCGCACGTTTCTTTCGTTCAGCAGCCCGAAGACCAAAGATCTCCGCGCAGTACTCGAGAAACTCGCGCGCCGTAAGGTAATCGTAAAAGTACGGATTTTCTGGCAGATAACCGATGCGTTGATGCATCTGGACGTTGTGTATATCGTGGCCCAGAATGCGAGCGCTCCCAGTAGTCGGAAAGATCAGACGCATCAGGAGCTTGAGTGTTGTCGTCTTGCCGGCGCCATTTGCGCCGAGAAAACCGAAGATCTGTCCGCCGTCGACTGAGAGAGAAAGTCCATCGAGCGCGCGCACTTTACGCTTGCGGAAAAATCCGACTTCGTAGTCTTTAGTCAGGTTTGTGATCTCGATAACG
>DATEIS010000240.1:0-5959 GCA_035278765.1 Pyrinomonadaceae bacterium | reverse complement strand
TTGTTGATGACTGCCGCCGGCACCGTGCCACCTGCGCGTGTGCTCGTGCTCGGCGCCGGCGTCGCGGGATTACAAGCAATCGCGACGGCACGACGTCTCGGCGCCGTCGTCGAAGGTTATGATGTGCGCGCTGCCGCTGGTGAACAGGTGAAATCGCTGGGCGCAACGTTTCTCGAAGTCGATCTCGGCGGAATCAAGACTGAAGATGCGGGTGGTTACGCAGTCGAGCTTTCGGACGAAGCAATGAATCGTGGTCGCGCGTTGATTGCTGAACACGCAAAGACCGCCGATGTGATCATTACGACAGCTCAAGTGCCCGGACGAAGAGCGCCACTGCTCATCACCGAGGATGCTGTCAATGGTATGAAACGAGGCTCGATCATCATTGACCTCGCGGGCGCGACCGGAGGTAATTGTGCGCTCACCCAGGCAGATGTAGTTGTCGAACGTGATGGCGTAACGATCATGGCGCCAACAAATCTGACGGCGACTGTGCCGGTCCACGCCAGCCAGCTCTACTCGCGCAACGTCACATCGTTTCTCTCACTGCTGATTAAAGACGGACAATTGCAGATCGACATGACGGACGACGTAGTTGGACCATCCTGCGTCACACACAATGGCGAGGTCGTCAACCAACGCGTCGCAGCGGCGTTGCAGGCTCAACCAGGCTAGGAGTAATCGGATGTCCATCGAAGACCCTTTAGCTCAAAAAATTCTTTTTATCTCGGCGCTTTACGTGTTCGCGCTCGCGGCGTTTCTCGGTTACCAGGTGATTTCGCGAGTGCCGCCGTTGCTGCACACACCGCTGATGTCGGCAACTAACGCTATCTCGGGCATCTCGCTCGTTGGCTCGATCGTCACGGCGGGTGCGAATTACAACACGGTCAGCACCATCCTCGGTTTTGTCGCCGTCGTTTGTTCTACAACAAACGTAGTCGGCGGTTTCGTTATCACCGATCGCATGCTGAAGATGTTCAAGCGGAAGGAAATCGCTAAGAAGGACTAGAGCCAAGCCCTTGCAATTTTACTTCATCGAACTCAGCTACCTGCTCGCTTCAATCTTCTTCATCCTCGGATTGAAGGGGATGAGCCATCCCGAAACAGCGAAGCGCGGTATGCATCTCGCCGAATTTGGCATGTTGATGGCCATCGTCGGCACGCTGATGCATCACGAGATCGTCACGTACACGTGGATTCTCGCGGGCCTCGCCGTTGGTTCTGTTGTGGGACTCGCGATGGGCTTGTGGGTGCCGATGACGGCGATGCCGCAACGAACCGCACTCTCACATGCGTTTGGCGCGTTCGCAGCAGCACTGGTCGGTATTTCTGAGTTCTATCGAGAGTACGCGCATGGCGGCCACATCGGGACGATCACGATGGGCGCCCTCGGTTTCGAAGTGATGCTGGGCGCACTCACGACCACAGGCAGTCTGCTCGCTTTTGCAAAACTCCAGGGACTCGTACGCGGCACACCGATGACTTACAAAGGCCAGAATATTTTCAACATGGCCCTGCTCGCAGTCACGATCGGAATATTTGTTTACCTTGTTATTTTTCCCGGTTCAATGCCGCTCTTTTTCACGATGGTGGGTTTGGCATTCATCTTCGGACTGCTACTGGTGATGCCAATCGGATCGGCTGACATGCCGGTGGTGATGTCGCTATTAAACTCGTACGCAGGTCTCGCTTCAGCAGCGACTGGATTCGTTCTCTCAAACAAAGTGCTGATCATCGCAGGCACACTCGATGGTTTTTCCGGATTTATACTTTCGATACTGATGTGCCGGGCGATGAATCGCTCGATGACAAACGTCTTGTTCGGCGCTTTCGGAAGTGCGGCGACAGCCACAGTGAGCGGTGAGCAAGAGGGATCGATGCGCGAAGTCGGACTCGACGACATCGCGACTCAACTCGCTTACGCGAACAAAGTCGTCTTCGTGCCCGGGTACGGTCTCGCAACAGCGCAGGCCCAACACGTAGTGCGCGAACTCGCTGACGTGCTCGAGAAGCGCGGAGTCACAGTTAAATACGGTATTCATCCCGTCGCCGGACGTATGCCCGGACACATGAACGTCTTGCTTGCCGAAGCCAACGTCCCTTATTCAGCGTTGTACGAACTCGAGCAGATCAATCCAGAATTTCCGAGCACGGATGTCGCAGTCGTTATCGGGGCTAACGACGTCGTCAATCCGGATGCGCGCGACAATCCCGGCAGCCCCATTGCGGGCATGCCTATTCTTGAAGTAGATCGCTCGAAGTCAGTGGTGGTCTTGAAGCGTGGCCAGGGTAAAGGCTTTTCCGGTCTTGAGAATCCTTTGTTTTTTAAACCGGTAACGGGCATGCTCTACGGCGATGCGAAAGACACGTTGACTCGACTCGTTCAGGCCGTCCAACACGCCTAAATCAGCATCAGAGATTTGATCTTTGGTCTTTGAACTTTGTGCTTTGTACTTGTCAAAGCAAAGAACAAAGTTCAAAGGTCAAAGCACAAAGTACAAATAACTGGAGACTGCATGCGAAGATTCTTAACCGCATTCGTGCTGGCGAGCGTTCTCGTCACTACGCTTCCCGTAAACTACGCCCAACGGTCTGCTACTAAGAAGGCCGCCGCATCCGTAACCGCGCAACGCGGTGTTGACACGATCGCCGCTAACCAAATCAGAGACTATTTGACGTTCATCGCCTCCGACGAAATGGAAGGTCGCGACACGCCTTCTCGTGGACTCGATACCACTGCGAAATTCCTGGCAATGAATCTTACTCGTTGGGGCTTTAAACCTGCGGGCGACGACGGCACATTTTTCCAACGCATCGAACTACGTCGCAACCGAGCTGACGGGGTACAAACAAATGTCCAGATCAACGGTAAGACATTAACAGCAGGAACGGATTATCTTCCGGCAGGCGGCTCCGGAAATGTCAGCGGACAATTGGTCTTCGCAGGCTCAGGCTGGTTTGTAAAGTCGAAAGAAATTGATTCTTACAAAGGCGTCGATCCCACCGGAAGAATCGCCGTGATCGCAGGTGTACCAAACATGCAGGCGCGTGGTGTTACGCGTGCAGACTACGGCAAGTACGGCGAAGATTCGATGAATCCGAGTGACTACGGCCGTAGCAAAGGCGTTGTCGGTTTGATTTACGTAGCTGACTCGCAGTACGCGGCGAACTGGCAACGCAATCGCCAGCGCATCATGGAACGCGGCTCGACAGTCGTCGCGAAGTTTCAAACGCAACCCACCACGCCCGTGTTGCCGTCGATCGTGATCACACCCGAGGCCGCCACTGCACTCTTCGCCGGTGAAGCACAATCAATTTCTGAAGCATCTCAGGCGTCATTTCTGATGAATGATCAGAAGAAAGTCAGCATGAACATCGCAAGCAGTATTCAGAGCATTCCCACGCAGAATGTCGTCGCCGTTTGGGAAGGTAGCGATCCGACTCTGAAAGCTGAGTACGTTGCGCTTGGCGCGCACTACGATCACGTCGGCAGCGGTTGTCCGCCAAATGGTACCGACACGATTTGCAACGGCGCGGATGACGACGGTTCAGGCACGACCGCTCTGCTCGCAATGGCCGAAGCACTGTCGAAGGCGCCGACACGGCCGAAGCGATCGGTGTTGTTTGTCTGGCATTGCGGCGAGGAGAAAGGATTGTGGGGTTCACGTTACTTCACTGAATATCCCACCGTGCCACTTAATCAGATCGTCGCGCAGATCAACATCGATATGATCGGGCGCAGTAAGAAAGAAGGCGACACAAACCCGCGCAACTCCGAGCTCACTGGACCAGATGCAGTTTATCTGATTGGCTCAACGATGATGAGCACCGAACTCGGCGAGCTCGTGAATAAGGTCAACAAGTCGTATCTGAATATTACTTACGATACGAAGTACGACGATCCCAAGGATCCGAACCGGTTCTTCTTCCGCAGCGATCACTACAACTACGCTCGCAAAGGAATTCCGATCATCTTTTTCTTTGACGGAGTTCACGAGGATTATCACCGTGCGGGCGACACGGCTGACAAAATCGACTATCAGAAGATGGAGAAGATTACGCGGACGGTTTATATGACCTTGTGGGAGATTGGGAGCCGGCCCACGCGACTAAAGGTTGATAAGCCGCTGCCGGCTCAGATCACCGGGAGCACGGATTAACGCTGATTTTTAAGCACGATTAGCTGTCGATAGGCTTCGGCGCGTGAGAGACCTAACTCACGCGCTGCTTTCTTTAGTGCGGCGCGATGGTCCAGGCCGTCTTGCTCGAATTGATCGACAAGCGCCGCAATGTTTGGGGTCTCGCTTGTCGTGGCGGCGGCGATAACGTTGCGATTGACCAACACCACGATCTCTCCGCGAATATCGTTCTTCTGATCCGCATAATCCGCGGCTAACTGACTCAAACGCCCACGCCTGATCTCTTCGTGAAGCTTTGTGAGTTCTCTGGCGACGACGGCATCGCGCTCGCCTAAAACTTCGAGAGCGTCTTTGAGTGTTGCCGCGAGTCGGTGAGGCGCTTCGTAGAAGATCAATGTGCCCGGGACAGACTGAAGTTCGCTTAAACGATTACGACGCGCGTTTGGGCGAGAAGGAAGAAAACCAGCGAAGAAGAATTCATCTGTCGGCAAACCGGCTGCGATCAATGCCGAGATCAGTGCGCTTGGACCAGGCACGGGAACCACGTTGATGTCGTTCTCAATCGCAGCCCGAACGAGACGAAAGCCGGGATCGCTGATGGACGGAGTGCCGGCATCGGACACGACGGCGATATCACTTCCCTCTTTCATTTTTTCGATCAAGTGAGCGGCACGTTGTTGTTCGTTGTGTTCGTGATAGCTGATCGTTTTTGTAGTGATGCCGTAATGATTGAGGAGCTTGTTCGTGTGTCGCGTGTCTTCGCAGGCGATTAGATCGACGTCTTTGAGAACTTGTAAAGCGCGGTGCGTGATGTCTGCAAGATTGCCGATGGGAGTCGCAACGAGATAAAGGGTTCCAGGCATGGAGACATATTAAGAGATAAAGGCCTCAGCGTGGAGCCGAGGCCTTTGGCAGGGTAAACCAGCGGATATCAAGCGGAAGTCAGATGCGGGTTAATACCGAGGGAATGGAATTCGTCTCCACCAATCGTCGTTGCGATTATTGTTGCGGTCGTTGCGGTTGCGATCGTTACGGCGCCAGTCGTCGTCGCGGCCATAGCCACCACCGTATCCGAATCCGTAGACGCTGCTGATGTAGCGAAGCTCCTGTTGGATCTGCGACCACTCGGAAGCGGTTCTGCCGTCGAAGCCACGCCGAGCGAAACGGTCAAGGTCATCAGCTTCCTGCAACACTCTGCGGGCTTCGTTGGAACTACGATTCAAATCGCGTCCGTTGCCGACTCGCGATTTCAGATCACCGACGGCATCGCGGAATTGGTGGATTTGGTCGTTGATACTGTCTTCACGACGTGAGCCGTTGGCGCGGCTTCGATCGAGCGCACGATCCATGTCGCGTTCGAAATCTTTTGCTAAACGATCCAGGCGGTGCACGGAATCGCGTAGGGCGCGATCGTCATAGCGTCCGTAGCCGCGATTGTCGTCTGGATACCGATCCTGGGGATATCGCCCTCCCCACTGGGCAGACGCTGCGACGGGCAGGCAGAGAGCCAATGTTGCCGCAGCGAACAATGAAAACTTCAGTGTGTGTCGGTTCGTCATTCTTTGTAGATCTCCTCAGTATTCTCGGGCCGACTCCATCGCGGTGTACCCGATGTCGTTGCCGCCTGTTTGGCAAGTGTCGTGCCCGTTGAGAAATGGGCGGATTTTTGACGGAAGTTGTTATTCGAGCGCGAAAAGGTGCAGTGCGTGACGGAAAACGTTGTGAGTTAAAATCGAGGGCGGCCACGGAGGGCCGCCCCTACAGTACGCTCCGCAAAGCGCAAAATGCCAAATGTAACTGACGCTGTTGTACGTACTGTA
>DATEIS010000239.1:0-3849 GCA_035278765.1 Pyrinomonadaceae bacterium | reverse complement strand
GACAGTTTCGAGTTTGGCGAACACGATCAAAACCACGGGCGGCCACGGAGGGCCGCCCCTACAGTACGTTCCGCAATGACCGAGGATTTATCCCGCTTTCATTTTCCGTTGAGTGATTTGTTTCCTGCTGGAGATTGGGAGCAGTATCGGCTCTCCGATGAGCAAATCAGTTTCTACAACGAGTACGGCTACCTCTCGGGAATCAAAATGCTCAACGAAGCGCAGCTCGACGTACTGCGCCGCGACCTGGCCGAACTGGTAAATCCCGCGCATCCAGGTCATCACCTGTTCTACGAATTCAACGCAAACGAATCTGCCGATCCGAATCAAATCCTCTTTCACGCACTCGGAGCCTGGCGCATAACGACAGGTTTGCACGACCTCTTATGGAATCCTGCTTTCATCGTCGCAGCGGCGCAGTTACTCGATGGACCAGTACGCTTCTGGCACGATCAGATCTTTTACAAACCTGCGCATCACGGTGGCGTCGTCATCTGGCATCAGGATTACTCCTACTGGACCAGAACCACGCCCGTCGCTCATATCTCGTGTTGGATTGGTCTCGATGATTCCACGCGTGACAACGGCTGCGTGCATTACGTCCCAGGCAGTCACCGCTGGCAGCTTCTACCGCGTCATAGCTTCGCGAACAGCATGGATGCCGTTTTCGATTCTTTGACACCGTCGCAACGCGAAGAGTTCAAGCCCGTGCCGATTGAGTTAAAGGCTGGTGAGTGTTCATTTCATCATCCACTCATGGTCCATGGTTCGTACGCCAACCAAACCTCGCGACCACGACGTGCGGTCGTAATCAATGCATTTCGCGATGGCGTCATCTCTGCTTCTGACGCGCCTCCGCTCGAAGGCGTGCCTCCTATTCCTACAGGACACAAGATGGACGGACAATTTTTCCCACTACTGTTCGATCCTGATACTGCCACCAAAACGTAACAGTGAGATCGAAGAACCGCGACACGCGTGTAACTTGTGGCGTGTTTAATGGAGCCCGAAATTAGTTGAAAGGGGATTTCTGTAATGTCAGCAAAAGCGGGAGCATCACCAGGCCGAAAGAAAGCTTCAAGTATTTTCAAGGAGGCGGAGTCGTTTAGCAGTTTTTCTGTGAACGATGTGCAGAAGGCGAAACAGTTCTACGGAGAAACACTCGGACTCGAGGTCAAGGAATCGCAGGAAGGACTTGAACTTCATACAGGCAGCAACGTCGTATTCTTATATCCGAAACCAAACCACACCCCGGCCTCTTTCACTGTTCTGAATTTCCACGTCGACGACATTGAAAGTGCAGTTGACGAACTCAAAGGGCTGGGCGTCAAACTCGAACACTACGACCTGCCTGACATCAAAACCGATGAACAAGGCATCGCTCGTGGTCCAGAAGGTCCCATGATTGCTTGGTTCAAAGATCCGGCAGGTAACATTCTCTCAGTACTTGAGGAGAGATAGATCAATTAGCCACGGATGAACACTGATCGGTGTTCATCCGCGGCTGTTTCATTATCTTCGTCGAAAACCACCTCCTCGCGTCCGCAATTCACCCAAACCCCGAGCGTTCTGCTGATTCTGTACCCAACTTCGATCCGCCGAGCGTTTCACCGATTCCCAACCTGAGCTCGTTCTCTGCTGCACACCGGTTGACTGGTTGTAACGATAAACGTCTCCGTTTTTGGTTGCGTAGACGTTGTTGTTGCCGACCGCGATTCCCGTATCCGTGCGCGTGTTGTATGCGAACCTGCTACCGCCCGCGGTGACCTGGCCGGTTGAGCCATTCCTGACACCGCCGACGGCTCCCCCGCTAATAACACCTGTATTCGGATTGTATGCTGCACCTCTTGCGCCTGCCGCAGAGTTGCCGGTGTAGACGTTCGTGATCTGACCAGCTTGCCCGGCGTACCGTGTGCCGGTCACTGAATTCACGCCCGCGAATGCGCCACCACGTCCAACATTGCCGGTATATGGATTGGCCCATGCTGCCCTCGTTCCCGCGTAGGCGACGTTACCCCACTGACCGTAAACATTCGTCGCTGCGACGCCGCCCCAGCCGTATGGACCATAGTAGGCGGCCGCGCCGTACCAGCCGTATCCGTAGCTGTAAGTTAATCCCCAGCCTGTTGCGACTCCCCACGTGAACGCCGCGCCGTAACCGTATGTGTAAGGTGCGCCGTACCAGTATGCGCCGACGTAAGGCGGGTAGTACCAGCCAGTGCCATAGACCACGACACTGCGTGAAGTCACAACGGTGCCGTAATAGCCAGGTGTGTAACCGACATACACGACTTCAGGTGTTGAGCCGTAGATCCTTACGTACGTGACGTAATGCAACGGTGAACTCACCGGTATCGTGTAGATGACTACCGGAACAGAGGTGGCGACGGTCCATGGTCCAAGAGCTGATGTCGCGACAAACCAAACGCCGTTCTGCACCGCGTAGTAGCTGTTTGCGTCAACTCTAATTACAGGCGTTGAAGTGTTTACTGCATAGCGTAACGTCGTGTTATCAATCGATTTGAACTGCGCCGAACCGTCGTAGTTAACTGTCAAGGCCGCGGCGCTGCGTGTAATCGTCGCGGTTTGCGGAATCGCATTCGCGATCAGAGCTTCCTTAGCTTGTGGTGTTCCAGGCACGGAAACGAGCACCGATGCTCTTTGATGTGTTGCCGGAATTTTCGCGAAGTCAGCAGGCAGTTTCTCACCAGAAACGTGCTGCCATGGACCGTTCATTGACTGCGCTTTGAACCATCGACCGGAAAGAAGAATGAAGTGGTCTTGTGATGGTGTATGAATAAAGATGTCGTTCTCGGTATTAGTTATATAGATAAGATCCGTGCCTTCAATTGAAGCCACCTGTGGATCGCCTTGTGTCTGGAGTAACTCTGCGGGTTGTGTGCTGATGATGACTGTGGGCACAGCATTCTGTCTGACTGCTTCTGCCAGCGATGGCTTGCTTCCACTCTTTGAGTCATTCAGCACTCTTCTGAGATCGGGAGACGTTTGGCTAGCGATGGTCCATGGGCCGTTTAGGTTTGACGACTCCATCCAGCCGTCCATCACACGCAAATAGAACTTGCCCGAGGTTTGGTCGCGAAGCAACGGTACGCGGGTGTTGATGACGCGCTCGAGAGTTGTATCTGCAACAGGTCGCAACGTTGGAATTCCATCTATCAACACGAGAATCGCCGGCCGCGTGCTAAAGAAAACCTGTGGTGGATCATTTTTAACCTCGTACGACGTACTGTTGGTCGTGGCGTGATTGATGGCCATGTCCGCTAACAGTCGATCGAGTGCGATCACTTCGTCCTGTTTGTCGGCTCGACCCTGCAACGCCACTTCGAACGCCGTCGCCTGGTGTGGCGCCATCGGGATGCTCAGTTTCTTAACTTTAAAATCCGATAGAGTGACGAGGCGATTAATCTTGTCGATCTCTGCCCGCGCACTAAACCACAACACTCCGTAAAGCGGCTGTTTACTTTGATTTTCTGTGATTGCGATCGCGGCCCGGGCAGACAAACTATTCCCAACCCACTCCTCGATCTGTGGCTGGTAAACGGCGACAGAGTTCGTGGAGACGGCAAATTTCCTCGGCCATCCGTTATCTGAAGTCTTTGTCTGTGAAACCGCTAAACTTGCGGAAAAAAGTACGATTAATAACGCACGAGTAATTCGGGTCATATATGTCTCTCTGCTTTCTACAAATCTCCTTAAGACAATGGGAGAATAGAAAAAGCAGAGGTGTAGTCACATGACCCAAAAGATACATTTTGGCTCAGCCCCCTAAATACCTCGGGACGTACTGTAGGGGCGGCCCTCCGTGGCCGCCCGTGGTTTTGATCAGAC
>DATEIS010000238.1:0-3223 GCA_035278765.1 Pyrinomonadaceae bacterium | reverse complement strand
GATGGAATCTTTTGCAACACGATCTATCAAAGCCACGGGCGGCCACGGAGGGCCGCCCCTACAGTACGTCCCAGCGCGCTTTATTAACTATCGGACGTGGGCTTCCGGAGGCTTGGCGTAATCGTTCCACAATCGCTCCAGGAGCTTCGCATCTGCCGGGCCATCGGAGACGACGTACCGGTATCGCAGCACAAACTTTTTCCCCGGGTCGATCTGAAACCGTCCCATCTGCGACGGCGCATAGTTGAAATAAGGATCGTCAGGATGAATTCGCAGCGGCACTGGAGCCCTGAAATTCGACGGATGATCAAGTACTGCAATGCCGGCTAATTGCCCATCGACCGATCCGCCAATGTGACACCAACGCCCGCGCGTCGCGTTGCCGTCAACACGAGTCTTGCCATCCGAAGTCAGAAAACCGACCTTCGACTTATCTCTCCATTCCCTATTCCCGCGCACTCCCATCCCACCGTAGCGATACTCCTCGAGTATCAACGGGCTCGCCGACGCGCACTCCTGCGTAGCAACGATGTCGAACACAAAATACGAGTCGCCAACGTTATAAACTCTCACGTCCCACTCTTCGTTGAGCGCCGTCTTCGGCGCCTCACCAGTCAGAGCAACATATTTCTGAAACGACGTAAACCCGGCGTAGACTGGTCCACTCCACGTCTTGCCAACCTTTTCGAAATCAACTCTCCCCGTGTTGTCGCCGACGTTCCAAAAGTCCGGATGCTTACCTTCAAACTCCGTCTTGGTCCAGGCAAACCAGATCCCGTGATGATGATAATGATCGGACGGATAGTCGTCGGTGACAATCTTCCCCTTCGGTGTATAGACCGGATGAATATAGCCACCGCGCAAGAAGACCGGCTTAATATCCGGCGACGGCAAAGCCACAGGCTTGGCAACAAAACTGAACACCTGCTGTCCGCCGATTTTGATCGCTATTTGGTTTGGATCACGCGTCAGGACCGGGCTCTCTGTCGCGGGCTTTGCTGGTCCAGGTACAAGCCGAAATCTTTTCGATTGATCAGCTTTTAGATCGGCGAGCACGAACGAGGCTGTTGTTCCGTCAACCTGCAACGGAATCGAAGCGCCCGTATCGTCAACCAGATGATACTGGCCACTCCGAGGTTTGAAATCAAAAGAGACAACGGTGTTGTGGCGATCCCATTTACCGGCGCTTACCGTTACGTAAGAGACTACGTTTACTGCGGTAGCGCCGCTGTTACTCAACAACAGCGCGAGCAGCACTGTTGTGATCACAATCAAGTATTCGAGCCTTTGCAAATCGTGACGCCTCCTGGCTAACTATTCGCAACGCGCGGCGGAACTGATGCCAGATCAGAGATGCGCACAGGTCGCTTCAGCTCAACGCTTCTGCGCGCCGCGATACCCGTCAAACACGACATCGCACCGGCACGTGAATCAGGCAAACGCATGTGTGCCGGCATCTCAGGCTTGCGAAATATCGTGTCTCTGAGGCGTGTGTCGCCGCCGGAGTGTCCGCCGGCGATGTTGGGAATCTCGATCTTCTCTCTTTTACCGAAGCTGGTCGTGAGAAACATCTCTGTTTGTTCCTGAACCGGCCACGGTTGCCGTTCGTAATCGCGCACTTCCAGTCTGCCTTTTTCACCGTTGAAGGCGAGACGATATCCTTCGATCGGCATGAAAGCATTGAGCGAGTAACTCATGTGCGTGCCATTCGAGTACTTCACGAGCGCTGCCATCGTGTCGTAGATATCAACGTCTTCGCGAAACACACAGCCATCACGATGGTAGTTGTCTACGTCTTCGCAACCGGCGTAAAGCGCCATGCGGTTCGCGTTCGTCGTCATGTCGTAGTGAAAGCGACATTGAGACTTGTATGGACACGGGCGGCAGTTTGTGTGCCGGAATTTGCCGTTGCGTCCATAAACCTCAAGGCCACCGCGCGCTGAAACTTCAACCGGATCTGCATCGAGCCACCAGTTGATGAGATCGAAGTGATGCGTCGCCTTGTGTACCCAAAGACTTCCGCCCTTTGATTTGAGACGATGCCAGCGACGGAAGTAATCAGCGCCATGATAGACGTCGAGATACCAACTGAAGTCGACCGAGAGGACGCGGCCGATTGCTCCGGACGAAAGCAGCTCTTTGATCTTTTGGTGTTTCGGCGCGTAACGATAATTAAACGTGACGATGATCTTGCGACGGTTGCGCTTCTCTGCGTCAAGAACAGCCTGGCACTGTTTCTCATCGACGACCATCGGCTTTTCGGTGATGACATCGATGCCGCGATCGAGTGCCTTTGAGATGTAGTGACTGTGAAAGCCATCGACCGTAGTTACCATGAGCAGATCAGGCTTCGTTTGATCGCACATCCGATCGAAGTCGGTAAAGGTCGGGCTACTCACACCGAGCATCTTCTTTGCGACCTCGACGCGCTTGTGGTTGATGTCGCAAAGACCAACGAACTCGATCAAATCGGAATAGTCACTCAACAACGGCTTGCCCCACATCCCGATCGCGCGCTCGCCGGTGCCTACGATTGCGTACCTGCGTTTCGTGGCAGCCATTGCTTTGTCGCCGAGGAGCAGCGAGGCGACGGTTGCTGAGCTGGCAGTTTTCACGAAGTCTCGTCTTGTTATTTTCATAGGTTTTATTAGGGAATCAGTTTCAATAAGTCGCGCATCTCTGCAACTGTTTTCGTATATGCCGGATCGGCAGCGAGATTTTTTAGTTCATACGGATCGTTGCGATGGTCCGTCAACATCTCTCCGGCCTTGCCGTCATCCCACGAAACGTAGTGCCACCTCTCAGTGCTGACTGATTTGCCGAGTTTACGCTGATACATGACCACACTCAGCCCCGGATAGTTCCACTTCGCGTTGGGATTCCGCAATAGCGGCGCAAGGCTACGACCCTCGAGTTTCGAGGTGGGCTGATATGGATCTTTTAAACCACAAAGTTCCACGAGCGTCGCATACATGTCGAGTAATTGCACCGTTCGTGGCGACGCGCCACCTTTTGTTTCCGGTGTGGCAATAATGAACGGCACCCGTGTCGCGATTTCAAATAATGAGTAGGCCTTGGACCACTTCCCTTTCTCGCCGAGGTGATAACCATGGTCGCCCCAGAATACGATGATCGTGTTTTTGCGCAAGTTCAAGCGATCGACTGCATCGAGTACGCGACCGATTTGCTCGTCCATGAAACTGACTGAAGCATAGTAAGCACG
>DATEIS010000237.1:0-13554 GCA_035278765.1 Pyrinomonadaceae bacterium | reverse complement strand
CTCCTCGACACGCTTCTGAATCAAATCAACATTCGAGCCATTGAGTCGCTCCGGGTAGGGTTCGATGCAAGTCAGCTTGCCTTTGCGGTTGGCAGCCAGTGCTTTGGCGGCGATCTGCGTTGAATAGCCACCGCCGATCTCGATGATTCGCTGTGGTTGTAAGTGGCGGATCAAGGCGTAGTAGACAGCGGCGTCAAGACCACCGAAGTATTCGTTACCGAAATCGAACTCGGGCAACTCGTCCCGATACGTTGCAAGTTCATTGACGAGCGCGAGCTGTTGATCCCAGCGGAAATCTATACCCGGATACGTGCGACGCTGGTTGATCTGCTCGGTAGTGATCGAGCGGAAATCAGGAAGCGGTTCGTAGTAGTGAATGGGCCGGATGTGATAGCCCCAACGATCGGCGATGTCAGGGCGACTCTGGGCCAGGAACAACAGATGATGCGCAGCTCGCGTGGGAAGCGTCCTGAACAAAGCGAGCGCAGTACGATCCAGAAGAGACTTCACTCGGTTGGGGCTGTGCAAAGCTGTGGAACGTACTGTAGGGGCGGCCCTCCGTGGCCGCCCGTGGTTTTGAATAATGTTCGCCAAACCCCAGGCCGTCGCTTCTTGAACCCGATAGCTCAAGCCACGGGCGGCCACGGAGGGCCGCCCCTACAGTACGTTCCGAGGGGTTTACAGGTGATAGACGTCGCGCATCCAGTCGGCAGTCAGTCGCATTCCATCTTCGAGACTGTAGGAGTTCTTGTGGTCCAGGTCGCGGACGGATTTTGAAGTGTCGACTTGCTTCAGCTTGGTCGTCAATATCTCCGACTCGGCATAGTGCGCGAGAGAGCGATTGGCCCCGGTTACTTTCAACACCACCTCAGACAGCTCTTCAATCGTGTGCAGATCGTTGCCGCCAATGTTGTAGGTCTCACCGGGCCTGAAGTTGTTAGTAATGTTTGCCAGCGTCCGTACGGTATCGGCTAGATAAGTTGAAGTGCGCGAGTGTCCGCGGAACACAGTCCATGGCAGCCCGTGCAACGCGCAATACAGAAACCGGCAGTTTACCGACCGATAAGGACTGTAAAACTCCCCCGGTCCATAAGTATTGAACAATCGCACCACCACACTCTCGGAACCATATTGCGCCGCAGAATTCCGTATCTGCATCTCGTTAACCCACTTCGTCATCGCGTAGTCGTTGAGCTGCTTGATCTCATACTGGTCCATGATCGTCTCGAGCATGATCTCGGGCCAATCTCCGTAGACCTCCGACGACGAGAAGTGAATGAGTCGAAACCCAAGCCGCTCCTGCAACCGAATGACATTCTTCGTGCCAATGGCGTTAGTGCGCCACAACGTCTCGTAGAAATCTTCACCGTTCCACCGCCCAAACTCCGCGGCGCAGTGATAGACGTAATCAAACGGCCCACAACGCTCAAACACACGCTCGATTTGCCGAAAATCTCCGACATCACATCGCGCATACAACGGCACTTCGACATCGGTCCGCAAACTGAACCCGATCTCGTCCGCCTGGTGTTGAAGATCGCAGGAGACAACGTGATGCCCGCGGTTGCGAAGCTCCGCGATGAGCCCCGCCCCAACTGTTCCGAGTCCGCCAGTCACAAGAATCCGAAGTGCGTTAGACTCGTTCATCAGTGATCGAACTACCCCACGCGTTCGCTCTCAAGCCGACCTTTCCAAACCAATGGTCCAGCTTTCGGCCTCCGTAAACCTGCGTCTCGGCAATTTCAAATTGATATGAGTGTGGAACCAGCTCTAGCTGGTCGCGGTAGTTCTTCAAATATACTTCCAATTGATATGGACCAGACAGCAGTGGCAACGACTCAATCGTGAACCCCAACTCACAAACCTCATTCGCCTGTATCGGCCCCGTAACAGCAAAATCCCTGGTATCCAGGCTCGCGAGCCGGCGTGATTCCAATGTAAGAATTGAGGCAAAGAGACACGGATCCGGGATCGCGGTTTTGGGAATGAACTTGACGCTGATCCGAACCGGATCAAACGTCTTGATGACAGGGCTGTGCTCCGATCTGATCTCGACTGAAGTGACTGTGAACGTGGGAGTCTCGACAATCTCGTCCTGAGGTTCGTCGCCGATATTGGCGAGATATTGATCGATCGTGCGGTTCACCTCACCCTGCGCCACCAGCTTTCCATGGTCGATAACGACAGCCTGTTTGCAGATATTCCGCAGTGCCGACATGTTATGACTGACGAACAGAATCGTGCGGCCATGCTTCCCGATCTCATTCATCCGCTGAAAGCACTTCTTTTGAAAGAGGGCATCGCCGACACCCAAAACCTCATCGACAATCAATACTTCTGTTTCCATGTGCGCGGCCACAGCAAACGCGAGACGCATGTACATCCCCGTCGAGTAACGCTTCACCGGTGTGTCGATAAACTTCTCAACTTCAGCGAAGGCCACGATCTCGTCGAACTTGCGAGCGATCTCCGTCTTTCGCATGCCGAGTATCGCACCGTTTAGAAAAACGTTTTCACGGCCAGTCAGTTCAGGATGAAAGCCAGTACCAACCTCCAGCAACGAGCCCACACGTCCGAAGACTTTTGCTCGTCCGCGCGTAGGTTTAGTAATACGCGAGAGGATTCTGAGTAGGGTGCTCTTCCCTGCTCCATTACGACCGACGATACCGACGACGTCGCCCGCGTCGACCTCGAACGAAACATCGTCGAGAGCCCAGATGTGGTTGTGGTCGATTGCTAATTGAGTGGCGGGAGGGTGATGGCCGTTTGAGTTACCGTGCCCATTTCGCGACGCGCGGAGACGCCGGAATGGAGCGGTGGCGGCATCGGAGATGACATCGCGCAGCGCCTTGTAGCGCTCGTGTGCGGCTCCAATTCGATATCGCTTGCTCAGCCCTTCGCAACGGATCGCGAGATTCGACATCAGACAATATCGGCGAACTGCTGCTCCAGGCGACGGAAGTAGTAGAGGCCACCTACGAGAAGCATCGATACAACGATTATAGAGATTAGCAGCGGTAGGCCCGGTGATTCCGGTTTACCAAGCAATGCCCAACGAAATCCATCAACGACGCCGACCATCGGGTTGAGCCCGTAAAGCACTCTCCATTTTTCCGGGACGATCGAACTCGGATAAGCAACCGGCGTCGCAAACAACCAGACCTGGACCAGAAAGCTGATCGTGTAACGCACGTCCCGGTATTGCACGTTCAACGCCGAGAGCCAAAGACCCACACCCAATGCTGCCATCACTGCCAACAGCACGAGGGCCGGAACAGCGAGGATCTGCCAGCCCGGAACAATGCCATAAAACACCATCATTATGAGCAGAATCACGAATGCGATGGCGAAGTCGACCACGCCGCCAAGCACCGCCGAGATCGGCACCACGAGGCGGGGAAAATAAACTTTGGTAATCAGATTCTGATTCCCCACGAGACTGTTACTCGACTCCGTCAACGCGTGTGCAAACAGTTGCCACGGTAGCAACGCGCAGAACGTGAACACGGGATAAGGAACGCCGTCAGAAGGAACTCCGGCCAGTCGCCCGAAGAACAGACTGAAGACGAGCATTATGAAGAGTGGTTGAATGATGACCCAGATGGCGCCGAGTACAGTCTGCTTGTAGCGCACCTTGATGTCGCGCCAGGTGAGGAAATAGAGCAGCTCGCGATAGTCCCACAGCTCGCGCAGACCGATTGCCGGCCAGCGAGTTGAGGGCTCGATATTAAAAGTTGGAACGCTGCGGACGTTTTGCACTAAGGATTATGCTTTACCGTAATACTTCTGCCCGTAATAACTCTGGTAGTAATAGTAATCGTGCGACTGAAGATTGACGTTGTTGAGCACAACGCCGAAGATCTTTGCTCCCACGTCGCTCAACAACTGCTTAGATCGCCGCACGATGTGTCGTGAACTCTTGCCTCCGTGGACCACAAGCAACACGCCATCGACCATCGATGAGATCAACACACCATCAGTGAAAGAGCTGACCGGCGGCGAGTCGACAACGACATGAGTGTAATGCGATTGAAGCACGCTCATCAGTCTGCGCATTTGATCGGATCCCAGTAGTTCAGCGGGATTCGGCGGGATTGGACCAGAAGTCAGAACATTCAGACCGCTCTCTTCATCATGACGCACGAGTGTCAGCATGTCGTCTTCCGAAGTCTCGCTCGAAAGAATCGAGCTGAGACCTTCCTGACCACGCATGTCGAAGATCGATTGCAATCGTGGGCGTCGCATGTCGGCGTCGATGATCACAACACTCGCGCCGGTTTGGGCCAAACTGATTGCCGTGTTGACGGCAGTCGTCGTCTTTCCTTCACCCGGCAGACTCGAAGTAACGAGTAACGATTTCGGCGCGCGGCCGGCAGTCGAGAGCAGCACTGAGGTGCGCAGGTGTCGATAAGCTTCCGCGAGAGGCGAACGGCTGTCAACGTTCATCAACAGTTCCGAATTCCCGTTGCCGTTTCCATTTTGCTTCTGCAACGCCGTGGATCCGGGGAGCATACGGCGACGCACGCCACCGCCAACTGAAGGAATTACTGCCAGCGCCGGCAGGTGCAACACGCGCTCGACCTCTTCAGTCGAATGCACCGTGTCATCGAGATACTCGAAGAACAGCGCTAAACCAAGACCAAGGCCTATCGACAAGAAGAAGGCGGCAATAACGGTGCGAGTACGATTTGGACCAACCGGAGAATCGGGCGTGAGCGCGTAGTCGACGATCGAGATGTTGTTAGGCTTGCCGGCGAGGACAACGTCGTTCTCCTTGGCGCCCTGGAGCAAACCGTTCAGCAGGGATTTATTGGTTTCGATCTCCTGTTGAATGATGCGGTAGTTGATAGCTGCTTCGTTCTGCGAAAGAGTCTGCGCGCGTTGCTGCTCAAACGCTTTGCGCAGTGACTGCTCGCGCTCGAGTGTCTGTTGGTAACGAGTGTGTAAATTGGTTAACAACGTCGCCGACTTACGAGTGCGAAAATCTTTCAACTGCTTTTCGAGTTCGCTGAGCTGCTGATCTACTTCCTTGACTTCCGGCGCTTCTTCAGTTGCATCAACGAGCAGCTGAGCACGCTTTTGACGCAGCTCGATTAGTTTCCCCTCGATATCGCTCGTTTGTTTCGTCGCATCGTCAACCATCGCAGTTGCTGCATCAGGAAGTTTGGCTGCGTTGAAAGCGGCTTCGGCGGTCTTTCGATCGTTTTCTGCCTGGAGCAGTTGTTGATTAAGACCGGCAAGTCGTTCGACGACTGTGTTCTGGTTTGGATCGAGCGAGATGATCTGGTTGTTTTTGGCGTAGTTGACGAGTCGCTCTTCAGCGGTGCGAATCTGTTGCTGCAGTTCAGCGATTCGTTTCTGGAGAAAGTCACCGGTCGTGCTGTTTGCTTCAGTGCGCTTTTCGAGATTCGAGAAGACGTAAGTCTCTGCGATCGCGTTGACGATTTTTGAAGCGACGAGTGGATCGAAGTGAGTGAATTTTATGTCGATCAGGCGCGTTTCCTTGTAGTAGCCACGTGTCTCTTTAACCGGCTCGACTTTCAGACCGGCAAGGATGAGGTTGACGTACGGCTCCAGACGTTTCGCTTCGTTGAGATCTTCGCGCGCCGTTGCCTGTGCGACTGTCGTCGTGAGCGGCAACTGGTCAGGAGGTTTGACGCCTGTGTCCTGCGGTTTGCTGCCAAGACCGACCATGCGCAGGAAAGTTTGCCAGGTCGATTGTCGCTGCGCGGCATTGCCTTTGAAGAAATCGGGATTGTGTTCGAGATCGAGAGTTCGAACGACGCGTCTCAGCAGACCGGGACTGACAAGAATTTGAAGCTGCGTGTTGAAGTAAATTGGATCGTCTGCCGGACCGTAAATCGGACGCGAGCTGTTGACGAGCGAGCCGGTGTCTTCGAGATCGACCTGAACGCGCGCCTGAGCCTCGTAGAAATCCGGTTTGCGCGCAACGTAGACGACCGCCAGCATCGTGACCAATGCCACAATCCCCAGGACCAACCAAAGGCGCTTGCGGATCGCGCGCCAGTAGTCGAGCAGGTGAACTTCGTTATCGGCGTTGGGATCGACGCCATAGTTGTACGATTGCGGCGGCTCGATGGGCTTCGTTAACGCATCGAGTGGGCTCTCTCTGGGAACGAGCTCGGTAGGTTTCATAGTTTTGAATAGGACCGATTAAGGCACAACACGCACGGGCAATTGTCCGACGCCAGGAACGACGCCCTGGACCAGGCTGCGCAGAAAGCTTTTTCCGGCTGATGTTGGAACATCGATAATGTCATTTGGCAGAAGCGCCAGATCTTCCGAACGCTTCTTCTCGATCGCGGAAAGATCGACGGTGATCTCTTTTCTGATTGTCGTTCCCGGTTCCTGGCGTAAGACGCGAATCTTATCTTTTTTCGTGTCCTGCTTGAGCCCGCCCGCCATTGCAATCGCTCGCGTCAACGTGATCGGCTCTTTCAAGGCAATCGTGAGAGGCATGAATACATTGCCGACCACATAAACCTGATCCGCTTCGGGCAAGGTCACGATATCTCCGGCTTCGAGATACGGGTTCGATTTCGGATCGCCCTGAAGCACATCGCTTAGCTTGTAACTCGTGAACGCTGCCGAGGCGTCAGTATCGTCGTCCTTCTTACATGGCGAAGACATGGTTGAATGGACGATGTTGATCGTTTGACCTGCGCGCGGAGATGGACCTTTGGCGTAGGTAAGTATTTCGAGAAGACGAACGCGTCGCTGGAGCTCGAAACGGCTCTGATCGTTAACGGCGCCGATGATCGCAACCTGCCGCGAGTGATACCCCTTGATGAACACGTCAACCTGGAGATTCTTATAAAACTTCGCGTAACGAGTCGAGATCTCTTTCGCCAGTTCGCCTTCAGTGAGACACGCTGCCTGGATCTCGTTTTCGATGAGCGGCATCCGAATCATTCCGCTGCCTTCAACGCGAACTGCCTCGCGTGAAAGTTGTGGGCGGTTATAAATGCGTATGTCGAGCACATCCCCAACGCCGATGCGATACCGATCATCCTGCGCATAAGCAGGTGTAAGTAAAAGTATGAGTACAATGATGCTTTTCATGTAGTTATTTGTGGCCTGACATTCCGATCCGCCGGGATAACAATGCTTCCCGCATATGATTCGGGTGCGCCAGATTCAGCACCGTGTTACTCAACAACACGAGCAACTCTTCATGCTCGCGTTTGAACAGCCCGGTGAGCGGTTGTTCGCCCGTCTTTACGACAACACCATCACGCACCCATTGCCAGAACTGGGTCTGTGTTGTCCAAAATTGTTTCCGATCCTTGCAGATGACGAGTGCTGTCTTTTTCTTCCGCTTCTTCTTCGTGCTCATCGTGAATACACCTCGGCCCTTGCGTATTTTTGGAACACACAGAAACCCCGTAGGGAAGCCTCTCTTGCGAGGCAGCATCAAATTTTCAACTGCGGACAGAATTCCCCGCTCCCGTAACTACGATCTTGCTCCGTAATCGACGGCTGTGTAACTCAGCGCTTCGGATGGAAGGGAGTGGGCGGAGTTCGTTTCTGTCGTGACGTTAGGTAATTCTATAAGAGACATCAATGGCTCAATGAATCACAGGCGGCGACGGTACTGTCGGGAAGCTCCGCGCAATTCAATGGACCCAAATTGAAGTGCATCGAGAGACTAATTATAACGATTGCCAGTGTCAAGTTTATTAATCCGCGTAATCTGTGGTTACGAGATCTGATCAACCATCTCGCACCAAAGGTGGCCGATGGTGATGTGTGCTTCCTGAACGCGTGCAGTACGGCGTGAAGGAACTGCCATCACCACATCACAGAGCGAACCGAGTGGTTCGGATATTGCGCCAGTCAATGCGATCGTCTTGCAACCGAGTTCCCTTGCCCGTTCCGCTGCTTGCAACACGTTCGGTGATTTTCCACTAGTGCTGATCGCAATTAAGACATCGCCTGGTTGTGCGAGACCGGCGACCTGGCGCGCAAACACTTGTTCGTAGCCGAGATCGTTACTTACTGCTGTGAGAGCCGACGTATCAGTTGTAAGCGCGACAGCCGGCCACGAACGTCGCTGCTTTTCGTAACAACCGACGAGTTCGGCGGCGATGTGTTGCGCATCAGCGGCGCTGCCGCCGTTTCCGCAAAGAAGAATTTTTCGACCACTCGTCAGCGCGTCGCAGATCATCCGACCCGATCGCTCGATCGATGGTACTGACGATTCAAGTAGGTGTTGGATTGTGGCCAGGTGTTCCTGTAGAGACTTGGTCAGAAATTCCACGCGGGGAACTTACCATAGTTTTACACGGATTCACACGGCCAAACCCTGCTGTTTGTGTTAATCTGTCGCTTACTCACGCAACAGAATGAATAGTTCAAATCAAACGCCGATGCTGCGCCAGTACCAGGAACTGAAGCAGCAACATCCCGGGACGCTTCTGTTCTTTCGTCTCGGCGATTTTTATGAGCTCTTTTTTGACGATGCGCTAACCGGTTCGCGCGAGCTGCAAATCACGCTCACAGCGCGTCACAAGGAGAGCGGCAATCCCGTGCCGATGTGTGGTGTGCCGCATCACTCGGCGGCGAACTACATCGCGCGTCTGGTGCGCAAAGGTTATCGCGTCGCGATCTGCGAGCAGACGGAAGAAGCCGGCAAGACGAAGAAGCTCGTGCGTCGTGAGGTAGTGAGGATCGTCACCCCTGGCACTCCGATCGATCCGCAGTTGCTGGAAGCGCGTGAGCCTGTGTTTCTGGCAGCGATTTGCACCGCGGGCGAGACGATTGGCGCAGCGTTTCTCGATATTTCGACAGGTGAGTTTCGTGTCACGCAGGAGAGTGGGCGTGATTCGTGGACGCGTATTCGCGCCGCACTTGAGTCGTATGCGCCGCGTGAGATGTTGTTTCCGGCGTCGCTGGGAGCACTGATTAAGAGCAGTCTTTCCGGGAAAGTTCAAACCGCGCCTTTGCCGCTCCAGGATGCAAACGGCACTGAATCCGCCATCTCTGCACACGAATACGGCTTTGCTGCGACATTGACCCCGATCGAGGATTGGCTGTGGCAGAAAGATGATTGCGCTTCACTCTTGCTCGAACAGTTCAAAGTGAAGACGCTTGACGGTTACGGACTCGCGCGAAAGGATGAAGCGATTCGGGCCGCCGGTGCGTGTTTGCGATATGCACGTGAGACGCAACGCGCAGCCGCAGCGCACGTTACTGATCTGATTTACTTCGAGCCGCAGGACCACCTCGTGCTTGACAGTGTTACGGTTCGAAATCTCGAGTTGATCGAGTCGCTTGCCGGCGGAAGTGGTCGTTCGTTGTTGCAGGTGATCGATGAAACTGTGACCGGCATGGGCGCTCGTCTGCTCCGCGCGTGGTTGTTGCGGCCGTGCGTGAAAAGAGGCGAAGCCGAAGCGCGGCTGGCGGCGGTCGCGGAACTCTACAGCTCACAGATCCGCAGAGACAAACTTCGCAGTTTACTGAAAGAAGTGTCCGATCTTGAACGACTCATCGGGCGTATCAGTCTCGGCTCGGCGACGCCGCGCGATCTCTGTGCAATCCTGAAGTCGTTGAACCAGGTGCCGGCGATCCGAGCAGTGTTGCAAGGCGCAGACTCTTCCCTATTGGAAGTCCTGCTCGAAAACACCGACGAACTGCCTGACATCCGTTCTCTAATCGAGCGTGCAATCAACGACGATCCGCCAGTCAAACTCAGCGATGGCGACACGATTCGCGAAGGTTATTCCGCGGAACTCGACGAACTACGCTCGACCAGTCGAAACGCAAAGCAGATCATCGCAACTCTCGAAGCCACCGAGCGCACTCGCAGCGGTATAAACAATCTGCGAATTCGTTTCAACGGCGTCTTCGGATACTTCATCGAGGTTTCCAAAACCAATGCCGCGCGAGTGCCTGCCGAGTATGAGCGCCGCCAGACACTCGCGAATGCCGAACGCTTCACTACACCCGAGCTCCGTGATTGGGAAAAGAAAGTTCTCGGCGCTGAAGAACGTATCGTTCAACTCGAAACGGAACTGTTCACGGACGTCTGCCGCCAGATTGCCGTCGAGACAAAGCGTATTCAGATGACGGCTCGCGCACTCGCGGCGCTTGACGTGCTCGCTTCGTCTGCTGAGGTCGCTGCTCGCCGTCGTTACACGAGGCCAACTCTGCACGATGGGGATGAACTTGAGATTATCCAGGGCCGCCATCCTGTAATTGAAGCATTCATCGACGAGCCTTTCGTACCGAACAATATCTATCTCAACAACTCAACCGATAGACTTCTGATCATCACAGGTCCGAACATGGGCGGTAAAAGCACTGTCCTGCGTCAGACCGCAATCATCTGCATCCTCGCGCAAACCGGTTGCTTTGTCCCGGCTGAGCAATCGCGATTGCCGTTGCTGGATCGTATCTGGACACGCGTGGGCGCTTCAGACGATCTCACGCGCGGGCGCTCGACGTTCATGGTTGAGATGACAGAGACGGCAGCAATCCTGCACAGCGCTACGCCACGTTCACTGGTGTTGCTCGATGAAATCGGACGCGGCACTGCGACTTTCGATGGACTCTCGATCGCGTGGGCCGTGGCTGAGTATCTGCACAACTCCGCAGACCACGCAGCGAAAACGCTGTTCGCGACTCACTATCACGAGCTCACGGAACTGGCGGAAAGGCTGCCCGGCGCGCAGAACTATCAGATCACTGCGACGGAACGTGAAGGTGAGGTCGTCTTCCTGCATCGACTCGAACGTGGGCGCGCTTCAAAGTCATATGGCATCGAGGTGGCGCGTCTCGCGGGTCTGCCTCCGGCAGTGCTGGACATTGCGCGCGATGTGCTGGCGCGACTCGAGCGTTACGAGTTGGAAGTGTTCGCGGATGAAGATGGGGCGGGGACTCTCAAGAGAGCGGGACGTCGCAGAGCCGCGGCACAGTCATCGTTATTCGATCTGGCGAATGAAGGCACAGATTAACGCGGATTCGATTTCACCCGAAACCAATCACCTCGGCCATCATTCGTACGCAACATCCTCAACATCTCGTCATACGTAAACGGCCGCGCTCCGCGTCGTCCAAACACTGAAACCTGATTTCCGCTTTCATCCACGGCGCGATCGCGATCGAGCGGCTTCGAGATACCGAGCGCTTCGCCCTTTGTCTTGAACGTCGCGATCAGCACCGGCTTCGGACGCGGACTGAATCCTGCATACTCGGGCATCGTTTCAGGCGACGTCAATTGCACGATACGCATGCCGTTTTTTCCATCGGCAACGTACGCAAACAAGCTCGCGTTCGTCATCGCCACCTTTACCTGATGTACATCGTTGAGCGCGCCACCTGCGTTGAACAGCTGATCGAGGCGCGGGCGTTCGGGCATTTCGACATCGACAATCGCGATCCCCTCTGTTCCATTCGCGACATACGCGTATGTGCGCGCCACATAAACATCGTGCGCGTGGGCGAGGGGCACAAAAGCACCCTCAACAACTCGCGACTGTTCGGGCGTCGTCACGTCGATAACCTTCAATCCCTCATCATCGACAACAAACGCATACCGAAACTGAATTGCTATTGATTTTGGATTTTTGAGACCGATACGCGTCACGAGCTGTGGCTTCAGCGGATCGTTGATATTGACGATTGCGACGCCCTGGGCGGTCGTGATGTACGCGTAGTTTCCGGCGACTGTGATGTTGTTAGCATCGTTGAGCGCGCCGTTGGGATTGAACGTGACGGCACGCTTCAGGTAGTTGTTCAAAGGATCGCCGTCGAGTAGCGTCGCCGCGTTGACGAGTATCAGACCCTCGTATTTGTCCACGACGTAGAGATAAGCGTAGAGCGGATGAATCGGTTGTTCTTCATTTTCCGCTCGTCTCGTGCGTGCCGGATCGACGGCCAATGTCGTCGGCGCAGCAACTGCCGTTGCATATTTCGTTTTGACCCAGAACTTTTGACCGAAGCGCGAGACAGGCGCCGTCACAATCCGCTCCGAAAATCCTTTCTGATCGATCTGCGCGACGTCGTAAACCCGCAATCCACCCTCGCCTGCAGCAACGTATGCATACTCGCCACGCAACTGCACTTGCAACACACGCGGATTGCCCACGTGTTCGTAGAACGTTTTCAACTCATTGCCACCGCGCGTGAACCGTTCGTAGTTGGACGGGTACGCGATCTTGTGTAGCGTGCTGCCGAACACAGCTTGAGGATCGGTCGGTTCAGTTGCCACCACTACGTCCAAAGAATGGTCTGCCGCGATGTAAACATAACGGCCCATGAAGTTGACGAAGTTAGTTCCCTGTAACATCAACTGGGCCAGCCAGGCGTTGTTATCATTCTTCTCCGAGACATGACAATCGCTACACGTCTTCGTTTCCGTCGAACGAACCGTGTGCGGTATGTGCGTGTTGAAAGCCTGCCCCGCAAAGCCTTCGGCCGACGTCGTCTGCTGTTGTGAATAGATCCATTCGCGATTCTGATTCTGCGAACTCACCAGGACTGCCGATGAAGAACGGACCGGCGCAATACGATTTCCAGTCACCGTTCCATCTCGACCGAGCATGAAGATGTCGTCGCGTAGTACCTGAAAGTTGTATTGCGTGAAGTTGCGAGTATTTCCGCCTTCGTTGTGCCGGTTTGGCATCTTGCGATTCGCCTGCATCGAGAGGTGACATCCGAAACAACTGGTCACCCACGACGAGTGACAAGACACACACGTCATGTTCGCGTCGCGATGGGCCAGTTGGCTGCTGTCGGCAGGAACGTCGCCCCACGTCGTGTTGTCTTTGCGCATCGTCTTCGCGTAACTCGACTTCTCGTTGTAATCGCGACTGCCAACCGTGACGGTATCGACTGTCTGCGGCACACGCCACCAGCGTCCGGGTACAACCATCGAGTTCTGCATGATGTCGCCCGTTTTGAGATCCAAGTCGACGCCTTTTTCATCCTTTCGTTTTCGATCACGAGTCACGCGCTGGAACAGAGGAATGCGGGTGCCTTCCGCATCGCGAACACGTATGCGCGTGAGATCCTGTCCTGCCAATGGCTGATTCTGTGTTTTACGACGCTCAGCGGCCGTCCCCGTCGCAACTGCCGCAGCCGGACCGGAAGTAAATAGCGACGCCTTCTTCTCAATCGACCCATGACAGTCTTCGCACGCGATCTCGATCGCGGCGCGCGGCTCGTTATAAAGATTTCCGTCGCCGTGTGAGTCCTGACGGAAATGACAATCGATACAGTGCATCCCGCGTTCGAGATGGATGTCGTTGAGATGCACAGCCTTCTCGAACTTTGCCGGATCATCCGCCGCAACGATGTTGCCCTGCGCGTCGAGCAAATTTCCTTTCCGATCGCGTTTAAAGACTTTCCGAAACATCCATCCATGCCCGTGAAAGTCAGCAAACTGCGTGTTGCGCAGCAATGAGTTGAACGTCGCGGTACCGGTGTCTTTCAGAAAATCAAAGTCCGACCACAAACCACGCAGGCTGGCGCCTTCGGGATTGCGATCGAGTTTCTCCTGTTCTTCATCCTGACTCGGATTGTGCTGCGTCG
>DATEIS010000236.1:0-9619 GCA_035278765.1 Pyrinomonadaceae bacterium | reverse complement strand
TGGCAATTCTGACAGTGAATCAAAGGGCTGTCTTCGTAACCAGTTCAGCACTCATAAGCTCCCCGAAGTTTCTGAGGCCCGGTAAGAACTATTGAGGGAATTGGTGCCTATGCACTCATATCGCGTGTTTTGGCTCTTCTTATTGAGCCTACTTACTGCTATCTCCGCAACCTTCGTAAGTCCGGGACGCGTTTTAGCTCAGCAAACTCAACCACAACGAGTCGTCGAAAACGTAGACATCATCGGTAATCGGCGTCTGCGTAAAGACGATATTCTTTACTACATCCAGACTCGACCTGGTGATCCGTACAACGTCGATCAAGTTCAGCGTGACTACCAGACACTCTTGTCGCTGACATTTTTCGACAAGACGGCCACACGTGTGCTGACTGAAACCGGTCCGCGCGGCGGCGTGAACATCATCTTCGAAGTTAAAGAGCTGCCGATTATTCGTGACCTGACGTTTGAAGGTCTCAGCAGCGTGGCCGAGTCGGACATTCTGAAGGCTTTCCGTGAGCGACGCGTCGGTGTGTCAAAGGAAAGCATTTACGACCCGGTTAAAGTCCGGAACGCGATGCGAGTTATTAAAGAACTACTCGCCGCGGGTGGACACCCGAATGCAACCGTCGAGGAACGCACGGAAGAAGTTTCAGCCACGTCGCTCGCAATCACTTTCGACGTTAACGAAGGCGACCGCGTTCGTGTGGTTGATATCCAGTTTGAAGGCAACACGGTTTTCAGCGACGGCGCTCTGCGCGGCGCGATGAAATACGTGAAAGAGGCGGGTCTGATCACTCGCTTCAAGAGTTCAGACATCCTCGATCGCGAAAAACTCGACGTCGACCTGCGTCTCGTTGATAACTACATGCGTTCGAAAGGTTATCTCCAGGCTCGACACGGTGAGCCTCGCGTTGAAAGTGTCGGCCGCCGTCGAACCGGTTTTCCGATCCTGCCGTTGCCGTTCTTGTCTTCGGTTGACGAAGGTTTGCGTGTGACTATCCCGATCGTCGAAGGCAAGGTTTACCGGCTGGGAGAGTTTAAGGTCGAAGGAAACTCGATCTTTTCCGAGGCGCAAATCAGAGCCGTAATCGGTCTTAACAAAGGCGACATCGCCGACGGCGAAAAGGTCAGCAAGGGCCTGTTTGAAAACCTCAAGAAGTTTTACGGCCAGCAGGGATTTATCGAATACACCGCTGAACCCGTCCCAACGTTCAAAGACAATCCGGCAAACGCAAACGAAGGCATCGTCGACTTCACTGTCACGATCGAAGAAGGCAAGCAGTTTACGTTGCGACGTTTGGAGTTCGTCGGCAACACGTTTACACGCGACAACGTGTTGCGTCGTGAAGTGCTCATCAACGAAGGCGATATCTACAACGACGTCTACTGGGAGTATTCAGTTACAAAACTGAATCAGACCGGCTACTTCAATCCGATCGACAAAGACAAAGACGTCGACCGGCGCACGAACGATGAAGAAGCTACTGTTGACCTGTCGCTGAAGGTGAGTGAACGTGGTCGCCAGCAGATTTCGTTCAACGGCGGTATCTCTGGTATTGGCGGTTCGTTCTTTGGTCTGGAATACTCGACTAACAACCTGCTCGGCCGCGGCGAGGTGCTTTCGTTCAATCTCGCGGCTGGTAACCGGCAGCGTTCGTTCCAGTTCTCATTCACTGAGCCGTACATCAAGGATCGACCAATCAGCGCCGGCTTCTCGATATTTGCTTTCTCGCAGAAGTTCTTTGGCGAAGGAACGTTTTTGTCGCAGAACATCGGCGCGCAGGAAGACCTGCTGGGTTCGCAGTTCAATTTCAACGACATTAACGAAGAGAATCTCTTCACCAGGGATTCATACGGCGGGTCGATTTACGTTAGCGCGCCGTTATCGGAGTTTTATCGCAAGCGTCGATTCACCCAGTTCTCGCGCGTCGGCGCTTCGTATCAGGTATCGCTGTCGAGCGTGAAGGACCCGGAATCTAATACCGATCCGAACAATCCTTCGGCGTTCATTCCAGTGGTCTACGACCAGCCCAACATTTTGACCAGTCGCGGTACGTTGACTTTCTCGTACGACACCAGAAACGCGAGCGTCGATCCGACAAAAGGTCGCGAAATCTCGGTTGCTCTCGCACTAGCCGGTCTGGGTGGCGACGTTCGTACTTATCAGCCGACGCTTTCGTACACGCAGTTTTTCCCGGTGCGACGAAAGAGATCGGAACATCCTGAAGTTTTTGGTTTCCGCATTATCGCGGGAACAGTCGGCAGCTTTGCCACGACTTCAAAAGTCAGAAACGCCCAATCGCTGGCGTTTGTCGACGGCGTGCCGATCTTCGAACGCTTCTTCCTCGGTGACGAATTCACGATTCGTGGTTACAACGTGCGTTCGATCAGCCCGATCGCGCCTGTTGATACGTTCATCAGTTCTCAAGCCGTTCAGATCTCGTCGACCCCCGCCGGTCCGATCGTGCCGGTTCCAGGTATTCCAGCCTCTGCGGCGCAGATCGGAGTTTTCACAGGATCTAGCGGCAATAACGTTGCGGGTTTGCCACGGTCGTTTACCTCGGTCGGTGGCGACACGCAGATCCTCGGAAACTTCGAATACAGAATCCCGATCATCAGCGACACGGTAAGTCTTGCGGCTTTCGCCGACATCGGAACGGCGTTCAATCTGAGAAGCAAGTCTGACCAGTCGTTCTCGAGCGAATTCCTTCCTGACCAGCCTTTCCTGTCAACGGTGGGCTTTTTGCAGTGTTCCAGATTCCCCGTTCCGGTGAATGTCAGTTTGAGCAATCTGGCTCTTTGCAATAACCCGCTTCTGGGTGGGACGCCCGGTGGTGGCGCTCTGGCTTCGCGCGACGGTCGCATCGTAAGTCAGCAGGAAGTGGATAACGCACAGAGGCTGGATGGTATTGACCCCAACACCTTCCTGCCGCCGGGATTCCAGCCGGTCTTCCTGCGTGGCGAGGCGCAGACCAACAGCGTAGTCCGGTTGTCTCAGAGCTTGTTTGACAGTATTGGCGACTACAGGTCCAGTTTAGGCATGGAGGTCAGAGTCCAGGTACCCGTCATCAATGTACCGTTTCGACTGATCTTTGCGTATAATCCGAATGCCCGGCCAAACCAATTCATTGACGGGTTTCCGTTCTTCTTTAACGAAAAAAAGAAAGTCATTCGCTTTAGTGTCGGGCGCACCTTCTGATCGCCTGAGCCAACCAATGGCGGTTGGACAAACAACTAAGTGCTTTGTCCAATCGCCCTCAACGTAAGGAGTACTACAAGAAAGTTATGAAGATAGCTCGTTTTATCGCTGCGGTTGCCATGCTGACGGCGACTGTAATTTGCGTATCAGCACAAACCAAACCAGCGGCGACCCCCGCAGGTCCGCCGGCAACGGCGCCCCAAACCGTAGCTGTTCCGGACAGCAAAATGGCGATGATCTATTCGGACGCTTTTCTCGATCCGAAAAATGGTATTGCCAGATTTAACAGTCTGCTTGGAACTCTCAATCGCGAATTCCAGCCACGCCAGGCCGAGTTGCAGGGCTTGCAGACCAGAATTCAGACGCTGACCAAAGAGATTGAAGACACTCAGGCGGTCGCTGATCCCAATGCTGTGCGGACAAAGAGAGATCAACTCACGCAGTTGCAAACCGAGTTCAAGCGCAAAGGCGAGGATGCCGAAGCGGCTTACACCAAGCGCCGGCAGGACATCTTCGGGCCGTTGCAGCAGGATATCGGTAAAGCGCTCGAGGCGTTTGCAAAAGCACGCGGTATCACTGTGATTGTTGACGGTAGCCAGGTGCCGGTCGTCTACGCAGCCGAAGCGATCGATATCACGCGCGCGTTTATCAGCGATTTCAACAGCAAGAACCCGGCAACGGCGTCAGTGCCGCAGCCATAATTAATGCCAATTGCCGATTGTCAATTGCCGATTTTCAGAGCTTTCCAAGCTCCACAAATTGGCAATCGGCAGTTGGCAATTGGAAATATCATGATCAGACATTATCTGTTTTCACTCTTGATTGTTGTGGCGGTCGCCATGTCGGCGAGCGCACAACAGCAACGGCCCGCAGCTCCTGCTGGTCAGCCGACGCCGACGCCCGCTCCGGCAGCTAACGTAGCCTTGCCGATGAGCAAGATGGCGGTGATCAACTCGGATGCCTTTCTGAGTGACAAAACCGGGATCGCCAAGTTCAATACTACAGTTAACAAGCTGAACGGCGAGTTTCAGAAGGTTAAAGACGATCTCACTCAGTTGCAGACCAGAGCGCAGACGCTCGAGTCTGAGATCAACAAACTGCGCGAGGCGCCTGAAGGAACTCCGATCGATCAAAAATCGCTGCAGGCGAAGATCGATCAGTTGGAACAGTTGAAGAAAGATATTCAGCGCCGAGGCGAGGATGCACAGACTTCATACAATCGTCGCCGGCAGGAACTCTTTACGCCGTTGCAGGCTGAAATCGGCACCGCCCTCGAAGCGTTTGCGAAGGCGCGTGGCATCAACGTGATCATTGACGCCGCGCAAGTGCCTTTGCTTTTCGCCGACGAGAAGATCGACATCACGCGCGCGTTTATTGCAGATTTCAACAGCAAGAATCCTGTTACCGCAGCGTCAACAACAACCACGCCACCAAAGTAGTGAGTGATTGCCGATTGCCAATTTCCAATTGCCGATTTTTCAGTAATTGGCAATCGGCAATTGACAATTGGCAATTTGTTTATGGAAACAGTCCTCGATTCACTGGCAATTCAAAAGCTCCTGCCGCACCGCTATCCTTTTCTCCTCGTCGATCGCATTGTGGAGTTAGTGCCGCGCGAACGAATCGTAGGAATAAAGCAGGTAAGTATTAACGAGTCGTTTTTTCAGGGCCACTTTCCCGGCGCGCCGGTGATGCCGGGTGTGCTTATCGTTGAGGCCCTGGCTCAGGTCGGCGCGATTCTGGCGTTACGCGAGATCGAAGATCGGGATCAAAAACTGGTTTTGTTCACCGGAATCAAGGAAGCGCGTTTTCGCCGCCCGGTTGTGCCTGGCGACACTTTGGTGCTCGAAGTTACTGCATTGCGCATCGGATCGCGCGTGCAACGCATGCGCGGTGAAGCAAAGGTGGATGGTCAAATCGCCGCCGACGCCGAGATCATGAGCGTCGTCGCCCCGAGGGAAATTGAATAGCAATCCACAGATTACACCAGACAATAGCTAGAATCTGCGTAATCTGTGGATTGCTTTATTAATCATGTCCGCTGCCACTCACCCGACTACGATTCATCCCACGGCGGTTGTGAGCCCGGGCGCGCGAATTGGCTACGACTGCTTCATTGGACCATATTGCATCGTCGGCGATGAGGTTGAGCTTGGCGACGGCGTCAGACTTGAATCTCATTGCGTCGTCGACGGCCGCACCTCAATCGGCGCCGCCACCCAGGTATTCCCCTTCGTCTCAATCGGCCTTGCCTCGCAGGATCTTAAGTACAAAGGCGAACCTTCTGAAACACGCATCGGCGAGCGCAACAAGATACGTGAATTCGTGACCATTCACCGGGGCACTGCCGGCGGTGGCATGCTTACCAGAATCGGCGATGATTGTCTGATCATGGCCCAGGCACACATCGCGCACGATTGCCTGATCGGCGATGGCGTTATCATGGCAAACGCAGCCACGCTTGCCGGACACGTCGAAATCGAGGACCGTGCGAACATCGGCGCGTATTCCGGTGTGCATCAATTTTGTCGCGTCGGTAAAGAAGCCTACATCGGTGGCTACTCGGTGGTCGTCAAAGATGCGCTTCCTTTTGCCCTGACGGTTGGCAATCATGCGAAGTGTTATGGACTGAATATCACCGGCATGAAGCGTCGCAACTATTCACGCGCGTCCATCGACGCTCTGCACCACGCTTTTCACCTGCTGCTTTCCGCTAAACTGAACACCACCCAGGCAGTCGAGCGCATCAACGAAGAGATCAAAGACTCTGCTGAAGTCTCAGACCTTTTGCGCTTCATCGAGAGCTCCAATCGCGGCGTTACCAAATGAAATTCGGTTTGATTGCGGGTAACGGCAAGTTTCCCTTCATGGTAGTGGAAGGCGCCCGCCAATCGGGTGTGCCGCTCGTCGTGGCGGCGATCCGTGAAGAAACGGATCCGGAGATGGACCAGCGTGCCGAACGAGTCAAGTGGGTCGGCATTGGTCAGCTCGGGAAAATGATTCGTTTCTTCAAGGAAGAGGGCGTCGAGAAGGCCATCATGGCCGGACAAGTAAAGCATGTTCAGATCTTCAGTCGCGCAGTTCCGGATGCACGGATGCTGAAAGTGCTTTTGAAACTGCCGCGGCGAAACACCGACTCACTGATTGGCGCGATCGCGTCGGAGTTACAGAGCGAGGGAATCGAACTCGTCGATTCGACGTGCTTCCTTCAGGATTCGCTACCGCAGAGCGGTACGCTCACGCGTCGCGAGCCTTCGAAACAGGAACGCGAAGATATCGAATATGGGTTGGAGATCGCGCGCGAGATTGCGCGACTCGACCTGGGCCAGACGATCGTGGTTCGTGGCAAGGCGTGTGTGGCTATCGAGGCGATGGAAGGCACCGACGGGACGATCCTGCGGGCAGGCCGCCTGGTAAAAGGCCGGCTGACTGTGGTTAAAGTGGCGAAACCGAATCAGGATATGCGTTTTGATGTGCCGGTGGTTGGTGTGCCGACGATTGAGGCCATGGCCGAAGCCGGCGCGACCTGTCTCTGCATCACCGCCGGCAAGACCCTCATGTTCGATCGCGCCGACATGATCCGCGTCGCCGAGAAGCACAAGATTGCAATTGTAGCCACAGATGAACACAGATAAACACGATCAGAAAAACTTCTTCTGATCTGCGTTCATCCGTGTAAATCTGTGGCTTAATTTCCTGGTGAGACTGCGGCTGTCTGGTCAGCCTTTGGATCGTACGGCGTTGCCAGGTACTTCTTCGCTACTGCCTGTGCGTTGTCGTAATCGATTCCCGACTGCACCGCTTTCTGATATTCCGCCACGGCACGCGTGCGCTCGCCCTTCGCGTCGTAAGCGTTGCCACGTTTGATGTGGGCCCATACTTCGATCCACGACGGCTTCAGGTTACCGATGAGCGAAGCCTCGAGATTGTCGAGCGCCTGTTGCCAGTTGCGCTGTTCGAGAAACAGCAACCCGAGATTGTAGTAAACCCACGAGTTGGATCGATCGAGCTTTAGCGCTGCCTCAAACTGCTGTTGCGCTTCAGCATAAATGCCCTCTTTCATCTGCTCGATGCCGCGTCGCGCGATAATCGAAACACGCAAATCGTCCGACATTCGCAGTATCTTGTTGTTCGGGTCGACGACTACTTCAATTGGTTGTCCGTTTGATTCGAAGTCAAAATCCTCACTACGGCCTTCAATCCGAACCGTCTTCTGTTGGTTGTCGCCTTCAGCGCGTAACAGCAACTCGACCGGCATGCGCAGTGTTTCGAGATTCTGTCTCACAGTGCCGCGCGTGCGGAACTTACCTGAGCGTGTGCGAATAATTTGATAGTCGACCGTGAATTCCGGCACGCCCGTTCCTTCAACCCACTGCGCGAAGAAGTAACGAAGGTTGTCCTGCGAGATCTTGACCGCGAGCTTTTCGAAGTCGTCGATTGAGGCGTTCTTTCCTTTGTAAGTTTGCAGGTAAGTGGCCAGCAGGCGATCGAAATTTTCTTTACCAATCGTCTCCCGCAACATGCGAAAGATCATTGAGCCTTTGTAGAAGACGATCGATTGATAAGCCGCCGACTGATCGTCGAGGGCACTCGGCGCACGAGCGATCGATGCAGTTTGTTCAAATGTCAGTGCACGTTCCTGTTGTTCGCGCTGAGCGGCGTCGAGTCCACCGGCAGTCAAGGTGCTCTCGCGAAACGCAAACGCACTCCACTCTGCCAGACCCTGTGATAACCACGCATCGTCGAAAGACTTCAGACCGACGCTCTGGCCCCACCACTGATAAGCAAGCTCGCGCTCAATCTTCTCTTCGGGTACCGGCCGCGTAGTGTCGAACATCTTGCTCGACAAATAAACGATTCCCGGACCTGAATAGGTGTCAAGACTCTCGTCGTCAATTTGGACCACGACCAAACGGTTTCCGAAAAGCGGAGCACCGTATTTCTTTGTATAAAACTCGAGTACACGACCAGTCAGTTCTGCATACGCTTCAAGCCGTTTTTCACTGCCCGGCATCGCATATAACCGTAGGTCGTAATTCGCGTAACGGAGATTCTTGTTGATATAGAGTCCCGCTGCGAAGTTACCAATCAATACCGGCTGGCGATGAACGAAGCGATAACGAACCGCGCCCTCTTTTGGAGCGGGCTGTGCCACCACGGGATCGTCGCTTGTACCCGCTACCTGTAAGCCCGAAGGAACGATAAATGTGATGTCGGAAGTTGCACGGTCAGCGGCGTAATCGTGAAAAGGAAACCAGCGCGAGGCATACATCAGGTACGAGCCTTCGGTGCCAACATACGCGAGTCGTTTGGTCGCGAGCGGACCGCCTTCGGGGGAAACGAGAGCGCCTTCCCAGCGAATGCGCAGCGTGACAGGTTGATTTGCCGGAACCACCTGGCCCAAATCAACGCGCACGCTCGGACCCAGCGAGCCGACTCCGACTGCGTCCTGAACGAATCCGGTTAGTTCCTTCCCATCCTTCTCGATGTTAGTGACTTTCAGCGAGCCATTGAGTTCGAAAACGACCGAACGCGTCGCATCCAGCGGCACAAATGTTACATCCGCACCCGCTCTAAGAACGTGCTGATCGGGAATAATTTGGGCTTCGATCCGGTAGTGCGTGATGTCATAACGACTGGCGGCTTGTTGAGGCGCTGGCTGCTGCGACTTTACAGAGAGGGCCAGCGTCAGTACGGCAAAGGCCGCCACAACACTGAGGAAAATGAGCTTTATACTTTTCATGGCATTCTGTTGCGACGATTATACAGTCGAGGACTTTGGATGGTAAGAAGCCACGAGCGGTTGGCTGTAAATCTGCCTATCTGGGATGGCTTTGCTGGCTTGACTCTGCCCAAGCCAGCGAATAAAGTCCCCGTTACGCGGTAGTTGTAGTCCAAAAAACCTTCGACCGAGACCATCCACATCTAAAAGGAGTTTGATTCAATGAGACGCGTCTCTAAGTTTTTGTCCCCACTCTTTGTCTGCGCGCTGGCAATTGTTTCAGCCCAGGCACAGGGTCCTCGCAACGTGCGAGTCGATTTCAAAGAGACCACTTTAAAGAACGGTCTGCGCGTGATCACCGTCGAAGATCATTCCGCACCCGTAGTGGCCGTTTCCATCACTTACAACGTCGGTTCGCGCAACGAACGCCAGGGTCGCACCGGGTTCGCGCATCTCTTTGAACACATGATGTTCAAAGGCTCCGAGAATGTTGGGACTGGTGAACACTTCATGCTGGTTTTCAACAACGGTGGCAACATGAACGGTACCACTAACGAAGACCGCACCAACTATTTTGAGATTCTGCCCGCGAACCAGCTCGACCTCGGTCTGTTCCTCGAAGCCGATCGTATGAAGAGCCTCGCGATCACGAAAGAGAACCTCGACAACCAACGCAACGCAGTTCAGGAAGAACGGCG
>DATEIS010000235.1:0-4268 GCA_035278765.1 Pyrinomonadaceae bacterium | reverse complement strand
GTTGATGGTGAAGTTGATGGGGTTGCTCAAGGTCCAGGGATGGATCTTTCGAAACCTGTTTCTTTCGTGGGCGGCGCCGATCAATGCGTCGCTGGCTTATGCAATTGCGTTTATTCTGTTGTGGTTGCTGTTTATGTGGTTACTTTACCGGAAACAGATCTTTATCAAAGTGTGAGACAGCCACAGATGAAGGCGAATTTAAACATCGAGAAATCTGCTCCTTTGGCTTGGGTCGGGGAGCATGCAGGTGTCGTATTTACCAAACACGCGATAACGATTGCGAGCGACGAAACGGTAGAAAAGATCGCGCAACGGTCGCGGGACGATTTTGGCTAAGGATGCGAGTGGACACCAAATGCCTCCCAGTTCGCGTCCGGCACGCAGCACTGCGTCCGAACGTTGCAGCACGCGCTCAGCAGGTTGATCGTAATTCTCAATGACATGAAGCGTGTCGAGATCTTTTGGATCGAAGCCATGACGCTGCAAGACTTTCGCGGCGAAGTCACTTTGCAGCGAAGCGTATCGGAGTCGACCGTGTCGATCGTGTTTCAATAAGAATTGGACCAGACGATTGCACAGTCCACAAACTCCATCGTACAGAATAATTGGGTTAGCACCGTCCATCACGGATTTAGCACAGGCTTATTCGCATCTCTCAATCGGTCGTTAATAGTTTTCACGTCGGTTGTCTTCAGCGTTTCCCAATCTGCCAGCAGTTTCGTCAGCGTTTTTTGCAACTCGCTCGCGGCAGTCAGCACGGGTTGGGTTGGAGCGCGATCGGCACTCTGCAAATCGTCGAGCAACGACGAGAATCCATTGTTTAGACGTGTAAGATTCGGCTCGCGCATATCGATCGTTCCGCCCGCCAGTCCCTGCGAGCCACCATCACCACCAATAGCTGCGGCCTTCTTGTCGAGTGCGTTCAATGCTTCCGCCAATGGTCCACGATCGACGCGTTCAATCGCGGTCTTTATCTGCGCTCGCAGTTTCTTGATCTGCTCAACGCCTTCGAAACTCTCCTGCATCCCTTTGTACGCATCAAGCGAAACAGCAAATTGCGTCATCAGATCTTCTACCGGCGCCTTTACGCGCGGATCCATCTTCACTGTCAGCATTTTTGAAGTTGCCGATCCGTTCACAGTTAACTTAACCGTGTATGTCCCAGGTAACACGAAGGGGCCGAGTGGATATAAAGGCGTGTCGCGGTAAATTGCTGAGATTGGAAAGCCGCGACCCAATGCGGCTGGCGGTGCATATTTCAAATCCCAAACAAAGCGCTGTACCCCGGCCTTGGTGGCGAGCACTTGAGGTGGTTGAAACCAGTAAGTCGGCACCGCATGATCATTTGGATTGACCGGAATTGGTTTGTCCTGGCTAGTGAAACGCCGAACAAGTTGAATCTTACTGTCGAAGATTTCGAGAACCACTGGCGTCTTCGCATCGCTCCATAAAAAGTAATTGATGATGGCGCCATCCGGAGGATTCTGGCCGGCTGGTTCTTCCGGCGGCAGTGGCGTGTCAGTGTTAACGTTGCGCTGAACCCGGTAAGCCACTTGGGGTGAAAACAAAAAGATGTTGCTGTTCTTCGCTAAGGGACCGAATTGCCGCAAAGGTGTGATGTCGTCGAGAATCCAGAACGAGCGACCATGCGTGCCGACCACAACGTCGTCATTATGAATGACGAGGTCGCGAATCGAAGTCGCGGGCATGTTAAGTCGTAGTGGTTGCCAACTATCTCCGTTGTTCTGAGAAAAGAAAACAGCAAGCTCAGTTCCCGCGAACAAAAGGCCCTCTTGCTGTGGATCTTCTTTGACCGTGTTAACCGGGCCATCCGGCAAGCCCGCGACAACCTCTTGCCACGTCAAGCCTCCGTTCGTTGTGCGGTAGATGTGGGGTTTTTGATCATCGAGACGAATCCGATTTACAGCGACAAACGCCACTTTGGTATCGAAGTGGCTGGCATCGATCTGTGAGATCTTGCTCCACGAGTCGATAGCCGGAGGAGTCACGTCCTTCCATGTCTTGCCGCCGTCTTTAGTGACGTGAATCAGACCGTCATCGGTGCCAGCCCAGATCACATTCACGTCTTTAGGCGACGGCGCAACGGCGTAAATCACACCGCGTCGCGGTTGCGTCGCCATTTCAGGACGACGAAAGACACCGATGCTCGCCGGTACTTCAGGTTTCTCACGCGACAGATCGGGACTGATGATGTCCCAACTCGAACCGCCGTTCGTTGTTTTAAACAACACGTTACCGGCGAGATAAAGCACCATTGGATCGATGGGCGAGAAGAGTATCGGCGCCGTGCGCAGAAACCTGTACTTCCCACTGCGCAGAATCTCAGGCGCTACGTTTTGCACCTGGCCCGTTGTCGCATCGAAACGAGAAGCTTTGCCGCCGTAGACGATATTTGGATTAAGTGGATCAGGCGCGACGTACCCGTACTCTTCAACACCAACAGTGCGCCAATCGCGAAAAGTGATCGCGCCATTGTCGCCGCGACTCTTCACCGCAGCGGAACCACTCTCCTGCTGTCCACCGTAAACCCAGTAAGGAAATTGATTGTCAGTGATGACGTGATAAAACTGCGCGGTGGGTTGGTTGTACCACGAGCTCCATGTCTCACCGCCGTTCACACTGATGACGGCGCCCTGATCAGTCGCGAACAGCATGATGTCGGGGTTGTCGGGATTGATCCAGAGTGTGTGGTAATCGTCGCCGCCGGGCGCGCCTTTGAAAGCGGTGAATGTTTTGCCGCCGTCCGTTGAGCGATACGCTGCGATTGCAGACGTGTAGACGATCTCTTTGTTACGCGGATCGACGTCGATCTCGGCGAAGTCGCTGCCACGTGCCCATGCACGTCGATCCGTGCCGACGCGTTGCCAGCTTTCGCCAGCATCGTCGGAGCGATAGATTCCACCGAGCTGAGGTGAGTCGACAGTGGCGTAAACGGTTTTCGAATCACTCGGCGCGACGGCGATGCCGATTCGTCCCAGGCCTTGTTCGAAAGTCGGCAGTCCTTTTGTTAGTTGACGCCACGTGTTGCCGCCGTCGGTTGTCTTGAAGAGTCCGCTGCCCGGACCTTGCCAGGCGCCGTTCTCCCAGGGACCTTGCCGCGCCGACCACAAAACACCATAGATAATTTTCGAATTCTTTGGATCGAAAGCAAGAGCGATCGCGCCGGTGTTCTCGTCCTTATAAAGAATCTTTTTCCACGTCTCGCCGCCGTCAGTTGAACGAAAGATTCCGCGCTCTTCGTTTGCTCCATAAGGATGACCGAGAGCGGCGACGTAGACGAGATTCGGATCGCGCGGATCGACGAGGATTGCGCCGATTTGTTGTGCGGTGCGTAATCCGAGGTGTCGCCACGTCTTGCCGCCGTCTGTCGATTTATAAATACCGTCGCCAGTTGAAAGATCAGGTCGTTGTAAACCTTCGCCACTGCCGACGTAGATTGTCTCTGGCTGTGAGGGTGCGACTGCCAGTGCGCCGATTGAGCCCGTTGGCTGGTCGTCAAAAATCGGTTTCCAGGTGTGGCCGTAATCCGTCGTCTTCCAGACGCCGCCGTTGTTGACTCCTATATAAAAGACGTTTGGTCGGCCTGGAACACCGGTCGCGCCGACTGTCCGGCCCGCCCGGAACGGCCCGATCATTCGCCACTTCATACCCTGGAACAGCTCGCTGCCCGTTGCCTTATTAGATTGGGCATGAGTTGCGTTATTAAATAAGGACAGCAGACAGAGAAGCGCGCAGACAAACCGTAGGAGCATCAAGATGTCCCTCAGTGATTAGACAGGATTTACTGAACTTCCTTTTACTGCATCTTGCAAGCTGTGTAAATCGTGTTCCTCCCGCCTGCGTTTGCTCAGGATCAAGGCGGACAGGATCGACACTGGCACCCCAACCGGGAGTGGCTCGAGAAAGGTGACTGCCATGTTGAACAGGATGTTGCTTTTGTACATGTTCATCATGTTCCTCATGTTCTCGATTTCGCTTTCAATCTGCTGGGGCGACTTTCCGGAATTTCTTACTTGTTCTATCGCGTGAGCCATGTATTTGTCGCCAAAATCCTGGAAGAAGTTGAAGTAGATGATCTCCCAGGTGACGACGTAACAGATTGTGGCGACCACCACTATCAAAAGGCCGATGCCAAGGGCTCTCCAGAAACTGATTTGTCCGTTACCGATCGTCTCTCGATAAGATCGTATGCCAAAGAACACCAGCAAAAAGGCCAGCACCATGGTGGTGTAGCCGATGACCATGCC
>DATEIS010000234.1:0-3665 GCA_035278765.1 Pyrinomonadaceae bacterium | reverse complement strand
GGTTGACCAGGTCGCTACCGCTCCCTGTACTGACCCGATCCAAGTGCGATTTCGGATTTTAAGGCCAATCAAAATAGCAGAGTGATCTAAATGACCATGAAGAAAAATAAGCGAACGACTAAAGCGAATGTCGATAGGCGTTCCTTTGTGAAACTGCTCCCGGCGGTTGGTGTGGCAGGGCTGGCAGCGACGAAGTTGCCGCTCGAAGTCCTGGCACAAACACCCACGCCTGTTCCTTTGCCGTCTCCGAGTCCTTCGCCCACGCCGCCGTTGCGCGTCACGAAAGAGATGATGCGTGCGACGGAGAAGTTGATCGGCATTGAACTCACGGACGCGCAGGAAGCGATGGCGCTTGGCGGTGTCAATCGCAATCTCGATTCGTACGAAGCGAACAGAAAAATCGATGTGCCGCTCGACACCGAACCGGCGATCTCGTTTCATCCCGCCCGCGCAAACAAGAAACTCTACGCACCAAAAACTAAATTCCGTTTTGGTCGAGTGCAGTTGCCGCAGTTCAAATCGGTCGAGGATCTGGCGTTTGCCACAGTTCCACAACTAGCCGAGTTGCTTCGCACGCGAAGAATCACTTCGACTGAGCTCACGAAGATGTATCTCGAGCGGTTGAAGAAATATGGAACAAAACTACTCTGCGTTGTGACTCTTACTGAAGATCTCGCGCTGAAGCAGGCAGCGGCGGTCGACGCGGAAATCAAGCGTGGAAAATATCGCGGACCGTTACACGGAATACCGTGGGGCGCAAAGGATCTTTTCGCGACGAAGGGCATCAAGACGACGTGGGGGGCCGAGCCGTATCGCGATCAAGTGATTGATTACGACTCCACCGTTGTGGAACGACTAAACGAAGCTGGCGCGGTGCTCGTCGCAAAGTTGTCGATGGGCGCACTCGCGCAGGGCGCACGATGGTTTGCCGGCGTGACGCGGAATCCGTGGCAGCCCGATGAAGCACAAACAGGTTCGAGTGGTTCGTCGGCTGGTCCAGCGGCCGCAACGGCAGGCGGTCTCGTTGGTTTTTCCATTGGAACTGAAACGCTTGGTTCGATTGTTTCGCCATCGTCGCGGTGTGGTGTCACCGGACTTCGTCCGACGTACGGGCGCGTCAGTCGCTACGGCGCGATGGGGTTGAGTTGGACGATGGACAAGATCGGTCCGATGTGTCGCGGCGTTGAAGACTGTGCGGCAGCGTTGCATGCGATCTACGGTCCTGATGGCAAAGACATCACCGTCGGCGATGCGCCCTTCAACTGGAATCCGGATACAAACATCAGCACGTTGCGTATCGGTTATCTCAAGACAGAGTTTGATGGTCCAGCAACTCCGCCGCAGAACGAACAACAGCGGACGCAGGCCGAGCAGCGCCGTGCGCTCTACAAGACCGCGCTCGAAGTGCTGGAAAAGGCAGGCGCAAAGCTGATGCCGATCGAATTGCCGAAATTCTCTGCGGGCTCGTTGCGATTCATTTTGTCGGCGGAAGCGGCGGCGGCATTTGACGACATCACGCGCGACGGGCGTGTTAACCAGCTATCGGGTCAGTCTGCCGGAGATTGGCCCAACACGTTCCGTACGTCGCGATTTATTCCCGCGGTTGAGTATCTGCGCGCGCAACGGGCGCGGACGTTGCTCATGCTTGAGATGGAAAAGTTGATGTCGCAATGGGATGTGTTTGTTAGTCCCGCACCGGGAAGCGCGAGTTTGCTGGTGACGAATCTGACCGGTCATCCGGCGGTCGTATTGCCGTGCGGCTTCGTGAACAATCTACCGATCGCGATCATGTTTACTGGAGGCGTGTACGACGAAGTGTCGCCGTTGCGAGTTGCACTAGCGTACGAGCGAGCGACGAAGTGGCACACGATGCATCCTACGTTAGTCTGAAGGAAGTGTGAGTTCGAAGATGGTGCCATAGCCGGGTTGGCTATTTACCGTCACCGAGCCGCCCGCATCTTCAATTGCGGTTTTTACTACATCGAGGCCGACGCCACGGCCAGAAATCTCCGAGACTTCAGAAGCGGTGGAGAAGCCGGGCTCGAAGAGCTTCTCGATTGTTGCCGGATCGATTCCGCGACCGTCATCAGTGACTTTGATCTTAAGGTCGCTTTCGGTGCGCGTGGCCTCGATTGTGATCGTGCCCTCGTGTTCGATTCCGTGATCGACGGCGTTACGAACGAGATGCAGTAAGGGATCTGCGATCGTAGCGCAGAGTGATTCTTCCACTACGAGATCCTCGTCATGCAATACGAAGTTGACCGTCTTACCGAGCGCGGTCGCGACGGACTGTCCTGCCCGCACGGCTCGTTGCACGACCGTGGCCAATGAGATCGTCTCACGCTGACGCAGTTCTGCGACTGTGACGTTATCAATCTCGGCCAACTCACCGGCTGTTGCGTAAACAATTCTGAAATTGATCTTGTTGTTCTCTGCCTTGGGAGTGATCGAAATCAATTCGCCAGTGCTGCTCAAAATCTCTTTCAGTTGTTGAAAACGCTGATCGAAGTCGGCGACGTCGAAGCTTGTCTGGACGAGAAAAAGTTTCGCGCCTTCTTTAACGGCCTGAGACAGGGCATGTCGTTCTTCTGCTTTCAACGAATTCCATATTTCAGCAGGAACGACGGGCAGGCTTTCTGAAATTGCTGCCGACTTTTCGTCTAGCTGCTGGAGCGTGTGGTCGTTGAGAGTTGTACTACCAGTCCGAAGCGAATGAAGCACGTTCTCGAGTTCGTGTGCGGCGCGGCTTAGATCATGAAGTCCGTCGGCTGTGGCTGCTGCTTTGAGACTGTGTGTGCGACGGAATAGCGCGTCGAGCGTTTTACGTGTTTCCGGACCGTCAGCAGGAGTTGCGCGCAGATCTTCCAGCGCTGAGATGATTTGTTTTAGCTGGTTTTCGAGCGCTGACAAGTTTCTTTACTCATCTTCGCCGGCGGGCGCACTCGGTTCGCTGTCCTCGATCTCGGGCTGGACGTTTTTCTGCGGCTGCTGTTCGTCGAGGTCGCGTTTGATTGCATCCAAAATACCGTTTATGAATTGAGTGGCTTCGTACGTCGAGAAGCGACGTGCGATCTCGAGGGCTTCGTTTATCGCGACAGTACGTGGAGTTGGTTCGTAGAGAAATTCGTACACGGCAAGGCGAAGAATGTTGCGATCGACGACGGCCATACGTGAGATACGCCAGTGTTCCGCACGTGAGCGTATGCGTTCGTCGAGCAGTTCCAGATTTGAGAGCGTCTGCAAAGCGAGGCGAGTAGCGAAATCCCGGGCGGTTACGTCGAGATCCGACTCACCAAGCTCAGCCCAGTAGCTTCGGACCACATCGCCCGCAGGCATTTCGGCAACATCAGCCGCAAAGAGCATTTGCAAGGCACATTCACGTGCCTTACGTCGCGAACCCATAAAGTATTACCAGCCACCAAAGGCACAAAATGCACAAAAAGCACAAAGAGAAATCTCTTCAATCACCCGCTCGCTGTAGATGGATGCAATCTCTTTTTGTGCATTCTGTGCCTTTTGTGCTTTTTTGTGGCCTAAAAAGCTTCCTTGTAAAGATTTACTAATTCCACCGCTGTCATGGCGGCTTCAAAACCCTTGTTCCCCAGTTTCACTCCTGCACGATCGAGTGCTTGATCGACCGTATCGGCTGTAACGATTCCGAATAC
>DATEIS010000233.1:0-19386 GCA_035278765.1 Pyrinomonadaceae bacterium | reverse complement strand
GAGATTAAGAAGCGCGCTGCTAACTGGACCACAAATCCAGCGAGCAAGACCTACGGTGATCCCGATCCGTCGCCGTTAACCACCGGCACCGGTTCCAACTTCGTTGCCGCGGACAATGTGACGGCAACCTACAGCCGTGTAGCTGGCGAGAACGCGAGTCTGCCGACTTACCACATCACGGCAACGTTAAGCGCGACACCGCTCTCAGCGCTCGACAACTACATCATCACCAACAACGGCGCCGAATTCACCATCAACAAGCGTCCGCTTCAGGTGACAGCGACCGCCGGTCAATTCAAGATCTACGGCAATACCGATCCAACGTTTGCTTACACGATCACGAGCGGCACACTCGCATTCAGCGACACCTTCACAGGTTCACTGAGCCGAGTCGCCGGCGAAAACATCGGCCTGTACGCAATCACGATCGGAACGCTGAAAGTGAACGATGGCAACGGCGGCAATAACTACAACCTTACGCTGGTAAGCAACAACTTCGAGATCAAGAAGCGCCCGATCTCGGTCAAGGCTGACGCCAAGACCAAGACGTTCGGCGATCCCGATCCCGTGTTTACTTACCAGATCACGAGTGGTTCGCTGGCATTCTCAGACACATTCACCGGAACACTGACACGTGACCCCGGCGAACTGGTCGGACAGTACAACATCAAACAGGGCACGCTCGCCATCAACGACGGTAACGGCGGCCTGAATTACACGCTGACGTTCACCGGCGACAAACTGACGATCCTGACTGCATGTAGCACGTTCAACGGCTTCTTACCGCCAATCGGTGGAGCTGTGGAATTTGGAAACGGAGGCAGCTTCGGAGATCCGGTGCGGTCGTTCAAACTGAACAGCACTATTCCGGTGAAGTTCACGGCCATCTGTTTCGGACAGCCGCTCACAACCGGCGTGCACACGTTGCAAGCGATCAAGTACTCGAACGCAACTGACGGCGACGCACCGATCGACGCTACGCCAACTGATGCAGCCACAATCGGAAATCAGTTCCGACTCACCGGCACTGAGTGGCACTTCAACATGAACACCAAAGCCCTGGGCGGCAACGCTCAAGGCACATATTTGTTGAAGGCGACACTCTTCGACGGCAGTAGCTACAGCGTTTGGGTGGCGATCAAGAAGTAGAGCCAAAAAAGGCACAAAAGCACAAAACGCACAAAGAAGCACGAGCGATCCAAAACGGGTCGTTCGTGCTAAGTGCTTTTGTGCCTTATGTGCCTTTTGTGCTTTTTGTGGCTAATCGTTTTTGTGGCGGAGGGCGCGGCCGGGGCGTTGGCCCGTGGTGGCGTTATCGATCCAAACTTCGGCTCCATTCACGAACACACGCTTAACACCTGTGGGCGTCAATTGCGGCTCCTGAAAAGTGGCGCGATCGATAATCGTGTTGGCGTCGAACAGGACCAGGTCCGCTTTGTAGCCGGCTCGAATCAGACCGCGGTCACTCAACTTAAAACGCTTTGCGGGCAGCGACGTCATTTTCCTGATCGCCTCCGGTAAAGCGAACCAGTGTTTCTCACGAACAAAACTACCCAGCACACGCGGGTATGTTCCGGCGCCACGCGGGTGACGCGACCCGATCCCACCATCGCTACTCACCATCACCCATGGCTGCCGGTAAAACGTGCCGATATCCGACTCCTTCATCGAATGACACACCACACCCGCGCCGCCATCCCGCACGATCTTCATGTACAACTCGACCGGCGTAATTCCTTCGCGCTTACTAATCTCTTCCATATTCTTGAACTCATAGTCAGGATGCGCACGGCAACTCACAATCGTGACGTTCGCTGGACCACCAACATCGGCAAGCCCACGCGCCACATCCACCGGATCGTCATGACGTCCACTCGGAATCAAAACTCTGATTGTCGAGCTCCACGCTTCGTAAGGATAACAATCAGCGGTAACATCCTGACCACGTGCACGCGCCTTGTTGATCAACGCCACCGCCTCCTCTGCTCGTCCCCACACAGCGACACTTCCCAACTTGATGTGCGAAATCTGAACCGGAATGTGTGCTTCCCTGCCGATGCGGATCGCTTCGTTCAACGCTTCAAACGTCTTATCCGCTTCGTCGCGAATGTGGCTTATGTAAATGCCGCCGAAAGCACTCGCCGCACGCGCGAGCGTAACCACCTCATCAGTCGACGCCGGTTTTCCGGTTTCGTATTCGAGTCCGGTTGAGAGCCCGATAGCGCCATCACGCATCGCCTGCTCCACCATCTGTTTCATCTTTTCAGTCTCGGCCGGCGTGGCGCGACGGTTCGTGTCTTCGCCCATCACCTCAGATCTAACGGTGGCGTGTCCGACAAACGTCAACACATTGAGTGCTATGGGATCTCGATCGAGACCGGCGAGAAACTGGCCCACCGGGAAAGGCGAACCACCATCCTGTCCGACGACTACGGTCGTGATGCCCTGTGAAACCTGTGAAGCAGCGGATGGATCAGTTGTGAAACCGCGATCCGAGTGGTTATGAGCATCGATGAAGCCCGGTGCGATCACGAGGCCACGTGCATCAATCACACGAGCATCGGACGGCACTTTGACCTGGCCGCGACGGCCCACGGCAACAATGGAATCGCCTTTGATAACTACGGCGGAGTTTCTGATGGGAGCACGACCCGATCCATCGATCAGAGTCGCGCCAAGAAGAACGATGGTAGTGACAAGCGGCAACATAGACCACAGATTATCAAATCTGTGTAATCTGTGGATTAGTTCTTCGGCTTGTTGGCCTCGATGTAGTCTCTCAACTTTTTCGCATCAGGATACGCAGGTTTCTTTTTCAGAAACTCCTCGTACTCGAGTACAGCTTTATCTTTCATTCCAACCGCGTTGTAGAGTGTCGCAAGACGCAGGTGCGCATCAGCCTTGCCGACGGGATCGAGCTTGATCGCCTGATTCAGATAAATAACCGCCTTCGAACCTTTCTTGATCTGTAAGTAAGCTTCACCAAGACGATAGTTGGCATCGGCAGAAGTTGGCTGAATGCTTACGGCCGTAGTCAACGGCTCGATGACGCCTTCATAGTTTTTCTGCATCATGCGCAACCGCGCAAGATTCATGAGGCCCAGAAAAAACTTTGGCCTATGCTCGACAGCGTTTAAATATGCCTTCTCGGCCTCGACTGGTTTTTGCTCGAACAAGTAGACCGTGCCCAGCTCAGTCCATGCTTGAAAATCTTTTGGGTCATTGGTTAGAAGTTCATTGAATAGACCAGTTGCTTCCAGATATTTTTTGTTATCCGTGGCTGACTGGGCTCTTTCAAATATCTTCTGGTTTGCAGGCGTGCGTTGGTAGAAATCTTCGGCGGAAATTGAAGCCGGCTTGGTGGAGGAGTTTTCAATCCCGCGTAACTCGAGATTAATATCCTGCCGAAGATCTGTGGCCATCGGAGAAACGAGTTCGACGCGGATGCGCGCGACCTCAGCATTCTCGAGTTCGACCACCAGGTCGTACACGCCACTATTCAGATTATTAAAGCGATAGCGACCGGTGCTGGTCACGGTTTGGCGTGCAATTACCGTTCGGTTCAAATTGTACAGAATCACGTCATAAGTGAGCCTATTAACACCCGTTGCCTTACTCTCATCAACCTTCATGTCACCATACAGAATGTGCCCCCCGCCCTGAGCGAAGGTCGAACCGCTAACAGAAATTATTAGCAAGAAGGAAAGGACCAGCAGTTTCATCGGTTAACCCTCCTGAAAAAGACAGATGTATCGGAAAAGGAAACGGGCTGAAGCGTTGAGCTCCAGCCCGTATTCTATTTTTTGAGCAGAGCTCAGTCTAGAAGGAATAACGGATGCCGAACTGCATTACGCGCGGCGCTCCCTGAATGCCGGTAAATCTCATCCAGTTTGACGGGATGTCATCCAATTCGAAAGTCGAGGGATCGAGCCCGATTCCGAATCCGGTACGACTGCCAGTGTTAGGAGCGTTCATCCGTTGTGTGTTGGTGACGTTAAATGCTTCAACTCGAAGCTGCAACCGGTGACCTTCATTCCAAGGCAAGTTGAAGGATTTGGTTAATCCCATGTCGAGATTTACGTAACCCGCCAACCTGAACACGTTTCGATCTCCGGTCTCACCTGGAAACGCATTGCGGAAACTTCGGTAGGCTTCGAGCAAATTGCAATCGAAGAGCCTGCCGCCTCTTGCCGGACAAGGCTTGATGCTACCGTCAGTTCTTACTGCGTTGCTCTGCGCGTTCCAGTTAGTCGCCCAGCGAGCGTTATCGAATGGAGCGCTAATGGGCAAACCGGAATTCCAGCGGAAGATACCCGTCATTTGCCAACCACCAATCAACGCATTTGTCAGTTTGCCAGCGCCGCTAAAGAAGCTTTGACCCCTTCCAAATGGAAGCTCCCACACGGCATTCGCGTTAATGTTATGCCGGATGTCAAAATCTGAATCCGAGTAGTTATCTCTTTGACGAAGTGGATTCAGGATGAACGCGCCACCGAATTGATCGGCGGTCTGTAGACCCGACGCATCGTCGTGCGAATGCGAGAGCGTGTAGTTGAAGTCGGCAGTAAAGCTCCGTCCCAACCGCTCGCGAACACTGAGCGTGGCAGCGTGATAGTTGGCACGGGCAATGCTGCTGTGAGCTGACAGGGCGCCATATTGCGGATGGAAAAAGATGTTCCGATCGATGCCCTGTTCAATGACGTCCTGCGTGTCAGTCCAGTCATTGCCGTAGAAGTTGAGTGCGACGTCATAAACCGCCTGCGTCTGAGTCAGATTCTCCGGTACACAATAGAAGTCAGGGTCGGCACAACCTTCATCCGGCCCTAACCAGGGGTTTCCGAAGTAATTCGCATTCATCAACGTCGCGAGGTTCGCCGGCAGAAAATTATTGAACCATGGGATGCTGGCAACGCTCGAGGTCGGCGTACCTGCTGCGCGAAGAGCCTCTAGCCGTCCGGCAGCCGTGTACCAATCCATACCGGACGCAGGATCCCTAAGGTTGTTTAGTGCCATCACGTCGCGCGACGCGATGAGGTTACGGCTGATCCTGCCGATATAAGAGGTCTGGATAACAAGACCTTTCGGCAGCTGCCGCTCATACGTGAAATTCCACGCGTAGTTGATTGGCGCAACCAGTTTCGAATCCAACGTCGTTTCGATGCGTCGATCCTGTGCGAATCCCGCCGGACTGGGTTCGAATGGCTGCGTACGCGGGAAACTAATGTTCCCCGGATTGGTGATTCTTGGAAGTGACCGCACGTTCTGACCAAAGCCGGTAAACAAGGGCGCCGGTCGATCATCGAGGTTGAAGGTGTTAGCCGAAATGTCCTGACTCGACGAGAAGCCCAACGTATTACCGAGGTCAAAAGTTACTGCGAGTTGTTGACCATAGTAGTCGTTGGTGATGCTGAACGCCCCGCGAAAGACTGACTGATTGTTCTTGCCAAAAACTTTTCCAAGGAACCCGTTCTTGAAAGTAGGCGACCAGGCCACCGCGACGCGGGGTTGGAAATTGTTCTTGTCCTTGTCGTAAAGCGGCGCGGCGTTGTTTGCCTTACCGGAGAGTTCCAACGTAATCGGGGTGTTGAGAGATTCACCTCTCTCGGCTGCGGCTTTCCGGGCCTCGAAGAAGTCCGACAGCGGCACAGTGGTCCTAACTTCAAACCCACTCTTCTCGTAAACCGGAGTGCTAATGCCGTATCGCAAACCATAGGTCAATGTTAGATTGGGCGTGATCTTCCAGGAATCCTGGAAATAAAGGTCGTACTCTTCAGTGCGAAACTCGCGCGCCGCAGGTGTGCCTGAGGGCAACAGGGTTCCATCCTTGTCAAACGTGAATAGAGCCGAGTATTGAGAGAACCTGCCGATTATCGCCGTTACTGCGTTTTCCACACCGGTCGTGGCTCCGGAAATCGGGCGAACTGCATTTATAGGATCGACGATTGAAGCCCCGCCGCCAAGGTAAAACGAAGGATTGGTGATGGCGTTATCGAACGCGTTTGCGAAAGAATCGCGCCGGTTGCGAACCAGACGAATGTTCGTGCCAAAGCCAAAGGTGTGGTTCTCCTTCACCCACGAGAAATCGTCGGTGAAGTTTTGCACCGGAGTTATTCGAGTCAGGGTGCGTGAAAAACTAAATGGTGAAAATATGAAACGGAAACTAATGGAGTTTTCGCTTGAATCTCCCTGCTGGCTGAACGCTTCGCGCGTGAAGCCATAACGGAAGTTATTCACCATACTGTTATTAAGGGTCCACGTATGTCCGGCCGCGATGCCCATCGGGTGTGACCAGATGGTTGGCGCGGGGGTATCTGGAAATTGCCGCTCCTGTGTGATCACATCGTAAATCACGCTGGCGCGAACAAACGCTGTCTGTTTGCTCGTAAGATTGAAATCGAATTTGCCAACGTGAGAGTTTCTCTTGGCCGGCAAACCAGTGTTGAATCTAAAGCCGGCGGAATTCAATCCGTCACCAGTGCCAAAGTCGTTAGCTGGATATTTGGCCGCAGCGTCCCTAAGGACGGCAACTGCAGCAGGATTGATGCCGATGTTCGGGAAAATGGCATTTAGCTGAGCGGTGGTCAGAGTTTGCAGCGTGGGCGTTACGCTCTCGCCACAGTCGTCGGGATTCGTGCCTTCAGGGCAGCCAAAGAAATTGACCTCTCCGCGTCCGAGGCTGGCCAGAGGAACGTTGCGGGGTATTTCGACCGGCGCTTCTCTAGTTATTCGATCCCCCTCAAAGCTATAGAAGAAGAACGCACGATCCTTAATGATTGGCCCACCTAAAGCGCCACCAAACGTGTGACGAATCAGCGCGGGACGGGGAAGCTTTTCCTCGCCGATTCTCGCAGTGCCCTCCTGGACCTGCGGGTCATCGGGACCAAAAACGCCGGCGGCGTTGTTGAAAAAGTTATTCGCCGTAAACTTCTTGGTTCGATAAAACTCGAACAGCGCACCGTGAAAATCGTTGGTACCGCCTTTGGTCACCAACGACACCTGCGCGCCACCCGAGCGGCCTTGATTAGCGTTGGCATTCGCGGTGGTCACGCGAAATTCTTCAATCGCCTCGGCATTGAGGCGCAGCACTGTGCTGCGGTCTGGAACGAGATTCAGAGCGTTCGTACTGTCGGCCGGATCAGTATTGGGGTTAGTGGTCTGATTCGTCTCGGCCTCGTTGATGTCTACACCGTCGAGCGTAATGTTTGACTGGTCGGCGCGAGCTCCAGCCACGAAACCATCTCGGGTGGCGCCCGGTTGCAACGACAACAGGTTGGTGACGTTGCGGCCTTCGAGCGGCAGCTCCGTAATTTGTTTGTTGATGAAGTGATTTCCGAGTGTGCCGTCATCCCTGTTCACTAACACCTCAGCCGATCCTGCGGTGACGGTGACGGTTTCAGCGACGTTACCAACTTCGAGCGGTACGTCGACTGTTGTCGATTTCGCGATCAGCGCATGGATGTCGGTTACTGCCTTTTTCTTGAAGCCGGTGGCTTCAACTTCGATTTTGTAATCGCCAACGGGGATGAAATCGAAGACATACACTCCAGCGTCCGTGCTCGTGGTCGTGCGAGTGGCGCCAGTTCCCAGGTTGGTTAGGGTGACGGAAGCGCCGGCGACCACGTTGCCGTTAGGGTCGGCGACCGTTCCGCGAATTGTCGACGTACCCTGCTGGGCAAAAACCGCAACTGCAACGAACAACAACAGAACGAAAGTGCTACAGCCCTGCACAAAATCTCGTAGCAAGTTTTTACTTTTCATGAAAATCCTCCGAGAGTGTGACGGTTGAACTGGAATGCTGCTTTGCTAACGACCCGCTTGATCAGGCAGCAATCCTGTTCTCGAACTTGATTGTTTTTGACTGCTGCTGCCGCTCCCTCTGCGGCAAACAAATCGGGAATTCCTGCTCGAACTATGTAGAGCCTAAAGATGAGTACGGAACTGAACGGTCTAACTACTTGTTGGACCCGCTTGCAGAAACTATTCCGCGAGCTGGTCTCCGAAAAATCACCGCAAAACTCCTGAATTTTCGCATTCCAGACAATTTGAACGGGTCTGAATCGTCCAAACCATATTCAAATTTATGGGGGCTCTATAGAAATTCGGAATTTGCGAGCGAAAAATGACCCTGCTTGGACGAGGTCAGTACCTTTTGAGGTAAGGCTGTCTCACTGAAAACTTTGGGTATGGACCATGAGGGCGCAATTGGTTTATGGCAATTTTGCTTCAAAATTGTGGATGAAGTTTTTCAGACTTTGTATATAATGCCGCCCGTAATCACACTTCGTAAATCATCCACCGGCGATGATTGCTGACTGACACCCCGGAATTCGGGAAACACATCTGCCCCAGAACTGCTTTACCCAAAAAGTCAGGAGATGTGTTGGACCAGGTCAGTTTCTGACTTCTTGAGAACTCCGCTTAGATCTGTCGAGCGGAGTCGTGTACACCCTACCTATGTTTCGGAGGAACCAATGAAACGATTTAATCTCATTCGAGAACTTAGTTTGATCTGCGGCCTACTCGTCCTCCTGTCTGTGACGGCTGTTGGCCAAACCGGCACATCATCGGTGCGCGGAACTATTGTCGATCCGAACGGACAGGTTGTGAGCGGCGCGGCCGTGACACTCACAAACACTGAAACAAATACAAAGCGCACACAGCAGACGAGCGAAAGCGGCATCTATGTTTTTGAGCTTGTGACGCCAGGTCCCTACCGTGTGGACGTGGAAGCAACCGGCTTCAAGAAAAAGATCGTTACCGATATTCAGGCGCTGGTGGCCAAGCCCACTGAAGTGAACGTACAGCTCGAGATTGGAGCTGTTACTGAATCAGTAACAGTCGCCGCGACTGCAAATGAGGTGTTGCTAAACACGCAGGATGCGTCGTTGGGAAATAACTTTGTAACCAAACAGATTGGAGAACTTCCCCTCGAAGCGCGAAACGTCGCCGCGCTGCTGACGCTTCAGCCTGGTGTCACACGCGAAGGTTCGGTCACTGGTTCACGCGCGGACCAGGCAAACGTGACGCTCGATGGTGTTGACATCAACGAACAGCAGTCAAACCAGATCGGCAGCACCAGCAGTAGCGACGCTGCGAGCCTCAGCCCGTCAACCAGTACCGTGCTGCGTTTGAATGCCGAAGCAATTGACGAGTTCCGCGTCGTGACGGCAAATCCGAACGCACAGTTCGGCCGCTCATCGGGTGCGCAGGTTTCCCTCATCACTAAAGGCGGCACCAACGAATACCACGGAGCGCTTTTCTGGTTCCACCGTCCGACGGTCCTCGCCGCGAACGACTTCTTCAATAATCGTGCGGGAAGTTACGGACCGAATGATCCACAGGTAACGTTTGGTCAAGCGAGAGTTGGTGAGGAAAAGGTTCCCCGCCCGGCTCTAATCCGAAACAGTTTTGGTGGTGCTTTCGGTGGACCGATTGTTCGTGACCGCACGTTCTTCTTCTATAGCTACGAAGGGCGCACCGATCGTAGTCAGCAAAGCGTGCTTCAGCGCGTGCCTCTGCCGACCTTGGGTCAGGGCCAATTGCGGTTCGCAAATGCCGGCGGAGGTGTGACGACGTTTACGAGTGCGAACTTCGCAACACAGTTTGCGGCGTTGGGCGGCGTAAATCCGGCTGCAGTTCAAGCGCTCGCAGCCGCCGCTAACAAATACAGAGCTAACGACTTCGGTACTACCGGCGATAGCTTCTTTGATGATAACGGGAACCTGGTGCTGCTCAATACAGCCGGGTACCGCTTTAATGCTTACCTGCCGAGCGATTTCAATTCACACGTCGCTCGACTCGACCATAACCTTACTTCCAAGCAACAGATATTCGCTCGCTTCAGCGTCAATCACGATACGATCGCGGGCGTTCCGGCTTTTCCAGACACACCGCGGCCTGATACGTGGTCTCATCCGTGGGGCATCGCCGCTGGTCACACGTGGACCATCAGCAACCGCTTTGTAAATAATTTCCGCTACGGATTAACGCGAGAGGCATTCACGCAGGAGGGCGACGCGTCGAAAAATGAGATCTTCTTCCGTTTCGTGTTTTTCCCAGTGCTCGATTCACGCACTTTGAAACGCGTGACGCCCGTTCATAATTTTACGGACGACTTCTCCTGGGTGCTCGACAATCACACCTTGCAGATGGGTGGAAACTTCCGCATTGTGCGCAACAAACGAACCAGCTTTGCGGGCGCGTTTGATACAGCATATACAAATCCCTCAGGCTACGTAGCAGGCTCCCTGGTGTCCAATCCAATCAGGAACTTCTTCAGCGGATCAAACGCTGCACTAAGCAACCAAACATCCGTTATTCAGAATGCCGCCTCTGCTTTGCTTGGACGCCTGACGAGTTGGAACGCCAGGCTGACTTACGACAAGGAAGGCAACCTGCAACCGGCAGGCACACCCACAGAGCGCGAGTTCGCAACTGAGGAATACGAATGGTATGGCCAGGACATCTGGAAGATTGGAACGACGCTGACCCTGACGTACGGTCTTCGTTACAGCCTCAGCCGCCCGATTTATGAAACGAATGGTTACGAAACCAAACCCAACATTGCGCTGACAGACTACTTCCAACGACGCATCGACGCTTCAGCGCGAGGCGAAAACTATTTCGAACCACTCTTGATGGATCTGTCCGGCTCGGCCAATGGTAGATCCTCCATGTATCCATGGGATAAGAATAACTTTCAACCACGTGTTGGAATTGCATGGTCACCCAACTTCAAGAGTGGGTTCATGCATAGCATCCTTGGCGACACCGGAAAGTCGGTCATTCGCGGCGGTTTCGCGATGACCAACGACTTTCTTGGGCAACAACTTGCCACGCGATTCGACCAGTTGAATTCGCTTGGTTTTCTTACCACGCTCAATAGCCCGTTCAGCTTCTGTAACACAACAACCAATCCTTGCCCACTCTTCACCGGGTACAATCAACCAGTGCGCACCTTCCCGCTCGTGTCACCGGTGGTTGAGGATCAGCTCAGCTTTCCACGGGAACGCCCGGGAGACATGGCGCTGGTAATCGAAACAGGACTGGATGAGCGCATCAAGTCGCCCACGAACTACATGTGGAATTTGACATTCGAACGCGAACTGCCAAAAGGGTTGGTGATCCAGGCATCGTACATCGGCCGACTCGGCCGTGGTCTGCTGATATCGCGAGACGTGATGATGCCGAATAATCTGACAGATCCGAAATCGGGCCAGGATTGGTACACGGCAGCCGGAATTCTCGAAGACTATCGCCGCACTTTGGCGTTGCAGGGAATTGATGCCTCGTCTCCAAACGCGGTGATCCTGCAAGCATTCAACAACCTTCCGGTAATTCCGTTCTTCGAGAACATGTTCGGCTCGGTTCCGAATTTTGCGACTAACATCGTGGGCGGGACCCGCAGGAACAACTTCAATATCAACAACGCCACGAAGACGGTCTTTGGCGACGCGTTCTTCTTCTTTGGCAACGACTGGACTTCGGTTCAATCGGACCTCGACATCAACGCACTGATCGGTGAAGAGCTGCCGCCAATGTTTTTCCAGCCCCAGTACGGAGCGCTGTCGTCCTTCTCCACCGTCGGCAATTCCGAATACCACGGCGGCACACTCTCGATTCGGCAACGTCTCGGAGACGATCTGAGTCTCGACTTCAATTACACGCTCTCGAAGTCGATGGACGATGCCTCGGGACTGCAAAACAGCGGCAGCTATGGCGGGGCCTTCATTCTTAACCCGCTTCGACAGCGCGATAGTTGGGCGGTATCGGATTTCGATGTCCGCCATATCATCAACTTCAACTCTCTGTGGCAACTTCCCATGGGCCGCGGTCGCTGGTTGTCGCTTGGCGATAACAAGGTGGCAAATGCAGTGCTGGGCAACTGGCAGCTTTCAAGCATCATGCGGTGGAATTCGGGATATCCGATTGGCGCGCCGTATGACGCTGCCCAGTGGGCCACAAACTGGAACGTACAGAGCTACGGAACACGCGTGCGTCCAATCGAGGCGTGCCCGACTCGAGGCGACACCCAGCCACCGCGGCTCTTCGGCTGCAACCCGGATGAGGCTTATCAGAGCTTCCGCAACGCGAAACCCGGCGAAACAGGAGATCGCAACGTGTTTCGTCTACCCGGATACTTCAACCTCGATATGGGACTCTCAAAATCATTCACAATTAAAGAGGGTCAGAACCTTCAACTTCGTTTCGAGGTATTCAACGTAACCAACACGCAACGCATGGGTACAGTGCTGAGTACTCGCGACGGCTATGGTCTGGTGGACATTCCGCAGGCCTCAGAGGCGCCGACGAATTTCTCGAACTTCACTGCCATCCAGGGAAACCGCCGTGTGATGCAGTTTGGCTTCCGATATTCGTTCTAAGGTATCGCGATCGTCAACGCCGCTTCACGTCGGCAAACTCAAGCGGGCTGGCGTTTCCAACGTTCAGCCCGCTTCCGCTTTTAGTTAGAATGCCCTTCATAATGCGTTCTTCTCATATCATTTGGGATTTTCTGCTCGCCTTTGTTCTCCTGATCATTCATGCAGGTACGGTGCAAGGTCAGGGTGGCCACACCTTGTTTGGAGATCTCCAGGTTGACGAAACAAAGGTCGAAGGTTTCGTGTCGCTCAGCTTCGACGTCGTCCTGTATACAGAGGGCGGCGTGTTGCTCGGGCGTCAGACCGTTGTTAACAATAGTCGTTATCGATTTCTCAATTTACAAGACGGTCGTTACGACGTCGTCGTGGAAGTGGAAGGTTCCGAAGTCGCGCGTGTCCGCGTTTTGGTAAAAGCAGCTTACAAGACTGACTTCCGTCAGGACATCCATCTTGAGTGGCGGGAAGGTGTGGCTCGGCGCCAGCGTGCAAAAGCACAGACGATCTCGGCCGCGGATTTTTATGACCGGACCGGCCGGAACAAATCACTATTCGAAAAAGCGCAGAAAGCAGTTGACGAAAAGAAATTCGATGAGGCTGTGGACTTCCTTAATCGACTGGTTGCCGCAGACGCGAAAGACTTCCAGGCGTGGACAGAGCTGGGCACGGTCCAATTGATGCTCAACAATATTGAGGAAGCGGAAAAAGCTTATCGCCGCGCCATTCAAGAGCGTCCAAAATTCATGCTGGCGTTGCTTAATTTAGGACGATTGCTTTCGTCGGAGCAGAAATTCGAAGCGGCGATCGAGCCTTTGACGGAAGCAGTTAAATTGTCGGCGACTTCGGCAGAGGCTAACTTCCTCCTGGGCGAAGCGTATCTACAGATCAAGAAGGGATCGAAAGCCGTTCCCTACCTGATCGACGCAGCCAAACTCGGAAAAGCTGAAGCGCACCTCAGACTTGCTGCGCTCTACAACGCGGTCGGCTTAAAAGAAAAAGCAGCAATCGAGTACGAGCAGTTCTTGAAAAAACGACCCGACTACAAAGATCGAAAAACCCTCGAGCAATACATTTCCGAGAACAAAAAACCCTGACTCACGACTATTGTGCGAACTATTAGCAATCCCGCCCACGGCAGTGGGCGGATCGTTCAAGTCCTTTCTACAAAACTCATCCCAAAAAAGAGGGCTAATCCCGCTCACGGCAGTGAGCGGATTGTTCAAGTCCTTTCTACAAACTAACTCTAAAAAGGGCGTTAATCCCGCTCACGGCAGTGAGCGGGATTAAACGCCTTCTTTAGGTTGGTCTGTAGAAAGGACTTGAACCATCCGTCCACTGCCGTGGGCGGGATTTTGGTACCTGCGGCCTTTTGATAACGCCTCAGTAGGGTGGCACAAAAAAGGAGCTGAGGATTTCTCCTCAGCTCCCGGTAAAACTCAATACTCAAATCAACCTAGAAAACATAACGCAGTCCGAACTGCATCAACCGTCCGGCCTTGGATTCACCGAGCGGCGCCTGCGTTCCGGTGAAGTTTCCGAATCCAATTGGCGGAGCTCCACCGGCGATAAACGGATCAACGGTGCTAATACCTGAGCCGTTAAAGCCGGTTAACCTTTGTGTGTTTGTTAGATTGAAGACTTCCCAGCGGAAGGTCAGTGCGTGTCCTTCGATGGGCATCCTGAATGTCTTATGCAGAGCAGCGTCGACTGTGAAGTAACCCGGATAGCGCAAAGTATTCCGGTCACCGCCCTCGCCGGGCTTCGGATCACGGAAGCTCTGAACCACGGCTGTCGGATCGGCAAACATGTTCGGCGCACCGTTGACATCTCCATAATGTTCTTCAATCGGGCGAACTGCGACCATGCCGGACGAGATCTGCCAGTTGGTGGCCCAACGTTGAAACGCGAAAGCACGCGTCGTAGCGGGCAGTCCGGAGTTCCAACGGAAAATTCCCGTGACATCCCAGCCGCCCAAAATGCCGTTGGTAATGGTGCCGGCGTCGCTCAAAAACTTCTTACCACGGCCGAACGGCAAACCTACCAACCAGTTCGCATTTATGTTGTGACGAATGTCGAAATCAGAATTCGCGTAGTTCGACATCGGATCCAACGGGTTGAAGATCAACGAGGCGGTTGAGAAATTACCGGCACTCTGAAGACCGGAAGCATCGTCCAGCGAATGCGACAAAGTGTAGTTGAAGTCAAACGTAACATCGTCGGACAAACGCTGCCGAACACTTACCTGCGCGGAGTTGTAATTGGAAAGAGCAAACGTGGACCACGTATTGAGTGCTGCATACTGTGGGTTCACGAACGTGTTGTTGAAGATCGAAAATGGCTTGTCGTCCCAACGCGCGTTTGACTGCAGGAAGGTGTAGTCAGTGACGTTGGTTCCGCCCACAGATGGCAGCGCTATGCGACGATACGCACTCTGCGTTGCCGTGAGTGACCGGGTAACGCCAAGCACATTGAAGTTGCCGGCGATTCCAGGAAGAATATTCTCGAAGAATGGGATTGGCCCAACCGACGTAACCGGCACGCCCAGGTAGCGCTGGTCGATCAGGGCTTGCATTGCTTCATAAAAAGTCTGCCCCGATTTTGGGTCACGCAAGTTATTGAAGTGCATGATATCTCTTTGCCCGAGCAGGTTCCGCGCAAAGCGGCCAACGTAGCTCAGTTCAAACGATAGTCCCCTGTTCAGCTCGCGGGCATAAGAGAAGTTATAACTGTAGTTAATGGGTGTGGTGATCGTGTCGTCGAGTGACGTCTCGATTCGCTCGGCGCCGTTCGCCGGCTGGTTTAACGGGAAGGAAATCGTGTTGCTAAAGTTTCCGGCTATAAACGGCAACGTGCGTACGTCGGGTATCGTGCCGGTAAAGGCCGGCGCCAATCGCGTGCTGACGTTGTAAGTATTTACCGGAATCGTCTGTGCTGACGCGAAACCAAGCTGATTATTGAGATCGAAGTTTACCGTCAATGCACTGCCGATGCGATCGTAGGTAGTGCGGAAGCCGGCGCGAAATACTGCTTTGCCTTCGCGTCCGATCAGCTTGCCCCAGAAGTTATCCGGGAGTTCAGGCTGCCATGCGACCGCAAAGACTGGAGCAAAGTTGTTCCAATCCTGTTTATAGAAACCCGGTTTGTCATTCGCTTTTCCGGAGAGATCGAGCGAGATCGGATCGTTAAATGGAATTCCATTGAAGGCGCTCTCTTTCCGCTTCTCGAAGTATCCGCCCAAACTCGTGGTTGGCTGAACCTGGAAACCATTTACTTCATACACTGGAGTTGAAGTGCCCCAGCGAATGCCGTACGTCAGCGTCAGGTTGTTACGAACACGCCACTGATCCTGCCAATAAAGTTCGAGCTCCTGGGTGGCGAAAGTGCGATCGGCAGACGAGCCGGTTGGCAGTATCTTGCCGTCCTGGTCGTAAAGGAAGTTTGCAGTGTATTGAGAAAAACGGCCAATAACTGCGGAAAGAATGTTGCGCAGCGGGGTTAGTGAATTACCGGCAACGTTCGGGAAGATAGCTGTGCCTCCGGCATCCGGGCCTGACGTAGTCAACACAGCCGCTGAAGCCGCGTAGCCCGACGGGTTAGTCGTCAAAGAGTCGAATGCACTTGCAAACGACTGCCTGGTGTTCTCGATCAAGCGAACGTTGCCGCCAAACTGCAACGTGTGATTGCCTTTAACGAAGGTCACGTCATCAACAAAGTTGTGAACAGGCGTCACGCGCGTGAGCGATGAGGTCAATGTCGGGGCGAAGATGAAGCGAAATGAAAGTTGGTTTCCAGTTTGATCACCTTGCCTCGTGAATGCAGCGCGAGTCAGACCGTAGGTGAAGCGGTTCACTGTGCGGTTCGAAATGGTCCAGGAGTGACCCGCCGCAAAGCCCTTCGGGTGATACCAGATCTCAGGTGCCTGAAAATTAGGCAAAATTGGCGCGAGCCCGATGTTGTCGTCCTGGTAGTTACCACGAACAAACAGGGTTTGACTGTTTGTCAGGTTGAAATCGAATTTGAGGACATAAGTGTCCTGCGTGGTCGGCGTAGAAGCGTTAAAACGAAAGCCGCCTGTGTTGACTCCATCGCCGGCTGTGATTGTGTCGTTAGCCGGGAAACGCCGCGCTATGTCTTTGAGAAAGTCCAGAGCCGGCTGGCTGACGCCGGGTGTTATTCCATTCGCGTTAAGGTAAGCCTGGTTAATTTGGGCCGGAGTCAGACACACGATCCCGAGAGGGGTCCCTGCTGGACACGAAGCATCGCTGAAATTGGCGTTGGTGTGTCTATACCGAATAATGCCCTGGGCAACGTGAGGCAATGGCACAACCTGCACGCCAGGAGTTGAAGTCGCTTCGCGCAGCCCCTCATAGGCGAAGAACACAAAAGCCCGATCTTTCTTGACGGGACCACCCACTGAGCCGCCAAAGAAGTTCCTGAGTAGTGGCGGTCGTGGCACTCGCTCATCGCCGACCGTCGCAGCCCCGGAAAGAACCAATGGATCGGTTGGGGTAAAGCGGCCTGAAGCGTTATTAAAGAAGTCGTTGGCGGTCGTTACCGTGTTGCGATGAAAGTAAAACAGTGAGCCGTGCCAATCGTTGGTGCCTGACTTGGTGGCCAGCGAGACCTGGGCGCCTGAAGAGCGACCGGTGTCGGCATTTGGATTCGTCGTAGTTACGCGAAACTCCTGCGTCGAATCGCGCAGCACGCGCAGCACGCTCGAGAACGCCTGGGCGGTAACTATATCCAAACCACTCTGTTGTTCATTCACGTCAACGCCATCGAGCGTGATGTTCGATTGATCGGCTCGACCACCGTTGACGTAACCGGCGCGCGTTACGCCCGGTTGCAGTGAAAGCAATCCGACGACGTTATTGGCATTAAGTGGTAGTTCAACGATACGACGTGATTCGAACGTATTGCCGATCGTCGCGTCAGTACTATTGATGGGGGCGTCCGCGCCGGCGACGACGCTGACGGTTTCGGCAACGTTGCCCACTTCCAACTGGACGTCCTGGGTGCCAGGCGTATCGATCGCGAGTTGAAGCTCTGACAGTGATGCCTTTTTAAAGCCGGTGGCTTCTACATCGAGCCGATAAGATCCCGGAGGAATGGCCGTGAAGATATAGGCACCGTCGTTGTTGGTGTTTTGGGTGCGTTCAAAATTCTTCTGCGCATCCGTAAGCGTAACTTTAGCGCCCTGGACCGCACGACCTGCCGAGTCAGTGACGATTCCGCGCACTGACGACAAGCCGCTTTGGGCAAATGCAATGCTCGCTGTCAGCAGCACCAGGACGAGCGCGCTGATGACAACAAACACTCTTTGAATAGAGAGTCTGAGTGTATTCATTGAATCCTCCATCGAAGAACTATTCATACGAGTTGGAAAAAGAAGACACGAATTGTCCGGATGAATGCGTTGAAAGTGCTGGATTCTATCTAAATTTTTGAAGCGATGTCTAGTTTTTCGGGGTGGGGTGAGGAGTTTTTACTTCTTACCTAATCCGTCAGCGATGATTTCGGACAGGCGCGACATCAAGAGATAGGCGGGATTGTCGACCGACCACATCGTTTCTGGCATGTCGTCACAGGAAATCGCCATCGCGATTTTTCCCTTCGGCGTGTAGAGAATCGCGACTGCGCTGCGCAGACGATCGAGCGCGCCATACTTGCTCGCCATCGGAACATTCCAAAGCGAACGTCCAATCGCGTTGCGTCCCTGCTCGCGCTTCATCAGCTCGATCATCTCTTTTGAGATTGCCGGACTAATGATCTCGCCGCGCTCGAGTTTCTCCATCACGAGCACCATCTCGCGCGGTGTCGCCATGCCGAGTCCGTATTTTTTGTTTTCGGGATCTTTGCCGGCGGTGCTCTCGCCGCCACTTCCGACCTTGCGCATGATCTTGATTTGTTTGATGCCGAGTGATTCCATGCGTGCGTTTACTGCATCGGTAGTCAACACATCGAGCACGAGATTCGTGGCGGTGTTGTCGCTCAGAATCATCATGAGGTGGACGGCGTCGCGCAGTGTCAGACGCAAACCATCTGAGAGTTCACTAAGGATGCCTGACCCGGAAACCTTCTTCTCTTTCGTAAGTACGACTTCGTCAGTCCACTTTGCCTTCCCTTCATTCACACGCGCAAAGGCCTCGATCATGACGGCAACCTTGATCGTGCTCGCAGTACGCACGCGTTCATCGGGATTGAGGGCGTACGCTTCGCCTGTGTCGAGATTCCTGGCAAAGAGACTGACCTTGCCTTTGAACGACGCAACGATCGGCTTCACCTGATCGTCGAGTGTTTGTTGTGACTGTGCTGCGGCTGAAAAACTAAGAACAAGTAAAACCGGGAGAAGTTTTGGAAGTCTGATCATGATCATCCTGAAAAAAATCTTGTTTATCCTGTTAAATGTCCTAACGCAATCAACAACTCAGCATTGAGTATCGCCGCCCCTGCCGCGCCGCGGATCGTATTGTGACTCAACACCACAAACCGGTAATCAAGCACTGTGTCCGGCTTGAGCCGTCCAACCGTGATCGTCATTCCATTCCCCGCATCACGATCCAACTTCGGCTGCGGACGATCCATTTCGTCACGAACAACAATCGGCAAATGCGGCGCCGAATATAATCCAAGCTCCTGCGGCAACGACTTAAACGACTCAAAGGCATTTCGTAGCTGACCCAGTTCCGCAGGACGCGACAACTTTACACGCACCGCAGCCATGTGACCGTCAGCAACGTTCACGCGATGACATTGCGCGCTCACTGCCATCGGCGCCGGCTCAATTCGCGCGTCGACGCAGCGCCCCAGTATCTTTGTTGTCTCAGTTTCGATCTTCTCTTCCTCGCCGCCGATGTGCGGTAGAACATTATCGAGAATATCGAGTGAAGCAACGCCCGGATATCCGGCTCCAGAAAGTGCCTGCAACGTCGTCGCGACCACCGCGGAGACACCAAACGCCGCGTTCAACGGCGCGAGCGCAAGTGCCAGCATGATCGTCGAGCAGTTG
>DATEIS010000232.1:0-15249 GCA_035278765.1 Pyrinomonadaceae bacterium | reverse complement strand
ATGGCGCCTGATCCATTGCTCTTCGTGCTGAGTTCCGGGGCGGCCTCTTCAATCTGCATAGAGGCAAGTTCGATTTCTCTTGAACTGCCGTAATACTTCGCGATTGCCTGTTGCACACTACCTTCAGCAACCACGACGGGTTCGACGTTCAAGCCGGTCATAAACTTGACGTCGTCCATAGCAAATACATTGGTCGGATCGACCATGGCGAGAGTGAGAGTTGCGCCAACGCGAGAGAGGGGCAAAACAGAATGTTTTTGCGCGACCTCCTGCGGGATGAGGCTTAGGACGGAAGGATCGATGTTGAAGAGATCGAGATTGACGGAAGGAATGCCGTACTGCCGCGATAAAACGGCAGTGATCATGTCGTCGCTAACCAGTCCGAGTTTGACGAGATTGAAGCCGAGCCGGCCACCATGTTCGCGTTGGTAGTCGAGGGCCTCTCTCAAGTGTTGAGGGCTGATAAGATTTTCGCGTACCAGGATTTCGCCTAATTTGGCTGACATTTGTGCACTAAAAAGCTCTCGGGAGTGGGTAAATATCCCCGTGTTCTGGGTGGATTGGAGGCGCCGAATGGGGCGCGAGGCATGACCGACTTTCTCAATACAACGACTGTGCTAACATCGTTGTGCAGTCATAGTACAGTTTGAACACTGAGAGTGTCAAGGTAGGATTTCCAGCAAAAATAGTGAGGAATTTAACTTAGTGGTCCACAGATTACACCGATTTCACAGAACAATCTGTGAATCGGTGCAATCTGTGGATAGATGATTTACGGACGCTTACGTGCGGGTTTGGACTTCTCGGGAGTGACGTTCTCGGCGTTTTTCAATTCAGTGAGAATCGCCTTGGCGTCGTCCTTCATCGGGTTTGAGTCAGGTGCGACTTCCACAAACCGCTGCAGGAAGTTTGCCGCTTCCTGATACTTCGCTTTGTCGCCGCTTGCATACACGGCCAGACCTGCTCCGAGATTTGCTTCGGGACTGTCGGGTGTCGTCGCGAGAATTGCTCTAAATTCAACCAAGGCCTTGTCTGCTGAACCGGAGTCGAGCAGCATCTGCGCCATGTCGATTTGAGCCTTTGCTTTCTTGGCGGCATCCGTCTCGACGGCGATGTAGTCTTTGAAAGCTGCCAGTCCGGCGTCGGCCTGCGTCGGATCTGCCTTACTCACATAAAGCCGCATGGATTCGGCGTTGGTGAGCATCGCGGCGTACTTGTTGGCGGTGTACCGCTGAAGTTCGGCCGGGTCAGTTGGAGCCGGCATTGCTTTGATCAGGGCGACCGCTTTGCTCGAAGTTTCGCCAGCTGCTTTGAAATCATCTTTGGCAGCCTGCAGCCGGGCCGTTTTGCCGGCGTCGTCCAGAGTCTTTGATCTAACCGTCGCATTGAAACGTTCGACGCCACGTCCCTTCAAAGCTACTGCCTTGTTGGTAAGAATCGCGGGTTGCTCGGCGTCAGCAGCTAATCCTTCATCATACTGAGCAATAGCGGCTGTAAATTTCGCCAGCGCTTCGTCGGAATTATTGGCCCTGCTTGCAGTGTTCGCAGCAGTCAGTGCTTCGTTGCCGGCCTTAAAGGTCCGCCCGATGATCTCGTTTGCTTCCGTGATCTTCTTATTGCCGGCTTCGATCTCGGCGTTTTTCTTCAACATCTCTTCGCGCTTGGCCTTGGCTTCTGCGCTCTCAGCGGCGCCTGAGTTTCCACCACCTGTGGCGGCAGGAGGATTAGCCGATCCACCGCCTGCGGCTTTGATCTCTTCGAGGGTAAGTCGCTTGCCGTCGCCGGGAGTCACCGTGATCTCGCACGGAACATCGCGTCCGGCTTTCACCCCGGGCACGAAGTTTGGTTTTGCCGTGGGATGGCTGGCGGCGACGACGTAAGTACCGATGAAGGGCAAGCCTGCAAATACAAACTCGCCTTTCTTGTTTGTCTTGGTGTTGTATTTCGCGCTCATGTCTACGCGGAAGACATCGATCTGCGCGTCAGCAACGGGAACCTTTTGACCGTCCGCCTGTTGCATCCAAACGTGACCACGTAACTCGCCAACCTGCGCGACCGCGGTCAAAGAAGCGAATGCCAACAGAGTGGCTACCGTTAACGCTCCGAAAAAGTATCTGCCAATCATCGAAGATTCCTCCGTCGTTATGTAAGCTCCAAACCTGCGAAGATTCGTAGGATGCGCCCACACTCTTTACTGGTTGTAACAATTCAGCACACTGAGAAGTGTCTAAAATTAATAAGCAAAACGACTACTGTCAAGCACGTAGGGTATCGGATCCGTGACTCCGGCCTCGCGAAATGCTCGCAACCGCAACGCACACGAATCACAGTTTCCGCAGGCCAGTTCCGACTCCTTGTAGCAGGACCACGTCAACTGCAATGGAGCGTGCACTTCAATACCTTTTCGGACAATCTCCGACTTGCGCATGGCGATCACAGGAGTCCTGATCGTGATCTGCGTTTCGGGCTTTGTGCCGGTGTCGATCACGTTCTGAAAAGCGTCGTAAAACTCCGGGCGGCAGTCGGGATAACCGGATGAGTCTTCTGCCACTGCGCCGATATAAATCGCGGTCGCGTTGTTCACTTCACCCCAACTCACCGCGGCTGCGAGTAAGTGAGCGTTTCTAAAAGGAACGTAACTGGAAGGAATGCCTTGCGCTGAAAGATCCGCTGTGGTTACGGGCATGTTGGAGTCGGTCAGAGACGAGCCACCGATCTTAGCGAGATGCTCGAGTGAGATCACGAGGCGAGACTTTACGTTGTAGTGATCAGCCAAAGCTTCAAACGCTTCACGCTCGCGTTTCTCAGTACGCTGACCATAAGAGACGTGCAGGAATGCAAGCTCATCATTTTCTTCGTTGGCGATCGCAGCAGTGACGCAGGAGTCCATGCCGCCTGAGACGAGACAGATAGCGAGTTGTGGACCATCGTCTGCGACGGCTGTGGCCGCGAATTCTTCAGTCTCGATATCAGTGGAGCCGCCCATTACACTCCTTTGACGTCAGGTCCCCAGATGTATTTGTGCAGTTGCAGTTGCATGCGAATTTTCATTCCACTCGCGGCGACCCGGTCCCCGAGTTGTTGTAGATCGACTTGTCCCCACGCGGGTGAAATCAGGACCGCTTTAGTGCGAGCTTCGAGATCGTGTTCTTTAATAACTCTTGCGGCGTAGGTCCAGTCGCCTTCGTCTGCGATGACAAATTTGACTTCATCCTTGTCCGGTCGCAGCCGTTGCAGATTTGACCAGTCGTTTCGCGGTTCTTCGCCTGAAGCGGGACACTTGATATCCAGAATAATCTTCGCGCGTGGATCTACCTCTGCCGTTGATACGTAGCCACCGGTTTCAATCAGGACTTCATAATCGTCATCGCAGAGACGTTCGATCAGTTTATGTGCTTCTTTTTGCGCGAGCGGTTCACCGCCGGTAACTTCAACCAATTTGCAGCCAAACTCCGTTACCTGCGCCATGATGTCGTCGATTGAATAATGCTCGCCGCCCGTAAAGGTGTACTCGCTGTCGCACCAGACACAACGCATCGGACAGCCGGTCAGACGCACAAACGTGCACGGTCGTCCGGCATGCGTTGACTCTCCCTGGATGGAGCGAAAAATCTCTGTGACGCGTAACATTTGCTGTAGTTATTGAATCTAGCTTAGCGTTTGTTGCCTGTCAAAAGCCGATGTTTGTGCGTCAAAGAGGCGGCGAGGTGATAGGATTAGACCCCAGTTGTCGAGACTTCCGTGGAATCCGCGAATCCTCAAATCCAGAGTTTACTGAACGACGGCGCCGGGCGGTTGCTTGCCCGTGCGAGCGACAATCGTTCGCTCACTCGCGAATTCCTGTTGCCGCGTATCAGCGGTGCGGTTCACAAGTATCTACTAAAGGACGACCCCGACACTCCTCACGCGGAGATCACCAGGTTTATCGACGAGTTGCAGGCCGACGATCTGTGCCTGATTATCGCCTGCGAACGTGGAGATGAAAACGCGTGGAACGACCTGGTCGAAAGATTCAAACCGACCGTTCGCTCCGCTGCTCGTTCAGCGAGTTCTAACGAGGATGCCGCCGAAGACCTGGCGCAATCAATCTGGGCAGAACTCTACGGGTTGCGAGTCCGCAAGGACGGGATGCCTGCAAGTAAGCTCGCTTATTACTCCGGACGCGGTTCGCTTGCGGGCTGGTTGCGTGCGGTCGTGGCCCAGCTCGCAGTCGATACATTTCGAAAACAGTCGCGACTGGTACAGACCGAAGAAGACACAGAATTCGATAGGCTTGTGCATGACGCACAGGACGGCCATGGCCAAACAATTGTCGCCGGCCTCCCGACTCCGGAAGAGTCAATGTCCAATCGTTTTGCTCAAGCCGACATGCAACAGGCATTGAACAAAGCGATTCAGGAGTTGGGAGCGGAAGACCGTCTGCTGGTCAAGCTTTATTACTTCGATAACTTGCGGTTGCGTGAAGCGGGCGCAGTGCTCGGTGTTCACGAAGCGACTGCGAGCCGGCGTTTGACAAGGGTTCAAACTGATTTGCGTAAGCGAGTGACAAAGATTCTGATTGATGAACGAGGTTGGACACAGGCTGAGACCGAGCGGTCGTTTGCGGAGGTGGCGCAGCATATGGATACGGATTTAGAGGCGCTTTTGAGTAAGGAATCTGTGTAATGGGTGGATTTGACTGCAAGGTATTTGCGCCGCTACGTTCTTAACAAGGCAGCGTTTTGATCGAGATGAAACAGGAAACAAACAACGAAATGGATCTGTTGTTGCGGCGGCTGGGGCGGCGACAAGATGTTTTGGCGCCCGATGCCGAAGATCATCTCGATGCTGACGAACTGAGTGCCTATGCCGAAAACGTGCTGCCTGTGAAGACGCGAGCACGTTATACCGAACATCTGGCTGAGTGCTCGCGATGTCGAGAGTTCGTCGTGCAGCTCAGCGCGTCCGCGGGCGTAGTGGTTGCGGCGCAGGCAGATAAAGTTTCAGAGCCTTCAGGATGGAGAAAATTTCTGTTGAGTCTCTTCTCGCCGATGGTTTTGAAGTATGCCGCGCCGGCGCTCGCATTGATCGTTGTAGCAGCGATCGGCGTGATCGTGCTGCGTCGAGATAGAGCGGATGAGTACGTTTCGCAGAACCAGCCTGCTCGATCTACCTCAGGGGGGGAGGTTTCCGAATCGATAGTGAAGCCGCAACCACAAGCGGGCACATTAAGCGACGCTCGAAAGCAGGCCGAGTCCACGGCTAACAAGGAAGTGCAATCAAAAGACTTGGCCCAACAACCCGCTGCGTCTGCTCCCCAGGGAACGCCTGCGGACGTCGCAACTAACGCTCCGATAGTGAAGGCTCCGGCGGAGAAGCCGGAAGCACAGCCAGCCGCCGCAGCAGAGCCTCCGCCGCCATCGCCCGCGAAGACTGATGTTGCGAGCGATAAACGACAACAGAACGAAGATGCGTCACGGAAACAGGAAGCGGAAGTTAAGGTCGCACAAGCGGAGGAGTCAAAGAAAAATTTTGACCTAGATGAAAGTGTCAAAAGAGGCGAGGTTGCGACGCCTACGACGGCCCGTTCTCGAGCTGCCAAGAGTAAATCAATTGCCGGCGATCTTTCCGCACAAGGTGCCGCAGGAACTGGAAATGTGCAGCGAGACGGAGTTGACAGAGACGACAAGGACAGCAGCGCCGAAACTCGTTCTGTCGCAGGAAGACGGTTCCGCAAGCAGGGAGGCGTTTGGATCGACACTGCCTACGACCGTTCCCAGGCAATTACGAATTACGGCCGCGACACGGAATCCTATCGAGCGTTGATTGCCGATGAGCCCTCAATCAAAACGATCGCCGACCAACTCGATGGTGAGATCATCGTAGTCTGGAAAAGTCGCGCTTACCGCATCAAGTAGCATCCACAGATTACACAGATTAATAAACAAACCGGCGTAATCTGTGGATGCTTTTTGTGCCTTTTCGTGGCTCAAGTGTTAAAGTTACCGTACTGGAGGTCCTATGTATTGTCCTTCCTGCGGTAACGAGATAACCGTCGAACTCAAATATTGCAATCGCTGCGGCGCCAACTTGACCCTGCCGATGATGACTCCACCCGTAGCGCTGGCTCCGGTGAAGATCACTTTTCCGAGCATCGTGTTGGGTGCAACGATCCTCGGTGGGCTTGGTGTAATCGCCGGCGCCTCTACTGAGTTCGCCAAGCTTGGAGTCCATCCGTTCGCAATCGTGTGGATCGTGCTGTTTGGTTCTGCCGCACTGTTCGGCTGCACAGCTCTCATGATTCGTTTCTTCACGAAAATGCTGAGCTTGCAGCAAGGAGTCTCCGCCGTACAACCTCCGCGAAATGCGAGCGTCGTCATAAACGATCGACAGACGATGCATAACCTGCCGCCGGCGCGCATGGAGCCGGTGCCCAGTGTTACGGAACACACTACTCGAACTTTCACCCCGATTTATAGAGAACCCGCCGATCGCGGAACAAGATAAATCAAGATCACCATGAAGCTTCGAAATCAACTTACCAGAGTTTTTCAAAGCGTGATGATAGTGGTCCTGGCGACGGATATTGGTCTGGCTCAAACTAGGTCAACTGCACGCCGAACCGTACCTGTTCGTAATCGCACGATCGCGAACGTCGTTCGTGAAATCGACGCGCGTAACATTGAAGCGACGATCAGAAAGCTGGTTTCATTCGGCACGCGCAACACCCTCTCCGAACAGAACGATCCCAACCGTGGCATTGGTGCGGCTCGCGATTGGTTGTACGCGGAGTTTCTTAAAGCTGCCGAAGTATCCGGTGGTCGCATGACGGTGGAGAAGCAATCATACGAACAGGCGAAAGCCGCGCGCGTGCCGCAACCGACGATCATCACGAACGTCGTTGCCACGTTGAGAGGAACGCAACCGCAGTCGGCCGATCGGATGTATGTTGTCAGTGGTCATTACGATTCGATGTGTAACACTCCAGTTGATGCGAAGTGCGACGCGCCTGGCGCGAATGACGACGCTTCGGGAACTGCGGCTGTGCTCGAGATGGCTCGCGTGATGGCGAAGTATGAGTTTGATGCCACGATCGTTTTCATGGCGGTTGCGGGTGAAGAGCAGAGCCTGCTCGGTTCCACCTATTACGCTGAACAGGCAAAACAGAAGAACTGGAACATCGATGCGATGTTCACCAACGACATCATCGGCAACACGCTCGGTGGCAATGGTGTTCGCGATCGCGGCAACGTGCGAGTTTTTTCCGAAGGCGTTCCGTCAAACGAAACACCGGCGGAAGCGACGACGCGTCGCAGTGTTGGTGGTGAGAACGACTCGGCTTCACGGCAGCTCGCAAGATTTATCAAAGAAACTGGTGAAGCGTTCGTGCCGCAAATGAAAGTGATGCTTGTCTACCGGCGCGATCGATATGGACGTGGCGGCGATCACATTCCATTTCTCGAACGCGGTTATCCGGCCGTGCGCTTCACGGAAGTGAATGAGGAGTTTCGGCATCAGCATCAGAATGTTCGCGTGGAGAATGATGTGCAGTTTGGGGACCTGCCGGAGTTTGTCGATTTTGCGTACGTGGCAAACGTTGCGCGTGTGAACGCTGCTTCACTCGCGGCACTCGCATTCGCGCCTTCACGACCGAAAGGCGTGACGATCCTGTCGCAACGTTTACAGAATGATACGGAATTGAAATGGGACGCGAACACAGAGCCGGATCTGGCTGGTTATGAGATCGTCTGGCGCGACACAACGGCGGCGGTCTGGACCAATTCGAAGCCGGTTGGGAATGTCACCGGATTCACGATGAAGGGAATGTCGAAGGACAACTATTTCTTTGGTGTTCGCGCGATTGATAAGGATGGCAACCGGAGCCAGGTGACCTATCCGAAGCCAATGGGAAGGGCCGCGCCCGCTGTCACTACCCCAAGTCTTTAGCCACAGATTTCACGGATAACCACGGTCAGACATCAAGAAAAAATTTCTGATCCGTGATCATCCGTGAAAATCCGTGGCTAGTTTTTTTCAACCATCTACGGCGCCGAAGCGTCTAACCGGACATGAAATTCAAGAATTCGAAAAAGACCGTGGCAATCGCGCTGTTCCTGGCGCTTGCAGCCACACAGCCCCTCGTTTCTGCTCAAAAGGTTGCAAAATCTCAGGATTTGACGGAAGAACGGCGCATTGTCCACGTCCTCAACAGGCTCGGATTTGGCGCGCGCCCCGGAGACGTCGAACGTGTGAAGGCGTTGGGGCTGGAAACCTACATCAACCAGCAGCTCAATCCTGAAAAAATCTCCGATACAGTTGCCGAGAATAAGGTGCGCGATCTCAATGTCCTCAACATGACGACCGCGCAGCTTTACGAAAAGTATCCGCAACCCGGTCAACTATTACGCCAGCTTCAGCAACGCGGCATGTTGCCTGATGACCTGGCTGAGGCACGTGAGAATCGTGTGAAAGGTGGCGCGAACTCGACTCCAACCGAGATGCCGAAGAACGAGTCGATGCCTGCTCAGCAACCGCCGCCAGGCAACCCGTTAGAAAACGAAAAGTATCGCAAAGTAATTGAGGCCTATTACCGCGAGAACGGGCTGGAACGGCCACAACGCATCATGGCTGAACTGCAGGCTTCGCGAATTCTTCGTGCCGTTTACAGTGAACGACAACTCCAGGAAGTGATGGTCGACTTTTGGACCAACCACTTCAACGTGTTTGCCGGCAAAGGCGCCGATCGCTGGTTACTGCCTTCATACGATCGCGATACGATTCGTCCGAATGCGATCGGGAAGTTTTCGACGTTACTGCAAGCAACGGCGCAGAGTCCGGCGATGTTGTTCTACCTCGATAATTTCCAGAGCGTCAGTCCAAACGCGAATCAGAATCGTCGTGGTGGCCTACTGCAACAATTGCGCGCCCAACAGCAGCCACAACAACAACGTCAGCGACGCGGTATCAACGAAAACTACGCGCGCGAGTTAATGGAGTTGCACACGCTCGGCGTTGATGGTGGTTACACGCAAAAGGACGTGCAGGAAGTCGCGCGCTGCTTCACGGGTTGGACCATCTTCCAGCCACGCGGTGGCGCTGCGGCAGTGAATGCGATGACGGGTGAAGGCGCACGTCGTAATGCCGGTACGTTCTTCTTCGACCAACGCGTTCATGATGACGACGAGAAGACGGTTTTGGGTCACAAGATTCCTGCGGGGGGCGGAATCAAAGACGGCCTGATGGTGCTGGACATTCTGGCCCATTACCCATCAACAGCGAAGTTCATCGCGACAAAACTGGTGCGCCACTTTGTTGCCGACGATCCGCCAAAAGCCTTAGTCGATCGCGCCGCCGCGACATTCACCAGGACCGACGGTGATATTCGTGAGACGCTGAAGACGATCTTCATGTCGAAGGAGTTCAACTCCACGGAAGCCTATCGTGCGAAGATCAAACGGCCGTTTGAGCTCGTGGTAAGTGCGATCAGAACACTCGGCGCGGAGACCAACGGTGGCCCGCAAACACATCAGTGGATTGCGCGCATGGGTGAGCCGCTTTACGGATTTCAAACTCCAAACGGCTATTCTGATGCCGCTGAGGCCTGGGTCAACACCGGCGCGCTACTTGAGCGAATGAATTTCGGGCTCGCTTTGGCGAACAATCGTATTCCCGGAACGCGCGTCAGTCTCTCGAAGCTAAACGGCGATCACGCGAAAGTCATGGACGAGTATTTAAAGACTCTTCTCGCGGGCGAGATCTCGTCGGCAACGCGTGAGACGTTGCTGAAGCAATTGGATCCTGTCGATCCCGTCACGAAAGTCGTCGGATTGATCTTGGGAACACCGGAATTTCAGAGGCAGTGAAGGCCGTTTCTCACGCAGCGCCGCAACGGCGCAACGAAGAATTCGGTTTTACGTTGTGCCGTTGCGCCGCTGCGGGAGAGAGGTTTAAAGGACTAATCATGAATCGCAGATTTTTTCTTAAATCGGGAAGCATCGCACTCGCGAGTGTGGGCATGTCGCTTTCGGCGCCGGGATTTCTCGAGCGCGTGGTTTTGGGCAACGCGTTAACCGGCGAAAAGCGCAAGACGCTGATCGCGATCTTTCAACGCGGCGCGGTCGATGGTCTAAACATGGTCGTGCCGTTTGGCGAGTCAAACTATTACTCGTTGCGGCCGTCGATCGCGATACCGAAACCGGAATCAGGAAATGCTGACGCAGCGATCAATCTCGATGGCTTCTTCGGACTGCACCCGTCGATGAGTGCGTTCAAACCTCTCTGGGATTCGAAGCGACTCGCGATCGTTCATGCCGCCGGTTCACCAGACAATACCCGGTCGCACTTTGACGCGCAGGACTACATGGAGTCGGCGACTCCCGGTGTGAAGTCGACAAGCGATGGTTGGTTGAATCGTTATCTGCAAAACAAAAAAGATGCGGAGCGCTCGTTGTTTCGAGCGGTGTCGGTGACGAAGACGATGCCGCGTGTGCTTCAGGGACGCGCGCCTGCCGTGGCGATGTCTAGCATCTCCGAATTTCAGATCCGCGGTGGCAAGTCTTCTGCAAATTTACAGAATGGTTTTGAGGCTATCTACGCACGTGAAAACGACTCGCTCGCCGGCATGGGCCGCGAAACATTCGAAGCAGTGAATTTTTTGAAGAAGGCGAATCCGGGTCAATACCAACCTGAAAACGGCGCCGTGTATCCACGCAATCCATTCGGCAATTCGTTGTTACAGATCGCTCAATTGATCAAAGCAGGTGTCGGGCTCGAGGTTGCTTTTACGGATATTGGTGGCTGGGACACTCACGTTAACCAGGGTAACTCGCGCGGACAATTGGGAAATCTTTTACAGCAGTTCAGCGCCGGTATCGCCGCGCTTTATCAGGACCTGGGCCAGCGCATGGACGACGTGATCATTTTGACCATGTCTGAATTTGGTCGAACTGTACGTGAGAACGGCAATCGCGGCACGGATCACGGCCACGCGAATGCGATGTTTGTGATGGGCAACAGCGTGCGTGGCGGAAAAGTTTACGGCCAGTGGCCCGGCCTCAAAAACGATCAACTTCACGAAGCACGCGATCTTGCGTTAACAACTGACTTTCGTGACGTCTTCGGCGAGATCGCCACACGCCACCTCGGCAGCAAAGACGCAAAATCAATCTTCCCCGGGTATTCCTTGAACCAGTCGAGGTTTAAAGGATTTGTCGGATAAATCTGTGTAATCTGTGGTTTACCAACGAACGCTGCCGAAGCGATTGATTAGATAGAGCATTAAAACTGCGATACCTGAGACCGTCACCGCGAGAGCGAATGCTTCGTTATCGCGTCCTGCCTGCACTGCATCGTAGATGGCAACCGACGCTGTCTGTGTCTTACCGGGAATGTTTCCCGCGATCATGATCGTCACACCGAAGTCACCCAACGCGCGTGCGAAAGCGAGTGCAGTCGCAGCGAGTACACCTTTCGATGCCAGCGGCAACGTGACGCGAAAGAAGATCAGCCGGTTGTTAAGTCCCAGCGTGCGTGCGGCAGCCTCGAGATCAGTATTCACTCCTTCAAACGCCGCCCGCAAACTCTTCGTCACGAGTGGCAACGCATGAATTGAAGCAGCGATGATTGCCGCCGTCACCGTAAACGTCAAACGAATCCCAAACGTGCGATAAAGAAATCCTCCGATCGGTGAGCGAGTGCCAAGCAACACCAGCAGGTAGTAACCCAAAACTGTCGGCGGCAAAACGAGTGGCAGCGTCACGAGCGCATCGACGAGGTTTCGTCCGGGGAAGCGTTTGCGCGCCAACAACCATGCCAGCCCCGATCCTGCGATCAGTGCGATCAGCGTTGCAGCCGTGGCGACGGCAAACGAAAGCCTAATGGGGAACCAATTGATCACGGGTGTCTCGCAGCATGATACAAGAAAACAGCGTCCCGACAATTATTCCGCAAAGGTCCCACTGGAGATCCGTGGCCGTGTCGTACGAGCCCCAAATCCGATGGCCACCGAAATAGATCTCATCCCACAGTTCGATGATCTCGTAAATCGCCGACAAGCTGTACACAATCGTCGCCGCAAAGAACGCAGTGAGTTTGAGTGGCAATATAAAACCTGATTGTTGCAGCACTCGCCCTACGAGCCAAACAATAATCGGGCTGACGAGCACCTGCACCATCATGTGTGCGAACTCGTCGTACTGCATTGGCCCAAACTTCTGTCCATACATGCGAAAGTAGTTTCCGAGCGCATCAACTTGTAATGCTGCAAAGACGAGACCTAGAAGCACGGCGGGAATTTGAATCTTGAAACGCGCGCGTACATAGAAATAGACGAGTGCGAGAAAAGCGATGACGAATATCGTATTGAAGGCGAGTGAGAGATAGCACATCTTCGTCAAAAAAGCTGCGCCCGCGAACAATACCGATACGATGAGGGGGATCTCGAAATAGTGCCACGCTGTTTTTAGTTTTGCGTTACGCGGCGCTATCGCGCGTGGTTTTGTATAATCGGCGTCGACCATTTATGACGCACCTCAAGCCAAAGGTTCTGCGATTCGAGTCGTTGCCTTCCACAAACACCGAACTATCACGCCTCGCGTCTGAAGGCGCCGAGGAAGGCGTCTCGGTCGTAGCGGATGAGCAAACTGCGGGCCGAGGCCGTTTGCAGCGGGCCTGGTCATCACCCAAGGGTGCGGGTCTGTACTTCAGTATTCTTTTACGGCCCAAAATCGCGACGAATTACTGGCCATTGATCACGATGATGGCGGCGGTGGCGGTTTACGACGCGTTGGGCGAGGCGTGCCGAATGCAGGCTGACATCAAGTGGCCCAACGATCTTCTTTCAGGTGAACGAAAAATCTGCGGCATCCTCGCCGAGGCGATCGAGACTCCTGCTGGCCGCGCGGTAATTGTCGGCATCGGAATTAACCTGACTGAAAACGCCTATCCCTCGGACTTGGCCGAGGTAGCAACTTCTGTGTCGGAAGCCAGCGGCCGGCCTGCTGATCGTGAGGTGCTGCTTACCAGTCTGTTGCGTTGGCTGACGCACTGGTATTCGCTCCTGAATGAGTCTGCCGGGCCGGAGTCGATAGTTAACGCATGGTCCAGTAGATCGTCTTACGCGTTCGGTCGCCTGGTCCAGGTCAGCAATGGCGATGATGTGTGGCAGGGCACAACCAGCGGCATCGAGCGCGACGGTGCGTTACGTCTGCGCACTGCGAATGATGAAATCAAGCTTATAAGAGCAGGTGACGTTTACAGCGTCAGGCCAAGTTAGAACCATGTCCAAACGCATCATTCTGAACACGTTCGGATCCTTCGGCGACATTCATCCATACATGGCGATTGCGATGGATCTGAAACGTCGCGGTCACAAGCCCGTTATCGCGACGATGGAGGTTTATCGCGAAAAGGTTGAAGGTATTGGAGTGGAGTTTGTGCCGGTGCGCCCGCACATCGCGCAGCCTAAAGAACAGGATCCTGAATTGATCAGAAAGATCATGGAGCCGAAGACTGGGCCACGCTTCCTCACTGAAGAAGTCGTGTTTCCTGCCGTGCGCGACAGTTACGCCGACTTGCTTCCGGCAGTCGCCGGCGCCGACCTGCTGGTAACTCATCCGGCCGCACCTGCTGGTCCCCTCGTAGGTCGAAAAACCGGAATGCCGTGGATCTCGACTGTGCTCGCGCCGCTTTCTTTTTTCTCTGCTTACGATCCACCGATGCCACCATTCTGGCAGTGGTTCACGAAGTTCAGCGTGCTTGGTCCTGGCGTGATGGGATTTTTACTGCGACTCACGATGAGCACGTACAAAGCAAAGGCAGTCACAGCATTTCGCGATGAGCTCGGGATCGCAGACTATGGCAATCCAATGTTCGAGGGTCAGCATTCTCCGACTTTGGTGTTGGCACTGTTCTCCAAAGTGTTTGCGCAACCGCAACCTGATTGGCCCAAACAGACCGAGATCACAGGCTTTTGTTTTTACGATGGGAAACACGACGCGCGTATTCCGGAAGAGTTAACGCGGTTCCTGGAAAATGGTCCGCCGCCGATCGTGTTTACGTTGGGTTCGTCGGCTGTTTGGGTCGCGCGCGATTTTTTTCACGAAAGCATTGAGGCCGCAAAACGTCTTGGACGCCGGGCAGTGCTGCTGATTGGTGATGAGCGTAATCTCCCTCACGCCCTGCCCGAAGGAATGATCGCTATCAACTACGCTCCGTATCAGTCCCTGCTGCCGAAAGCCTGTGCGGTGGTCCATCACGGTGGTGTTGGCACAACTTCACAAGGGTTGTTGGCCGGTGTGCCGACGCTGATCGTTCCCTTTGCGTTTGACCAGGCAGACAACGCGGAACATGCACGCAAAGTCGGCACGAGTAGAACGATCTATCGCAACAAATACTTCGCGACAAGAGTCGCATCGGAGCTTGATGCGTTACTCACGCAGCCTTCTTACGCCAGCCGCGCACTCGCAGTAAGCACAGATCTGAAACAGGAAAACGGCCCGGCACGCGCCGCCGACCTGATCGAACAAATTCTGTCAGGAACACAGAATCCCACCGAGGAACTCGCTTATGCTTCTGGTGATTGATGCCGGAAACACCAACATCACGCTTGGGGTCTTCGAAGGCGAGGATCTGATCGCTCAGTGGCGCATGGTCACCGATCACGATAAAGGTGGCGACGAATATGCCGCTGATTTGCGTAATCTATTCGAAAGCACAAACGTCGATCTCGGAAACATCCATGCTGTTGTGATTGCGTCGGTAGTGCCGCCTTTGGACCAGACGCTTAAGCAGATGGTCCAGGAGAGTTTTCAGTTGACGCCGTTATTCGTCAATCACTCTCTCGATACCGGTTTGAAGATTCTTTATGATTCGCCGGTGGATGTCGGTGCTGACAGGATAGTCGATGCGGTTGCGGCGGCGACGAAATATGGAGCGCCGTGTATCGTCGTCGACTTCGGCACCGCCACCACGTTCAATGCAGTCAACGCTGCCGGTGAGTATCTTGGTGGTGTGATTGCACCCGGGCTCATGATCTCGGCTGAAGCGTTGTTTCTCCGCGCAGCGAAACTGCCGCGAGTTGAAATCAAACCGCCTGAGAAGGTAATCGGATCGTCAACAGTCGGCGCGATACAGTCCGGTCTTTACCACGGCTATGCAGGTTTGGTTGATGGTGTGTTGGAAAAGATGATCGCTGAGATGAACACGAAGCCACGTGTGATTGCCACGGGTGGGCTGGCGCCGCTCATCGCAAATGCGTCGAAGTTTATCGAG
>DATEIS010000231.1:0-7630 GCA_035278765.1 Pyrinomonadaceae bacterium | reverse complement strand
GTTTACAAAGACGTGCCCCTGGGACTGCGTGGCGATCCGGGCCGGCTGCGACAAGTGCTAACGAACCTGATCGGTAATGCAATCAAGTTCACCGAGTCGGGCGAAGTCGTCGTGCGTGCCGAGAAAGAAAGTGAAGATGCGAAGCGCGTGACGATTCGCTTCAGTGTCAGTGACACGGGCATCGGCATCAGCGAAGCCGCACAGGAAAAATTGTTCCAGCCGTTCACTCAAGCCGACGGCTCGACTACAAGAAAATACGGCGGTACTGGTCTGGGATTAGCCATCTCCAGACAACTAGTCGAATTGATGGGGGGCCAGATCGGACTGAAGAGTGTGATAGGCAAAGGTTCTGTCTTCTGGTTTACGGCGAGTTTTGAGAAACAACTCGAGCCCGTCAATACATCACCACTCGACCTCAACGTGTTAGCAGGTCTTCGCGTTCTCATCGTCGACGACAACATGACGAATCGGAAGATCCTCTCGCATCAACTCGGTTCACGCGGGATGCGACACGTCGAAGCTGAATCAGGAAAGAGCGCATTGGCTTTACTCCGTTCGGCAGCGGCAACAGATGAGGCTTTCGACCTGGCGATTCTGGATCTGATGATGCCGGGAATGGACGGATTCGAACTGGCTCGCATAATTAAGCGCGATCCATCAATCGCCGCAACGCCGCTTGTCATGCTCACGTCGTACGGTGAACGCGGCGGATCCGCTGCGGCTCAACAACTCGGTATCGCTGCGTATCTCGCCAAGCCAATCCGACAAGCGGCGCTTTTCGAGTGTCTCGCGAATGTTGTCCGAACTCCACACGCCGCAAAGATTCTCGCTCTCCCAACGAAAGCGCCTGCGATCGAGGTCAAACCGGCGTCAAACAAACTCATTCTCATTGCCGAAGACAATGTGGTTAATCAAAAGGTCGCGATTCGCCAGCTTCGGAAGTTGGGCTATCGCGCCGACGCGGTTGCGAATGGCCGCGAAGTACTCGAAGCGCTCGCTCGAATTCCTTACGATCTGGTGCTGATGGATTGTCAGATGCCGGAGATGGATGGTTACGAAGCGACAGCGGCAATTCGACGTCACGAGCCTGCCCCGCAGCGCACCCCGGTGATCGCAATGACGGCCCACGCTCTTGAAGGCGACCGCGCACGCTGTATCGCCGCCGGCATGGATGATTACGTTTCCAAGCCCGTGAAACCCGAAGAGCTCCAGCGCGTCCTCGAACGATACCTCGTCGCGTGAATCCCCATTCAACAAACGGGGCCGGCGCTCACGTCATAATCAACATCCGTGTCGCCCATGCTTCTCTTTTCTTCCTGGAGTTGCTTAAGCACCCGCGTCAGCGCCACTAAATCGATTGGCTTCGTGAGGTGTGAATAGAAGCCTGCGGCGCGCGCTCGTTCGATATCGTCGCTGCGCCCGAAGCCCGTGATCGCGACGACCGGAACATCCTCTCGCCCATCAATTTTTCGCAGTCGCTCGAGAAACTCAAACCCATCCATCTCCGGCATCGAGATGTCGGACAGAATCACATCGAAATCATTCTCACTCGCGATTCGCAACGCATCGGCGCCGTTTGTCGCTGTCACCACTTGCGCTCCTGCAAGTTTCAGCAATTCCGCCATCATCGCGATCGAGTCTTCAGAGTCATCCAGCACAAGAAAACTCGTCTGCGAAAATACATTGAGTTCGGGAGCCACCGGCGCGGAAACAGTGAGCATCCCGGTTTCACGAAGCAGCGGCAGACGCACTGTGAAACGCGAACCCTTGTTTGGCCCATTCGACTCAGCACTAATAGATCCACCGTGAAGTTGAACGAGTTGATGCACGAGAGCGAGACCGATTCCCATGCCGCCATGCCGGCGACGATTACTGCCGTCAGCCTGACGAAACATTTCAAACACGTGAGGCAAGAAAGCGGGATCAATTCCCTGCCCTGTATCCGTTACCACAAACGCCGCTCTATCACCCTCATTGTTCAAACCGATCTCAATGCTGCCGCCCGACGGCGTAAACTTCACCGCATTATTCAGAATATTCCACGCGATTTGCTGTAACCGCAGTCGATCTCCTTCGACGAGTAAAAGCTGCTCGCTCGCATGAAGACGAATCTCAACACCCTTGGTGGCGGCGTCTGAACGTACAGTCTCAACGGCGTTATCGATAATCGCGGGTAGCGAAACTGTTTCCTGGTTCAACGAAATCTTGCCTCGTTGCAGACGCGACAGATCGAGCAAGTCGTTAATCAACTGCGACTGCGACTGAGCATTTCGTCGCAACGCTTCTCCCATCTGGATCAGTTGCGGCGATTGTTCGATCTCTTTCATGCGCAACAACAGTTCCGAGTATCCAAGGATGACGTTCAAGGGATTGCGCAGCTCGTGTGATAACGTTGCCAGAAACTCATCTTTGAGCTGATTGGCTTTCTCGGCCGCGTCGCGTGCTTCTTCGACGCTCTGCAGCAAAAGCTCACGTTCCGTTTCGGCTCGCAATTTTTCGATCGCGGTCCAGGTGCGCTCGGCGACAGTTTGCAACAGCGCCACTTCTGCTTTCGTCCATTCCCGCGGCTGATCGACACTAGCCCACAGCGACGCTACCCAGCGGCCTTCGCGCATCAACGGAACGGCAACGTACGCGCGCTCCCCAGTCGGTTCATAACTTTTGTGATACTCGGCGGCCGTCCGCGGATCCGTTTTCGAATCGTTGTTGACGACTGTCTTTGCCTGTTGCATTTGCAGTGAAGTGATACTGCTGTACTCAGAAATCCGATGCTCGCCGGCAACCGAGGGAACACCGTCGCAGTAATCGCGATGAACAATCTCCAGGTCGCGTTCGACGTCAGTCTCATTGAACAAACAACGCCGCACGTCGAGATGAATTCCAATTTGCTCAGCCACCGCATACGACAGCTCATACTGATCGCGCAGCGTCCGAATCAACTCACTAACGCGAAAGAGCACGTCGAGACGATTTTCTGCGCGTCGTTGTGCGAGGTCGACACGACGTCGCTCCCTGTCGGTGCGATTGAGCGAGAGGGCTGTCAACCAAATCAAAATTGCAAGGAGCACCAGTACCGCCAAAACAAATGCGGCAGTCGCAAAGCCCTGACTGATCCACTCGGACGCGCGAGCGATAGTTCGTATCCAGCCCAGCAGAATCACCACCAGGAATGCCGGTAACATCCGGCGCGCGACTATTGCACCGGGACTGTTTCCCAAAAACGCAGCAACGAGATCGCGGTCAGGGCGTGCAAGCATGATGGCGCCGCACAAACCCCAGAAAGCGATTACTGTGTGAATGGCGATCGTGAAATAGCGTGCGAGAGGTTCGGGTTGCTCAATTCCATAAAAGTAATAAAGGAAAACGAGCAGAGTAATAGTGAGAATTGCCAGTATCGAAATTGTTGAAACGCGAAACCAGCGAGTAGATCGTGCATTGAGAAACAAAAGCGCGATGCCAAGGAAGACGAAGTTGAGCGATGCAGGGACACCCATGCGACCCGGAAACGACTCACCCGCTTCAGCCGCCGATTCGCGGAAGAGCAATTGGTCGAGACCGGAGTTCCACCCAAAAATGTGCTCACTCAAAGTGATCAATCCAACGAGCCCGACGATTACCGCGAGCAGAAGTGCTATCCGGCGTTTGATAATCGAGGCGGAAGGGTCCTGAATTAGAAAGACAGCAACCGACACGAGCAGGAGACAAACCGCAGTGTTTGCCTTCATCGTCACTAATGAGGGATGAATTCGTTTGAGCGTCGAGATGTTGAAAATCCACCCCAACAACGCAGCGCCACCGATACCAAAGGCCACTGACGCCAGGGCTATCGAAGACGCCCGGTAATGTTTGAATGACTGCGGCGGTTCGAATGAAAAGTCGGGCATTGAATGCATAAAACTGATTCAGCGCCGAGGGGAAGACGGCTTAGCGATTGGTCTCTGAGTCAGGGGGTTCAGTTGCGAGTCTATCCTGCCGCGCATCGTTCGACAAGCCGGCTGTTTTCGCTTTGAAGATGATGAAGAGGTAGTAGTAAGACGGAAACAGCAGTACCGCGCCGGCGATGAGGGCGCCGAACAATAGCTGAAGCGTGATGCGCGGGGCGGCTGCTGACGTGATGGTGATGTTTGGTTCGACGAGGTGTGGATACTGAGCAAATGCCCAGCCGAGCAAAATGAGTGTGACTTGTCCGGCAGCAAAAACTCGCGCCAGTCTGTAACGTCTGGTCCAGAGTGTGTAGAAAGCGCTGAGCGCGAAGATAGCGGTGAAGAAATGTAAAGCGAGGGCCCACACCGTGCGACTAATACCGGCACGTACTGTCGGCGCTCCTGTCTTGGCGAAAATAAAAACCGTGAGCGCCAGCAAGCCGACGGCAATGCCTGAAAACAACGCGCGTGCTCTGAAGTCTTCCTGCAATTCTCGCTGTTGTGATTCCAACGTCAGATAAACTGCCGCAAGAAAAGCGAACAAAGCGAGCGCGAAGAAACCAACTGCGATCGGAAAAGGCGCCAGCCATGATCGAAAGAAACCACTCGTCACGACTCCATCTTCAACTGTGATCGAGCCGGAAGCGATGGCGCCGAGGATGGTCCCCAAAAGAATCGGCGTGATGATGCTCGCCATTGAAAAGACGAGACTCCAGCGACGTTGCACGTCGTCGCGTTGCACGTCGTAAGTTCGAAACGTGAATGCTGTGCCGCGCAAAACGATTCCGATGAGAAGAAGAGTGATCGGGATGTGCAGCGCGGTTGCGATCGCCGCGAATGCAGGTGGAAATGCCGTGAAGAGAATTACGAGAACGAGTATTAACCAAACGTGATTTGCTTCCCAAACCGGACTGATCGCTTCCGCGATCAACTTCCGTTGTTCACGTGCACGACGTCCAAAGGCAAACAGATCCCAAACGCCGCCGCCGTAATCCGCTCCGCCCAGAAGCGCGTAGAGCACGAGTGCAGCGATCATCACCCCGGCAATAATCGTTTCAAGTGACAGTCTTGTGCACCTCCGTTGTATCTGTAAAAGCGACCTGCCGGAACAACAGCCAGACCGTAATTGCAGCCAGGAAAAAGTAGAGCACTGTAAACGTTATGAAAGGCAGAACGAGTCCGGGCATTGGCGTGACGGCTTCACTCGTGCGCATCACGCCGTAGATGATCCATGGCTGCCGTCCGACTTCAGTCACTACCCAACCGGTTTCGATTGCGATAAAGCCGAGTGGAGCCGCAATAACGAGCACACGCAGAAACCACTTTGAATCAAACCACGTTTGCTTTTTTCTTCCGCGCAAATAACGCCAGGCGGCCCAGAGTGCGACCAGCATCATTGCGACTCCGCAACCGACCATGATCTGAAACGCGATGTGGACGGTTGCGACTGGCGGACGCTCATCCGCGGAAAACTCGTTCAGTCCTTTCACTACTGCGTTGGGATCACCGTAGGCGAGAAAACTCAAGGCGTAAGGAATCTCGATCGCATAACGCGTCACCCCGGCTTCCTCGTCTGGAATGCCTCCGATTCGAAAAGCGGCGCCTTTCTCAGTGTGAAACTGACCTTCGAAGGCCGCGAGTTTTACCGGTTGCGTTTGCGCGACTGACTTCGCGAGCTTGTCGCCGCTTAATGGTTGAAGAATCGCACTCACGCCGCCGACAAGGAGTGCGATTGCGAGCGCTGCACGATGAAAGCGACTCTCGCGATTGCGTGCCAGCATGAACGCATGAATGCCGGCGACTGCAAATCCCGTCGCAGCGTAAGCGGCGAGGGTCATGTGAAGAGTTTGCGAGAACGCCGCCGGGTTCATCATTGCCGCAATCGGATCGATGTCAACAGGTTTACCATCGACGAGTCGAAAGCCGGTGGGCGCATTCATCCATGCATTAGCGATGACGACGAAGATACCTGAGAGCGCGCCGCTTAAGGCGACCATCGCGCCCGCAAACAGATGCGCGCGTGGTGGAACGCGCTTCCAGCCGTAAAGATAAATTCCCAGGAAGATTGCTTCGGTGAAGAACGCAAAGCCTTCGAGTGAGAAAGGCATGCCGATAATCGAGCCGGCGTAACCCATGAAGCCGGGCCACAACAGTCCCAGCTCAAATGAAAGTACTGTTCCTGAAACGGCGCCGACCGCGAAGAGTATCGCAGTGCCTTTGGCCCAACGTTTCGCGAGTGTGAGATAAACTTCATCCTTGCTGCGCAACCACTTCCATTCGGCGATGATCATCAACAGCGGCATCGCAATCCCGATAGCCGCGAAGATGATGTGGAAGGCGAGTGACATCGCCATCTGCGAACGCGCCGCAAGAAGGTCGTCCATAGCCACAAAAAAGCACAAAAGGCATAAAAAGCACAAATGAGCTAATTTCGTTTCAGCTCGTTTTGTGCCTTTTATGCTTTTTGTGCCTTATGTGGACCTTTTGTGGTTACCATCGAGTGGCACTACTTGCACTGTGGCATCACGCACTTCGTCAAGAAAACGATTGATCACCGAACCATGCAGGATGATGTCCCAACGCGTGCGAGATGTTTGTCCGAAGATCACGTGCGTGATCCCTTCACGGCGCGCGAAATCAATCAACGCATCCGCCACATTCCGCGCCTTCAGTTTCACAACTCGTGCTCCTAACTGCCCCGCGAACTGAATGTTTTCCTGCAACGCTGCATAGTCTTCAGGCTTGATTCTTCCGAGCTCTTCACGCGGCGTCTCGACGTAAACGGCGTACCAGTCTGACGCCAAACGCCCGGCGATTCGCGATCCTGTGCGCAACAGTTTTTTGGCGCTGCCATGTGAAGCAATCGCCACCATCACCTTTTCCGGAATCACTGCCTGATCCAAGCCTTCACGTTCGCGATAATCGTGGGCTCGCGTCGCCTGGTCCTGCGCCACCTGACGCAACGCAAGCTCTCTCAATGCCGACAAGTTTCCCTTGCGAAAGAAGTTGTTGAGCGACTGCTCGATCTTCTCGACGCCGTAGATCTTTCCCTGGCGCAGTCGCGTGCGAAGCGTGTCGACTGAAACATCGACGTTCACAACTTCGTCTGCGCGCCGGAAGAAGTGGTCGGGTACCGTCTCACGCACACGCACGCCTGTGGTGCGCGCAACGACGTCGTTCAACGATTCGATGTGTTGTATGTTTACGGCAGTGATGACGGAGATGCCGTGATTGAGAAGTTCGAGAACGTCTTCGTAACGTTTGCGATTTTTCGTTCCGGGAACGTCTGTATGGGCCAGCTCGTCGACAATCGCGACTTGTGGATCGCGTGCGATGACCGCGTCGAGATCCATCTCTTCGAGTGTGACACCGCGATAGTCGATTGCGCGCTTCGGCAAACACTCGAGCCCTTCGGCGAGTGCGGCAGTTTCGGCGCGACCGTGAGTTTCGAGAACTGCGATGACGATATCCACGCCCTGGCGTTTCAACGCGTGTGCGTCTTCGAGCATTTGCCAGGTTTTGCCAACACCCGGAGCAGCGCCGATGTAAACGCGCAGCGTCGCCTTGTCGCCGACTTTCAGTTTGGCGAGCAGTGCGGACGGCGATGGTCTCTTCAGTTCGACAGCCATATTGGTAGAAACATCACAAAACTCGGAATGTACTGTAGGGGCGGCCCTCCGTGGCCGCCCGTGGTTTTGATCGTGTTC
>DATEIS010000230.1:0-3876 GCA_035278765.1 Pyrinomonadaceae bacterium | reverse complement strand
GCGCGCGGTGAGTACGTTTTCTCGATCGAACCCGAGATCTATCGCCATGAGTTTGTTGAAACTCCGTACCAGTAATCCGGCGGCGACGAGTAACACGACGGCGAGCGCAAGTTCGGCAACTACGAGCCAACCACGAAAACTTCGCAGTCCGAAACTCATCAATCCCTGAGAGCGGCTGTTGCGCAGTGCCTGAATCAGATCAGGTTTTGAAGCAGTTAGCGCCGGCACTAACCCAAACACGATGCCGGTTAAGAGAGATAGACCAAGAGTGAAGGCAAACACGCGCCAGTCGAGAGGAATGTTATTCAGATCGTAGACGGAGGTTGCGAACCCTTTGGGCACAAGGCTCGCGATGGCTTTCGTTCCCCACACCGCGATCAACAAACCGAGACCACCGCCGGCGAGACCAACGACGACACTCTCGGTCAGTAGTTGCCTGATCAGTTGCCAGCGACGCGCTCCAACTGCGGCGCGCACTGTGAGCTCGCGTTGCCGTGCGAGGGTGCGCGAGATCATCAAGCTCGCGACGTTGACACACGCGAGCAACATCACGAGTCCGACGGCGCCCCATAAGATGTAAACCGTGGAGCGAACACCGGCGACGAGTTGGTTGTGAAGCGGCGCCACCTCAACTGGCGTTATCGGTAACGGATCTTTACCCGGCTGTGATCCTTGAGCCGATGCTTGTTGCGCGATTAAACCTAATTCAGTTTGTGCGCCGGCAAGAGTTGTATCCGGTTTAAGGCGGCCAACGACCTCGACGAGAGCAAAAAAATCACCGTGCATCTCTTTATATGGATCGAGAGCGAATGGAAGCCAAATATCAAACTCCCCCGGAAAGCGAAAACTGTTGGGCATCACTCCGACAATCGAATACGGCTTGTTGTCGAGCGTGAGTGCCTGTTCCAGAATTTTTTCATCGCGACCGTAACGGCGTTGCCAGAAATTCTCGCTGACAACGACAACTTTGGTCGCTCCGGGTTTATCTTCTTCCGGAAGGAAAAAGCGACCGCGCAGAGGTTGAACGCCGAATGTGGTGAAAAGACTTGCGGTGACTTTCGCGTAGGGAATGCGCTCCGGTTCGCCGTTGCCGGTGAGATTGATGTTATCGTCACTGAACGCAGCAACATCTGCGAGGGTCGTGCTTTTCTCTTTCCAAGCGAGGTACTGATAACCGGCGATGCCCGGGAATGAGCCGGGTCCGCCTGAAACTTTATGAACGGAAACAAGCTGTTCCGGATCGCGAAACGGCAACGCTTTCAAGAGGACAGCATTTACCACGCTGAAGATCGTAGTGTTCACACCGATCGCCAACATCAACGTGATTATCGCCACAGCCGTAAAGCCGGGATGGCGAAGCAGGCTGCGAATGCTATGAAGAAGGTCCTTAATCATGTCTATTCGTACCTCAGCGCTACGAGTGGATCGACCTTCGTTGCCCGACGCGCCGGAATGAAGCACGCCAGCAACGCAACGCCGATCAAAACCGCCGATACAACACCGATCGTTAATCCATCAGTCGGTGTCACTCCGAACAACAACGTCGCCATCAATCGCGTCAACGCGAAAGCTCCTGCCAAACCTATTGCCACACCAACGATCACGAGCGAGAGTCCATTTCGAATAATCAGTTTGAGAACATTGAGCGTGCTCGCACCCAGCGCGAGGCGTATGCCAATCTCCTGAGTTCGTTGCGTTACGGCATTCGACATCACGCCGTAAATCCCGATCGCCGCCAGCACCAAAGCGAGGCCGGCGAACAGTGACAGCAGCGACATGTTGAACCGGCGCGCCGCGAATGAAGTCGCCGCAACGTCACTCATCGTCTCAACCTTGGTTACCGGTAACTGCGAATCGACTTTCCAGATTTCCTGCTTGAGTTGCTGTGCGGTCCCCGCCGCATCGCTCTGCGTTCGCACGGCAAACGACATCCATCGCTTCCACGGATTGATCTGTGTGTAGGGAGAATAGAGAGCGGGTTCTTCCGGTAAGTCGAGACCGAAATGTTTTACGTCGCCGGCAACACCGACAATCGTGATCCACTGGATTTCAGGATTACGCGCCCAACGCACTCGCTTGCCCAATGGATCTTCGTTTTGAAAGTACTGGCGGACGAGTGCTTCATTCGCGATGCCAACGAGCGGCGCTTTCTCATCGAAATCCTGTGGTCCAAAATCGCGACCTTTTTGCAGCGGAATCTGCATGACCTTGAAGTAGTCGCCGATGACACTGCGCGTTTCCAGACTCGGTTCATCACCGGGCGCGATCGGCGGCCGGTTCTCGATTAGAAAATCGTGATTGAGCGAGTCGCCGCTGAGTGGTAGCTCACTGATCATTGCGGCCTGCACGCCGGGCAGTGAATTCATTCCGGCCAGGACCTGTTTGCGGAAGCGCGTTTGCGGTGCGACTTCTTTGTAGCGAGTTTCAGGTAACTCGACTCGCATCGTGATCAAGTGATCGGGATTGAAGCCCGGCTCGACAGAACGCAGGTTCCAGAAAGTCTTGATGAGTAGACCAGCGCCGACGAGAAGCACGAGCGCGACAGCAAGTTCCACAACGACGAATGTGCTGCGCAGTCGTTGTCGCGCGCCTCCGGCTGTAACACTTCGTGCGCCTTCCTTCAGCGCGTCGCCGACTCGACCTCGCGAAGCAGTCCATGCAGGCACGAGGCCGAAGATCAGTCCGGTCAAAACCGAGATGCCTAAAGTAAATCCTAGAACTCGCGCATCCACTCCGATCTCGGTGAGTCGCGGCAGGTTCTCCGGTTTGAATGAGACCAAAAGACTTGTGCCCCAGTACGCAAGCAGAACCGCCGCTGCACCGCCGGCAAGTGACAACAACAGACTCTCGATCAGCAACTGGCGCATCAACCGCCAGCGACCCGCGCCGAGCGCACCACGAATCACAAACTCGCGTTGACGTTCAGCGGCGCGTGCCAGCAACAGATTGGCGAAGTTCGCACACGCGATCAGAAGCACAAAACTCACTGCGGCAAACAGGATGTAAAGCGACCGGCGCGTTTCACCGACTATTCGTTCATGCAACGGAAACAGCACAGTGCTGCGATTCTTGTTGTCGGCGGGATATTGCGCGGCGAGGTTCGCGTCGATCACCTTCATCTCGGTGCGGGCCTGTTCGATGTTTACTCCAGGCGCGAGCCTGCCGTACGTGCGGAGAAAGTGAACGCCGCGAAAATTTGCCGCGACAGGATTCGAGACGTGCACCGGCGTCCATGCTTCGGTGTTGTCGCGAGGCGTGACAAAGCTCGCGGGCATGACGCCGATGATGGTGTACGTGTCGCCGCTAAGTGGAATCGCTTTACCGAGAATCTGCTCGTCGCTGTTGAATTGTTTCACCCATAAGTCGTGACTTAGAACCACCACAGCAGGCGCACCGTTTTTGTCGTCCTCGTTCGTGATAAAACGTCCGCGCTCGGGTTTTACTCCGAGTGTTTCAAAGAAGCCGCCCGTCACTTGTCCAATCTGAAATTGAATCGGTTCGCTGCCCGCGGTGTAGGCCAACGGCTGCATGACCATCCCGCCAAACCGGCTGAACGTCTTACTCTGCGTTTCAACATCCGCGAAGTCAGGCGCTGACTGATTCGATCTGAAGCTGATCAATCGAGACGGATCATCGTAAGGCAAAGGTCGCAGCAGAACTGCGTTGATGACACTGAAGATCGCCGTGTTCACGCCAATGCTGAGACCGATCGTGAGCACAGCGATAGCCGTGAATGCCGGTCGCTTCAACAAGCTGCGCAGGCCATAGCGGATGTCTTTGATGATCGAATCCATAATGTCAGATCTTTACGGATGTTGTTCCGTTCTCTTGGCTCCGTAGGAGCAGAATGTTTATAGCCGCACCACCCTAAATCAC
>DATEIS010000229.1:0-8108 GCA_035278765.1 Pyrinomonadaceae bacterium | reverse complement strand
TGAGATTGTTCGCGCAGACATTAAGGCCGAAGTCGGCACCCAGAATGAGACGGTCACCGTTACTGGTAATGATGCGGGGCTGATTCAGCGCGATCAACCAGTTATCTCCAGCACGCTGAACAATCAACAGCTTCAGGAAGTCCCGCGTGACAGTCGTGAGATTCTGGAGTTTCTCTACTTGAACCCGGACATCACGCAGGGACCGACCGGTGATGGCAGCTTCAAATTTCTTGGAGCGCAGAGCTACGGCGCAACCTTCTCGCTCGATGGCCAAAGGACGAATGGAGGAATCTTCGGCGAGCCCACGTCGAGTCAACCCTCGCTCGAAACCGTCGGCGAGTTGATCGTGCTATCGAAGAATTTCACTGCTGAGTATTCCGGTGTGGCAAATATTCGCATCGAGACAAAGCGCGGTGGATCCGAATACCACGGTTCCCTCTTCTACAACAACAAGAACTCTTATCTCGCAGCGCGCTCCATCCAGGAAAAGAATGACGAGGCTGCGTTCCTGCCGACGAGCGCCGTGCCCACTTTTCCGAAGCCATATTTCAACTTAAATGAACTCGGCGGATCATTCGGTGGTCCAGTTCCATTCAGCCGGCAGCGAACGTTCTTTCTGACGTCATACGAACGCCGTTGGGACTTTGCGCCGGTCCGCGTCAGATCCAACAACATCCCGAGTTCGCTCGTTCTCGCGGGGAACTTTACCCAGATTGTTGACGCCAGCAAGCCCGCAGTTCCTGCCGCGGTTATTCCACTTCTTACTGCTCAGGAACTCGCAAACAACACGATTTTGACCGGCGCCACGCGACGCTTCGTAACGATACCCCAGCGTCTGCTGAATCCGATCGCGCTGAATCTTCTTAATGCGTATTATCCTCACGCAAATCCAGCGGCGCCGTTGTTGAACGCCAATGCTAACGGTCAAAACACAACCGGGCGTCTCTTCGATTTCGCACAGAGCTTTGGCGGACTACTCACGCGCGACCTGGCTACACTTCGTGTGGACCATGACTTTTCTGAGAAGGACAAGTTTTATGCGGTTTACAACTTCCAGGTTCGCAATGGAAACCGCGGCTTAGTCGCAAATCCGTTGCCGGCATTTGGCCTGCTCTCCCAGCACCAGAAAAATCACACGCTTTCGCTGTCGTACACCCGAATCTTTTCCAACAGCGTGGTGAACGAGGCGCGCGGCGGCATCAATTACCAGTTCCTCTACCGCCGGGCCAACATGACGACGGGCGAGTTTCTCTCGAGCGTCGGTTTCAACGAACAGGAAATTGCGGCGTACGGCTCAGTAGTCGGACCGAGCCTGATCGATACTCCGGGTCAGGTTGCATTTACGTTTGCTCCATTTTCCGGCATCCCCAACGGTGGCAGGAACACAGATCGCCCGTTGGACCAGAAACTCGCGACATTCGGCGACACGTTGACATGGTCCAAAGGTAAACACTCGATCAAGGCGGGTGGCGACTTCGTTCGTAACCAGGCTGTGGATGGTTTTGCTTTGAATCGAAACAATCCTCGTGGGACGTTGACATGGGGCGCGACTTTCAACGGCTACGCTCAGTTCCTGCTGGGAATGCCTTCCACTGTAAACAACTCAGCGCTTTTCGTGCGCGATGTCAGGCCGGCTCTCGATGTATCCAACACGGAGTCAGGCATCTTCCTGCAGGATGACTTTAAAATTCATCCGCGGCTTACGCTCAACCTCGGCTTGCGTTACGAGCTGATCACCCCATTCGTCGACAAGAACGATTTGATGGTGAACTTCGATCCGAACGGAACCGGCAATGGCGGCAGAAAGGGAAGGTTCGTGGTTCCGACCGAAGCAGTTAAAGCAAGGATTCACCCATTCTTCATCACCTATGGAACAGTGACGGCAGACGAGGCCGGTGTCGGGCGAGGTCTAGTGAATACTGACAAGAACAACTTCGCGCCTCGACTCGGTGCAGCCTTCCGCGTAACCGACAAGAGCGTCATCAGAGGCGGTTACGGAATCGTCTATCCGACTTCGGCTGCTCAGGGCATGCGCGACGCGATTGCGACAAATACTTTCAATCAGACCGTAAGAACCAACCAAAGAGTTGGTCTGCCGGGCGGCATCAATCCGGCAGGTGGCACTTTCCCTCGCGGTTTGACTCCTTTCAATAACGCAGTACTCGCGTCAGTTCAGGGTATTGCCGCTAACGCCATTCCATTCGATCTACAAGCGCCGCGCATCGAGCAGTTCAATGCAACGTTCGAACACGAACTGATGAACGATCTCGGAGTTCGTGTGTCGTACATCGGTGCTCGTCAACATGGTCTAATTGCGGGATTCGATCTCAATGAGTTGCCGCCGAGCAATACGCCTTTTGGTACTACTGACGGGGCGGGAAATTCATGCTTCAACGCGGATGACCCGACCGACCTGGGAAACTGTGTGGAAACTCCTGAGGATGAAGCTCGACGACCGTTTCCTGACGGACTTGGCGCCTTCCTGGCGAGCTACGGAAATATCGGTCGAGGCCGCTCACACGCGTTTCAAGTAGAAGTGAACCGCAGGTTTGCGCGAGGATTAATGTTCAATGTCTCGTACACCCTTCTCGATCAGAAGTCGAGCGGTCTCGATATCGGAAATTCGAGTCTCGGCGGTGCGATCTACAATCAATTTAATCCGGATAACGACCTTTCGAGGGATTCCTTTGTTTCACGACATCGACTCGTATCCTATGGCGCGTATGACATTCCGTTTGGTCGCGGCCGGCAGTATGGCAACACGATTTCCAAATGGGCCGATGCGGCTGTTGGTGGTTTCCAAATTTCGTGGAACATGTTTGCGAAGACCGGTACCGGCTTCACACCGTATTGGACCTGCAGCAACTGTGACCCGGTTTTTCCGGGCAATATTGCCAGCGCATTTGTTGACGCGATTGGCGATTTTACTGGTCCAACTTTTCGTCCTCGTGTGGTCGGTGACCCATATGCTGGTGTAACAGGCGATCGGTTCTTCAATGCGGACGCTTTTACTGTGCCGACAACGGGCGCGGATGTGTTCGATAACCCGGACGTTGCAAAACGGAATTTCCTTGTTGGACCAGGTACCTGGGGCGTTAACATGGGTCTTCGCAAGTTCTTTAGATTTAGTGAGACCACTAAATTGGAGGTAGGCGTCGACTTCAACAACCTCTTCAACCATCCACTGCTGTCACCTCTGGACACCCAGTTCGCAAACCTGGGAACCTTCAATATCGCTTTGACCCCGACGGGCCAGATTGTGATACCGACTGATTCTGGTAATTTGGTTAGGAACCCGAACTTTGGACGCAATAACAACAGTTTCACGCAGGAGGGAATTGATAATCGTCGATCCATCCGTGCGAAACTGCGGCTCACGTTCTAGACGAATGATTTATTGCCACAGATAAACGCGGATTACACAGATCATTCCGCGTTCATCTGTGGCCGGCGATATCATGAGTGCGTCGCGTCACAACTTTACACGTAAACCCAATCTCGCCGATGTCACAGCGGCCGGACATGACATGCTGCGGTTGGTTAACCGTCGCATCCTGCTAAGCATTCTCTCGGATCGCCAGCCAATCTCACGCGCCGAAATCGCAAAGATAAGTGGTCTAAAAAAAGCGACCATCTCCACTATTACGGGAGAATTGCTTAAAGATGCCTGCATCATTGAAGAAGGCTCGGGAAGAACAACGCCGATTGGTGGTAAGCCTCCGACGCCTTTGCGTCTTAATGCTAAACGTTTTGGTCTTTTCGGACTCGACATACGTGCGGATGAGACGATCCTCGCACTCAGCGACTTCAACAATCGCATTGTGTCGCGCGTCAGTTTCGAAACCGGATCTGTTGCGTCGTCATTCTTGAGCAAGATCGGCAAGGAGATTCGCAAACTTCGTCTCAAGCATGATTCGTTCATCGAATTTCCCGGTATCGGCGTTAGCTTGCCGGGTCTGGTGGACAATCAAAGCGGCAAGTTTCTTCTTTCAGTGGTCCTGCCGTGGCGTGATGTACCGGTGGTGAATCTGCTGGAAAAAGCTACTGGTCTCCCAGTGATCATCGACAACTCAGCGCGCTGTTCGGCGCTGGCCGAGATCTGGCACGGCAAAGCTCAATACGCACACGTTCGCAATCTGCTTTACGTCAGTGTCAGCACCGGACTGGCGTGCGGCGTTGTTATCGATGGTGGTCTATATCGTGGCGGAAATAATACCGCCGGTCAGTTCGGACACATTCCCATTGAATTGAATGGTCCGGAATGTCGCTGCGGGCAAAGAGGTTGCTGGGATCTCTATGCTTCGGATAAGGCGACATTAAAAAGGTATGCAGATTTGCGCGATGCGAACGGCAAGCGAGTTTCGACGATGCGCAAGTTGATCGAGCTGGTTGACGCGGGAGATCCGGCGGCAACAGAAGCTGTACGTGAGACGGCTCGATTTCTCGGCATTGGAATCACTGGTTTGATCAATGGACTGGATCCGGAGGTTGTCGTTATCGGCGGCGAAATTACGAAAGTCTGGGGCCTGATTGAACCAATCATTGTTGAAGAGACAAGGCGAAATTTGTTAGCGCCTCGGTCGCATCGGGCAGCTATTAGACCATCGGCGTTTGAAGTTCGCCCGAGTCTAAAAGGCGCACTGACTCTAATTCAGAACAGTTTGTTGTCCGTGCCGCACATGGGATGAAAGATGAACTGCACTCCTGAAGAAATTAAGGCGAAGCTGACAGGAGGTCTGATTCCTGCGGCGCCGGTCATGTTCGCTCGTGAACACCGTTTTCACGAGCGTGCACACGATGCCTACGTTTCTTTCATGAGTTCACAACCGATCGCCGGGGTTGCGATCTGGGCCCACACGGGAAGAGGACTGCTGCTTGATGATGAGACAGCCGAGCGCGTGATCCGGCAATGGCGTAGAGGCCTCTCAAATAAACCTCTAATTGCTGGCGTTGGTGCTCGAAGTAATCAATCAGATCCAACAGACGCAACTAGTGCAGCCTTGTCGATGGCTTCAAAAGCGGCCCGCAACGGTGCCGACGCTTTACTCGTTTACCCGCCTTCATGGTTGAGACATCACGAACAAAGAGACTCGCTAATCATCGAGCATCATCGTCAACTTTCAGATCTCGGTTTGCCGCTCATTTTGTTTTATCTCTACGAAGCTGCCGGCGGCGTGTCGTACTCGCCAGCCGTATTGGACCATCTCCTGGAGTTGCCAAATGTGATCGGCATCAAGATGGCCACACTCGACAGCGTGATGACCTACCAGGACGTCGCGCGTCAAATCAAATCGCGGCACCCGGACAAACTGCTGATCACGGGTGAAGACCGGTTCCTGGGTTACAGCTTAACAAGAGGCGCGGACGCTGCCCTCGTTGGCATGGGCGCTGTCTGCTGTGATCTTCAGTCAGAACTGATCGATGCGCACTTTGCAGGTGATGCGAATCGCTTTCTCGCTCTGTCTGACCTCGTGGACCAACTCGCCGAAGTGCTTTTCATTGATCCGATGGAAGGTTACATCGGTCGCATTCTTTTTGCTCTTGCAAAGCTGGGCGTAATTCCAACGGAAGCAGCCAACGATCCGTGGGGGCCGGCTTTGTCTGCGCACGAAGTCGACAACATAACAAACGTCCTGAACCGCCTGAACGTGCAAGTTGAATAATGTTTTCTCTCAGCGGACATCCAGAACTCGACTCCCGACAACGCGCGACCCTCGTTCGCGACTATGAACGTTTTCGAACCGGTCTGCCTGCCAGGCTCGAGGAGTATGTGCGTGAGGAGTATCAGGTCGATTTAAGCAGTGAATACGGCGACCATCCGATCAAGAACCCTTTCGGCAAGGCTTCTGGTCAACTCTCTTTAAATTTGTCGCAGGTACGGCGTGATTGTGAAGAGCAGCTCGGTTTCGTCGTTCTTAAATCGATCATTGCTGAGGATGCTTCCGGCGCGCAGTCAATGAGCGAATGGGCCATCGAAGAAACGAAGATGATGGTGGAACGAATTACCGGCAAGGACAACACTGAAGGTTGGACTGTCTCCTGGAAAGGACGAGGCTGGTACGACACGTTCGCCAAATACCTCGAGTTCTTCGACGAGGCATTGTCGCTTGCGCGTCCTGCATCTGTGTTGGTTGTGCCCTCCTGCAAGTATCACTTGCCGAGTGCTGCGGAAAGTGTCTGGAAAACCGGCGAATACGAATACACCACGAAGTGTTTGGTCGATGTATGGAAAAAGCACGAGCCAAATGCGCCGATGCCAATCGAAAAGGACTTCAGCCCGACGTTGGCTGGTTCTGACCGGGCGGCGCAGGCGGAAATGATTATTGAATGGCTGACTCGTGTTACCTCGTTGATGAGAAGGGGCGCAGCTCCAGCCACGGTAAAGATCGGTCTGAAGTTTTTCAATGCGATCCTCGACGATGCATTTCAACTGGAGATGTTGCGAGCCGTAAACGAGAAGTGTTCCGGCGACGAAGTACCTGACTTTCTTGTTTATGCTAATCGATTGTTCGATCCGGACCGTGTGTTCGACGGCGTTCGCGGCACCGCATACGGTGGACCAGATCTGAGCGCTCGCAATTTGAGTTTGCTGGCCCAGTTGCGCTTGCTTGAACGACAGGAAGCAATCCCGGTTTGCAAGTTGCCGATTAGTGCCACGGGCAACATCGTGTCGGGACGAATAGCCGCCGAATACCTCTTGCGCGGCGCCAGCAGTTTCCAACTTCATACTTTCTTTCAGTTACCCAGTGGTGAATACACCATGAAGACCGGCGGGAAAACAGCCCGAGCTTTACTCGAGCTCTACTTTCATCCCGAAGAAGGGTTGCTTGCCTGGTTGCTCAACTTGCGTCGCGTGTTCGATTGGCCGGTTGAATGGAACGTAAAACGAATGGCTGAGTTTTGCATGGAACCGGCAAATAACATTTGGGCCGAGCAAGTTTCGGTACTGAGTTGAATCATGACTGCCGTTGAGATTCGCTCGTTCTTTGAATCGGATATCCCTGCCGCGATGCAACTCAAAGAAGCGGCCGGCTGGAATCAGACTGAAGATGATTGGCGTCGTTTGTTGATGTTGGAGCCCAACGGCTGTTTTGCGGCGATCAAGGATGGGCATTTAGTGGGCACTACGACGACTACAACCTACGGCAAGGATCTGGCGTGGATCGGGATGGTGCTGGTTGACCCGCAACATCGTCGCCAGGGAATCGCCGCGAAGTTAATGCAGGTGGCGCTTAATTATTTGAAGCCAAAGGTCGCGACGATAAAGCTCGATGCGACAGCCTTAGGCCAACCTGTGTATGAGAAGTTTGGGTTTGAGGTTGAGTCAGTAGTTGAACGATGGAGTGGAACTGCTGGCTCGGAAGCGCGCGACACAAAGACGCTAACGTTCGAAGGTCGCGATGCTCTGCTGGCGCTGGATCAACTTGCGTTTAATGCAGATCGATCAAAGTTGATCGAAAGATTGATCGACAACGCCGCGGTTTCGCCTGTTTTGGTCAGAGCTGCTAATGACGGACTTAACGGCTATGCGCTGGCGCGACGCGGCACGCGAGCGGATTACGTCGGGCCGATAGTCTCAAGAGATCCACAACAGGCGGAGACGCTGCTGGATCGAGTGTTGAGTCAATTGAATCGACGGCGTGTTTATATCGACTTCAATACGGAATGTGGTATCGGCACGAATGTTTTATCCGAAAGTGGATTTGTCAAAGAACGTGACCTGATTCGAATGCGTGCCGGTGGTCCAAGTGCAAAGACATCGCCTCTTGTTGTCGCAATCGCGGGTCCGGAAGTCGGCTGACCAGCGCTTTGCCTCAAGAGTGGGAATTGTACTTGGATCGGGTCAGTACAGGGAGCGGTAGCGACCTGGTCGAATCATCGGAGTCAAATGCTGATCACCTACCAGGTCGCTACCGCTCCCTGTACTGACCCGATCTAAGACTGACTGGAGAAAACAAGCAGATATTTGGAGGCATATGGAATCAACGGCTGCGGTGCAGGACGGACTTAACAGAAACTTTTGTGCGGACGAGCTCAATGTTTACGTTTATGAGTCGCGACCGGCAATGGGCAAGGCCGCGGCGTCTGTGATCGCGGCTGAGATCAGG
>DATEIS010000228.1:0-2797 GCA_035278765.1 Pyrinomonadaceae bacterium | reverse complement strand
ACAGTCGAGGAATGATTACGATTCTTAATCGCCGGGGTCTGGAAGCGAAAGCCTGCCAGTGTTACACGATCATTAAGGCCGAGACGGATGCATACCTGAACTGAGTTCCTGTCTAAGATTTCGAAGTCTCACCCGTCTTTTTATATGTGCTCTAACGCACACAGCAACTCTCTACTTGTAATGTTTCTGTAAGCTCAGCATCACTCACAACGTTTTGAGAAGAAGTTGCAATGTGTGACACGTAACATTGCTTAGTCAATGCATCAAAGTTCTCGGTAAGCAGGGCAGGGAGTTTTTAAGAATGTCAGTTGATCCTATTCGCGGTGTGGCACAAAGCAGATTAACCTTCGGAAGAGACAATGTTTTTCTTACAGAGTTAAGGCGAAGAGTCGATGACTATTTTCATAGTTCCGGTCGCCGTCGCCGCGACTGTCCCGCAATGTATTTGAAGACCGCAATTATTCTGGCTGTCTTTGGTGGATTCTATCTATTACTCGTCTTCATGGCCGGCGCTTGGTGGCAAGCTTTGCCACTGGCTGCTGGACTTGGTCTGGCGATAGCTGCGATTGGTTTCAATATTGAACACGACGGCAGTCATCATTCCTATTCAAATCACGCCTGGATCAACCGGTTGGCGGCCATGACGATGGATCTGATAGGCGCAAGCTCTTACGTATGGCACTGGAAACACGTAGTCATACATCATACTTACGTAAACATCACGGACCATGACGCCGATATCGATATTGCGGTCTTTGGCCGATTGACGCCACATCAAAAGAGATTCAGGTTTCATCGCTGGCAGCATTTCTATTTGTGGCCGCTCTACGGATTGAACGTCATCAAGTGGCATCTTTACGATGATTTCCGTGACGTAATCCTTGGTCGGATCGCACTGACACGAATGCCGCGGCCGAAACGATGGGAACTCCTCGGGTTCGTCGGCGGCAAAGCATTGTTCCTCACGTTGGCTTTTGGTTTGCCGCTTTTGGTCCATCCCCTTTGGATAGTGCTCCTGTTCTATGCGCTGACAGTTGGTCTTGCGGGTGTGGTCGTTAGCGTTGTGTTTCAACTTGCTCATTGCGTTGAAGAGGCCGAGTTCCCGTTGCCGCAAAAGAACGCAGGCTCGATGGAAAATGCGTGGGCGGTCCATCAAGTCGAAACCACGGTGGATTTCGCTCGACGCAGTAGAGTTGAGAGTTGGCTCCTCGGCGGGTTGAATTTTCAGATCGAACATCACCTTTTTCCTCGCGTATGTCACGTCAACTACCCTGCCATCTCAAGGCTCGTGGAACAGACCTGTCGGGATTTTGGCGTGAGCTATGGTGAGCACACCTCTTTTCGCGCGGGACTCAAGTCCCATTTCCGCTGGTTGCGCCGTATGGGTGCGCCAACTGCCGGCGGCGCGCATTTAATTGTTGCCCCAGAATATGGACCAGCAGAGTGACGTCAGGAGCGTGTTGTTATGAGAGTGTTGTTAATTAACCCGGAGTTTCCGGATACCTATTGGAGTTTTCGACACGCGCTGCCATTCGAAGGGAAGCGATGTGCATTTCCACCACTGGGACTATTAACTGTCTCTGCGTTACTACCGCCGGACTGGGAGCGGCGACTGATTGATCTAAATGTGGAGTCGCTAAAGACCACCGACATTGAATGGGCCGACATGATATTCGCAACGGCGATGCTGGTGCAGAAGGATTCTCTCAAGCAAGTTGTGAAACGCTGCAAGTCGCTTGGGAAACGGGTAGTGCTTGGTGGTCCATACGTCACGACGACGATCGAGGATCTGCCCGACGTGGATCACATTTTTATCGGAGAGGCGGAGATGACGTTGACGCAATTCGTTAAGGACCTGGCAGCGGCAGTTGCAAAACGCCGCTACCAGGCGGTTGATCGTCCGCCGCTCGCGGCGACTCCTCTGGCCCACTTCCACTTGGCGAATTTGAAGCGTTATAGCGCTATGAGTGTGCAGTATTCACGCGGTTGTCCGTTCTCGTGCGAGTTCTGCGACATCATTGAAATCTACGGGCGTGTGCCACGAACCAAAAGCATTCAACAAATGCTGGCCGAGTTTGAAGCACTTCGGGATCTCAATTGGCGCGGAACTGTGTTTATCGTAGACGATAACTTCATCGGCAACAAAAAGAATGTCAGGCTGCTGCTGCCCGCGCTCGCAGAGTGGCAGAAACGTAATGGTTATCCTTTCTCACTCCTGACTGAATCAAGCGTGAATCTGGCAGACGATGAGCCTCTGCTTGAGGATATGCGGGAAGCCGGTTTTCGACGCGTGTTCCTCGGTATCGAGACGCCCGTCGAAGAGAGTTTGAAAGAAGCTCAGAAGGCACAAAATCGCGGTAACCTCCTCGACTCAGTAAAGAAGATTCAGAGCTACGGCATGGAAGTGATGGCTGGCTTTATTGTCGGCTTTGATAACGATCCGGACGACGTATTTGAGCGACAGATCGACTTCATCAGAAAGAGTGCAATTCCTCTGGCGATGGTCGGCCTGCTAAACGCGCTGCCCGACACTCAGTTATGGAAACGGCTGGAGCGAGAGGGACGGCTATTGGGAGAAGCTTCTGGAAACAATACGAGCTGCTCCTTGAATTTCAAGACACGAATGGATCCCGCAATGCTCATTAGGGGCTACCAGTCGATCATGCAGACGATTTACGCTCCTCGTGAGTACTATCAGCGCGCGCTTGACTCGATGAAACGAACGGCCCAGGAATTTGTGGAGCCTCAGCACTACAACGTGATCAGCGCTGTTACGGCGTTCGCGCGCGTAATGCTC
>DATEIS010000227.1:0-6151 GCA_035278765.1 Pyrinomonadaceae bacterium | reverse complement strand
GGTGCGGACACCATCTGTTATTGCCCGCTTTTTTTGAAACGTTTCAATTTTTACAGGACTCGGATTGCGAGAGAAGCGATCCGGTTTCAAGGTGTGCCGGGCAGTTCCCATCTTCTCAAAAAAACTCTTGTTGGCTGGGGTCGTGAGAATCGTAGCGCCCTCGGCCATGAACGCCCGCGCTCCACCCGAATGATCGCTGTGGTAGTGGCCCACGACGAGATACTTAATCGGTTTACCCGGCACGGTTTCCTTGATCTTTTTTATGAAAGCTTCGGCCAGATCTGTGCTCCCCTGCTGAGTGTCGGCTGGTATGTTTACGATTGAAGGATGAACAGCGGGCGCTTCGGCGACGAAAATGAAATCCTTGAACTCAATACACATAACGGTGAAGCCGTTGATTTCGATGAGCCTGACGCCGTCGGTAGCTGTCACAGTCGTACCGGGTTTTCCTGCTAGCTCCGTGAGATGTGCCGGGAGTTGAAATGTTGTTTCGGTCGGAGCCGCTGGGAATGTGGGGAGACTAAGAATCTTTTCAGCGCCGGGAATGTTCGCGGCCATTTCGACGTCAACTTCAACGGCGATATTACCGGCAACTCGTATTGTGTGCCGGGTCGGAACCCAGCCAAGATACTGCTGACGTCGATAGCCCGAGTATGTGTATTCGATGCGCGTGTCGCCTAATGTTGGAAAATCGATCTGGTAATCCAACTTTGAGAGCAATTGGGTCTGGTTATCGAAAAACAAGTTCAGCGTAATTCTCTCGTTTGGCGGGGTGTAAGCCAGCACTGAATGTCGCCGGCCGCGGTAGTTCCTTGAGTCGCTGATGAATCTTAATGAGGACGGATTCCCATGGGCCTCGATAAGCAACAAATGAGGAATGCGACGCCTTTGCTGGGAGCGTAGCCTGACCACTGACTGGTTGCGGCTGGTGAAATTTTCCTGGACCAGAAAGTCCGCCACCATGCGTTGATCGCCATCGTATAGCCACCTTCGCCATCTGATTTTTCGATCACCTTCGTCGGTTCGATGTTCGAAAGCAAATTTCCCATTACTGAGGAAAGCGACCAGCGTCTCCTGATATGACTGGTCAGTTCGCTTTCCGTATTCGTAACCCTGAGCTTGAGCCGAAGGATGCTCCCAACCAGATCCCTTCATGGTGATGGAAGTGGTTGTTTTCAAGCCGTCGATTCCGCCCAGAGCGTTAAGTGATCTTTCGATGACCTGCCGGGCACGTTCATCCGTTGAGTTCTGAAATGTTCCGGAAGTTTCCGCGCGAACAGATGCGCTGCCGAATGGGGCTGCGGCTAATAGTAAGCCCAGGATGAAACTCGAATAGGAAAGCATCGGGTTAGGGCAGTATGCCTTCGGGGATCATCCAGGGATGGATGTCCATTGCGAGCCGGCCGGCTTGGACTGCCGGATCGGTGGCGGTCAGACTCTTTGCTTCTTCCAACGAGTCCACGCGAAATACGAAGATGCCGCGCAGGCGTCCGTTGTCTCCAAATGGACCTGCTGCAATCAGTTTCTTCATTTCCGCGAGACGATTGATGTTGGCCATGTGGCCTTTTTGGATCTCTTCGGTCGCTGGTGTCTTCTCGGGAGTCCACTTGTCGCCGCGTGTGAGGAACGCGAGATACATCTTCGTCAATTTCAATGGCTTTGCCGGTTTGCTGAAGATGTCTTCGGACCACCAGGGATGCATTTCGGCGATGCGGAATCCGGATGCGACTGATGGATCCGCTTCGGCCCACGCCTTTGCTTCGTCAGCGGAGTTGGCACGAAATACGAAGACTCCGTCGATCTCGCCACCGTCGGTTAGTGGACCAGCGAGAATTGCCTTACCAGTCTCGAGCAGAGATACCACGTAGTTGACGTGGTCCTGGTGGAGACGTTTCGTTTCTTCGCTCTCGGTGGCGGTCCATTTCGGGCCGTGCTTCAAGAGTGCCATGTGAAACTGGACGAGTTTGTTTGCTGGTTCGGTCTTTTGCTGTGAAGAAACCATTGCCGACGACACAACAAGAAGAACTATGCATGCTAAAAATCTTTTCATTTCTAAACTCCTAGAAGCCTTTTGTGAACCCTGCGTTCATTACCGATTCGCGTCGTGGATACTGAAGCAACAATCCGAGGGCTGAGATGATGAGCAGGATGTAATAGTGACGATGGCCAGCCACAAAAAAATCCAGTAACCCGAGCAGCGCCGCGACCTCGTTTATCGCCCAACCCACCACGTATGCCTGTTGGACCATCGTTGTTTGTTGTTGGTCGACAGCACGGCTTAGCAACTTGCTTCTTATCAGAAAGGAAATCAGCGTTGTCGATACGCCAACGAGGAGCAATATAAGCGACAGAGTAGGATTGGGAGTAATGTCTTCCGATGGTTTCGCGAAGATCGTCAACACGAAAAAACCAGCAAGGCTCACAAACATTGCAGGCCAGAGCGTGCGCAAGGTACGGAGTGTCAGTTCGATGTTTGCGTGCGGGTTGTTCTGGTTGATTGGTTGTGTGTTCATAAGGTTTGGATCGAACCAAATACGCTGAAGGCGTTCGCTAATTTCAGCCCAGGGTTCGAGCGAAGCGAGAACCCTGGGATCAAAATTAAAGAAGCGAGTTAACCCTGAAAGGGTTCGCCAATTGCCGAACCCTTTCAGGGTTGGCCGCGAATATAAATTACCTGTCCCAGGGTTGTCGCGCGTGCGCGCTCCAACCCTGGGCTGAAATTAGCGAACGCCTTCGGCGTAAATTAAATCAATCGTGGTTTTCCGGCCTTTTGGTAAAGCCGGAAACGTCCCAACGACTCTCGACGTTCTTGAATAGCTTTAGGCTGTTGAAGAATGCACTCGAACCACCCCCAGCAAGCTTCGAGCCTTCTTGTCCCGCAATCTTGGAACCTTCCTGGCCGGCGATCTTGGAACCTTCTTGTCCTGCGATCTTCGAGCCTTCCTGACCGGCGATCTTGGAACCTTCTTGTCCCGCGATCTTGGAACCTTCTTGTCCCGCTATCTTCGAGCCTTCTTGCCCGGCGATCTTTGAACCTTCCTGGCCCGCGATCTTGGTACGAGATGATCCGTTGCTGCTTGCTGCAGCTGCCGCCGCCAGCGCGGGACGCTCGTCGAGTGGGACGCCTGACTTATAACGGTATCTCGCTCCCACAGGAACTTCAGCATTAACCGTCTCAACTTTGCGTAGACTGACCTCGTACAAATACTTCTTCAGAAAACCAGTCCACGACAATTTCTTTGTCTTCGCCTGTTTTGTAAACCAAAGGCTCTCGTAATTCTTCTTCGATACTTCATACCCTTCGCGCGACCAGGGAAAGAACACCGAAACTCCATTTGAATACTGATAGCCACCGCCACTAAACCCACTCAGGATCACGGCGTTCTTCAACTCATCCAGCACCGATCCGCAGGCCGCTTGTACGTCTTTCAACTTCTCCGTGTCTTTGCCTCCACCAAGCTCTTCCACCACTCGCCCGCATTCTCGATCGAGCAGCTCGCAAAAGTCGCCGAGATCGACATTCTGATCGTACATGTACGACTGACACTTCCAGTGCACGTACAAAATCACTCTTTCCATCTGCCGGTAGATTCGGCTCTCCGGATCTTCAAAACACTCGAGCAGCGCTTTAGAGAGTTCCTCGAATGCGGAAGCAAGACCTTCAAACTGAGACAAATCCCACGCCGCCATGTCGACCGAAACGCCGCCGACGGTATATTCGTCCTGGGTACGAATGAACTTTTTCACGAAGAGCTCCGCAACATCGCGAGTGTCCAGATTGCGGTTTTGTTCCTGGGCCAGACAGCCGAGTATCTTCGCGTAGGTCCAACCCGCGCTCGGGACGCTGCCTTCAGATGCGATCATCGTGTGGGCAATCTTATTGAACTGATAACCAACTTCGAGCATGCCCATCACGCAGCTATCAAACCCGAGGATGTCGAGCTTTTGACCAAGCAATTTTGTGGTCACGATGTTTTCTAATTCATCGTCAAAATCATATTCGAGAGCGATTTCGTCCAACATCTCCTGATCCTGAACCGCTGCCAACAGGAGAGTTCGGAAAAACTTTTTCATGTTCATCGACTTGCCTGACGTTTCATCTTTAAACAAGCCGATGTCCTGAAAGCCGAGCGAGTGTCCGGAGAAGATCAACGCATACTTGTCTGCGCGACGCCCCTTCGTAACATATCCGTTGTTCTCAACCTCCACCTTGTTTACGCACCAGTCAACGAAATTGAGGATGGACCGCATGTCAGCGGCGTTCTCATTGTGCTTCGGAGTAACCGGATAAAGTTTGTCTTCAACTTTGTAAGAGCGCACGTAGCGGGGTTTGCCCGGCTCTGAAAAGTCACAATAGAGCGTTGGAATTGCAGGCGAGTTGCCATCGTAGTAAACAAACAGGTTGGGAGTGTTGTCGCCTGCGTCCGCTACGTTCTTGATTTGCTCCATGGCGTAAGCCATGTCAACGGCGAGATTATTGTCACCCGCCATATAGATCATGATGGTCCATTCTTTTTGCTTCATTCTGGGCCTCCTTGAAAGGGCGATCCACAGATTACACAGACTAAGATCTGTTTATCTGTAGACGGGGGGTTATTTAAAATCCTTGATTAGCACGATGTCTCTCGTTGCTGACCAGCGGTATGTTGCGATCTTGCCGTCGCGGAAGATCGCAAAACTGGTTACGAATTCGGATTTGTAATTCGTCAGTTGTCTTGGCGTGCCTCCGTCAAGCGGTTGACTCCACACATTCAGAATTCCGGAACTATTGTCGAGGTAGGCGATCGACTGTCCATCCGGCATCCACGCAAACGCGATCGGTTGAACAAAACGTGGGAGATCGATCGTTTTTACTGGCGCACCGCCTTCGAAAGCGATGATTGCCAGCTTCGGTTGGTTGTTTGCTTGTTCGTCCGTGTAGAAATAAGAGATCCATCTGCCATCCGGAGCAATCGACGGGAATTCGGAACTGCTATTCGTCAATTGGACTGGCGCGCCTCCGTCGATCCCGACTTTCCAGATGGTCCATGTGCCGGAACGCAGTGACATGAAAACTACAAACTGCCCATCGGGAGAAACACGCGGATACCCATCGAGCGAATTGCCCTGGGTCAGTTGTTTCGGATTGCTGCCATCGGCATCTATTCGCCAGATGTTCCGCGCACCGGATCGGTTGGACTGAAAAACTATGTAGCGACCGTCGGTGGAGACTGTCGGCTGTTGATCGATGAAAGCGTCGGCGGTCAGTTGTTTGCTTGCTGAGCCGTCCTGGTTAGCCATCCAGAGATCCCAGTTCTCTCCAGTGCGACTCGCATAGACGATCTTTCCATCGGGCGTCCAGGTGACTGTCTCAGGAAGGCTGGTCTTAACGATCTGTCGTGCGCGACTCTCATCCTCGTTGGGAGTAGTGATCCAAATACTGCTCGCGTTTACTTGTTGGATCGTTGCAATCGTGCCTGAATCGGCCGTGAGCCCGAGACTGACTTCGCCATAACCATTCAAGTCGTTTGTGATTCGATGCGCCGGGCCGCCGCTGTAGGGAAGAAACCAAACCTGCGTGCCGATTGAAGAAAACTCAGGCTGGGCGGTCATGATCAAGCCGCTGCCGTCGTCGAGCCAGAGTAGTCTGCCAACGCTCGCCCATTTTTCTGTACCGATCTGCCGTGGCTCACCACCTTCGACCGGAACTTCCACGACAGTTGAATACCCGGCGCCGGATGCATTGAACATTCCATTGGCAATTCGTTTTCCGTCGGGCGACCACGATGGTCCGGAAGTTGAGAAGCCGTTTGGTAGTTTGAGCGTCGCGATATTTCTCGGTTCACCGCTGCCGTCAGTGTTCGCCACCATCAACGCTACGTCGTCCTGATTTCTGCGAACAAATGCGAACTGCTTACCGTCACCAGAGAACCCAATCGCACTCAAAACTCGATCGAGGACTTTTACGGGAGTTCCTCCCAGCACCGGAACACGATAGAGCGTTGGTACGAACTTGTTTCTTTCCAGCGTAGCAACGTAGTAAACCAGTTCGCCGTCAGGGGAGAACGTTGTTGCCAGGTAACCGCCAGTCTCTGGTGGAACGATCCTCACAAGGCTGTTTGTTGAAATCTGTCTGAGCCAGAGACTCGCTTGCTGTTTAGCATCATTCGCG
>DATEIS010000226.1:0-9515 GCA_035278765.1 Pyrinomonadaceae bacterium | reverse complement strand
TGATCTTCATACGCACTTCTACACTGACGCCTTCTTTCAAACGATACGCGATCTTCCGTCGGAGTTTTCTTTCGGCTCCAGTTCCAGCGGACAAACAATCATCACTTATCGTGGCGCGCGGTTTTTTGGCGTCACACCCGCGATAACTGATGTCTCGAAACGTATCGAAGATATGGATCGAGTTGGAATTGATGTTGAAGTTGTTTCACTCTCGACGCCGAATGTCTTCTTCACTGACGCAGAACATCAGCCTGCTGTCGCCAGGATGATGAACGACTCGTACGCCGAACTCATCGCTCAACACCCGAAACGTTTCAAAGGCTTTGCGTCGATACCGATGGATGCGCCTGACGCAGCGCTTGAAGAACTTCACCGCGCCATTGACACGTTAAAACTGAACGGCGTGATTCTGCTCAGTAACATCGGTGGCAAGCCGTTGACGTCGCCCGAGTACCGGCCATTTTTTGAAGAAGCGAACCGGATGAAGCTGTGTATTTTTCTGCATCCGATGTTGCCGGCACAATCAGACGCGTTTCGCGAATATGTGCTTGGGCCAATCATTGGCTTTCCGTTTGATACGAGTCTCGCCGTGGCGCGCATGTGTTATGACGGCATGTTCGAGGAGTTGCCCGACATTCGTTGGATCATCGGGCATCTCGGTGGTGCGATACCTTATCTGATGGAACGGATGGACAACGGTTTTCGTGATTTCGCTGACTGTCGTGTGAAGATCGACAAGCTGCCGAGCGTCTATCTGAAGCGGCTCTATTACGATACCGTTTCGTTTAGTCCTTACACGTTGAAGATGGTGCGCGATATGGTGGGCGCGGATCATATGGTGATGGGCAGTGACTATCCGCACCTGTTGGGATCGATTGACAGGGCGGTGACGTCGATTGAGTCGCTCGATATTACAGAGGAAGATAAGAGCGCGATTTTTCATCGAACCGCGCTGGGTATTCTGAATAATATTTAGCCGCGAATGACGCGGATTTAGCGAACGATGAAGTCCGCTAGCTGAGAGGTACTGGTGCCAGCAACGGCGTCGGTTACTATAACCTTCAGATCATATCTTCCGGGGGCGAGGGTTTTTAACGCGAGTTCCTCACCAAAAGGGATCCTTTCCGCATCTGGTCCACTGTTATTCACACGGCGTTGAGGGGAGCTAAGGACTGTTTGCCCGTCGCGCAATACTTGTGTCTGTACTGTCAGTTGCGGGTTTCCGTGGGCATCGCGTTTGGCGTTGTAGACGAACAGCCAGTAGCCCATTTGGGATGCGCGCGGGAATGAGTGGTCCACGCTCAATTGAACGTACCTGTCTTGGAGAAGTTGGCCGCCTAGCAACACGCTGCTCAACGTCAACTGACTCTTGGTTAGATCCGGGATCACGATCCACTGAATCGCACTTCCTACACGCCCCGATTTCTCATCGCGGGCAGCGACACGAAACTGATAGATGCCGGGGGCGAGTGGAGTGTGGTGGTTGTAAAAGATCGAGCCGGAGTCGCCCGACTTCGCGGGTTCGATATTCAATTGGTTCTTGAAGCTTGACGCGATCTTCCCCTTGTCGTTGAGCACCACACCTGCGAGTTTGATCGTTGATGCGCCCCTGGCGGAAATCTCAATCGACGACGTTACCACCAAACCATTCGCAGGCGTGTTCAGGTACGTTAACGATAGCAGTGTTGGCAAACCACTTTCGGGATAGAAATCGCTGAGCGCATCACGTAACTCAGTCTCAGAAGTCTTTGGCGTCTTCGGGTTATTGTTAGCGGTCGCTGGTGGCGCCGGAGTTGGACCAGCAACATAACCTTTCGGTGCGCGCACGGTGAGTTCCGGTTGGCCCACAACCGTGATCTTAACGTTGCGGAATTTCGGCTGTCTCTCCTCGTCACTCTCCGGACGCCACGCAACAACGTAATAATTCGAAGTCTCGTCAAGCACCGTTGTCACCCAGCGGTCGAAGTAGTTCGTTCCGCGAAGTGCTCGCCCGCCCGTGTCGTGCGCGATTGCACTGAGCGCGTCCTGATTGGCTTCGAGCTCTCCAATTGAAGCGATGTCGAGACGTCCCTGCGAATCAAAGGGCCGCTTGTTGCCGGGGTCCATGAAAGTGCTGTTGACCAATCCAGCGGAATGAATGGTGTAGACAACCACGCCGCCACGTTGTGCGGCGTCGATAACGTGGTCGAGCTTGTCACGTACAGCGGCAGCATGTGGTCCAGCGTCAAGCAGGAAGCCATCGGAGATCAAGAACGCGAGCTTGCGTCCCGGCGCACGCGCCGCAGACCGCATGACTGACTCGAGTGAGTTGTAAGTGTTTTGAGTAATCTGCGCCGCCTGCATCAGCACGGCTCGCGCGCTGTTCTTGACCTGCGTTTCACACGACGTGCGAATGACGGCCAGTTGTGATCTCGCTTTTCTAAAAGTTGACGCGCCCTTCATACATTCTTCGACGTAGAAATTGAGGACCTTCGCGTCAGTCTTGGCGGTGTCGATTGTAAACGCCATGTATTCCGTCATCTTCGTGTTGTTGCCGGCGCTGTAGCCGTTGACGTCGTACATGCGCGAAATCAGCCGCGACATGGCCGCATCGAGTACGGCCCTGTTGTTTGTGAACTGTTCGAGAAAACCGATCTGTCCACTGGCGGAAACAATTGCGACGTTGTCTTTTGAATTCATCTCGCGATCGAGAAAATGCTGGAGCATCATTCTCGTGCGATTCATGCTGTCAGGTGACAGATGCAGATCGTCGATGAAGAAAACGATCGTGCGACCAGGAACTCTCGACGGGGCGACAGTTGGCGTGGTCGTGGTGTTGTTGGTTGGATCCGCGAGCGTGGTGAGCTCTTGTTCGCGTGCACTGCCGGCGGCGATGCGTTCGAAGAATGTTACCGGACGCGGTTTGCCGTCGACTACTAACTCAAACTGTTCGCGTTTTAGTCCTTCGACGAAGTTGCCCTTCTTGTCGAGAACAGTGATCGCGGTTTGAACGAGCTCAGTTTTAGTGCGGATAACCTCGGGTTCCTGGCCGGTGGCAACCGAGCACACTGCAACCAGCAACACGAACAAACAAAACTTCATACCTTGATTCCCCTTGCAAACTGCTCCACAGATTACACCGACTTACGGGCGTTTGCCCCACGTCGGTGAAGCTGGTTCTTTCGGGAGACGTTCCACTGGACGCTCCTTCAGCATCCGCATCGCTTCCTGAACGGCGCGTTCGAGTTGCGGATCTTTGCCGGCGATCACGTCTTTGGGCCAATTCTCAATGTCGATATCCGGTCCGACGCCTTCGTTCTCGACCGCCCATTTTCCATCACGCGTAAAGAACCCGCCACGCGGCGCAATCATCGATCCGCCGTCGATGAACGGCGGTGTGTCGGCGGTGTGCACGAGTCCGCCCCACGTTCGCTTGCCGATTAGTGGTCCAATTTTGCGACGCTTGAACATATACGGCATCAAGTCGCCACCCGAGCCAGCCATCTCGTTAATGATCATCACCTTCGGACCCCAGATGCCCGCTGAAGGACTCGTGAATGGATAACGATCACCGGCGACGTTGTTGAAGTAACCATCAAAGTCGCGCGCGAGGACTTCGATTATGTAGTCGGCTGCCGACCCGCCGCCGTTGAAGCGTTCATCAACGACCACGCCTTTCTTATCCTGTTGCGAGAAGTAGTAACGATTGAAACTGGTGTAGCCGGGCTGACCAGTATTCGGCAGGTAAACGTAAGCGAGCTGACCATCGGAAAGTTTTTCAACCAGGCGACGATTCGATTCGACCCACGCGCGCGTGCGTAACGCTTGTTCGCTTGCGACTGGAAGAACTGTGACTGTGCGCGCGCCTTGCATCGAAGGCGTTGTGTTCACCGTCAGCGTTGTTTGTCGATTCGCCGTTCCATCCAGCAGTCGATAAATGTTATCAGGCGCGTTCAACTCAATGCCGTTGATGGCGAGGATGTAGTCGCCGGGGTTGACGTTCGCTCCTGGCGTTGCGAGCGGCGAACGCAGATCGGGATTCCAACTCTCGTTGTCGTAGATCCGCGTCACTTTGTAACGACCATTCTCGATGACGAAGTCCGCGCCAAGCAGACCCGCTACTGGCTGCGGCACTGTCGGCATGTCGCCGCCGCGCACGTATGAATGCCCGATCGCGATCTCGGCGCCCATCATGTCCATCAGGTAGTTGAGATCGGCGCGATGCATCACGAACGGCAGTAACTGGCCGTACATCTGTTTCATCCTGGGCCAGTCAGCGCCCTGCATGTTGGGAACGTAGAGATAGTCGCGTTGATTGCGCCAGCCTTCGTTGAAGATCTGTTTGAATTCTTCTTTCGGTTCTAGATACATGCGGAGGGAGAAGTTCAATCGACCCGATCCGGGTTGTGGTGGGGTTCGATCGGCATCGACGAGAAACAACTGTGGAGCCGGTGGCGTTCCACCGCCGGCGCCTGGACCACCAAACTGTCCGCCACCGCCAGCGGCCGCACGATAAACAAGCTTGCGATGATCGGCGCTGATCTCGTATGCGGCAACACTGCTGACAAACGTATTCGCACGACGATCGCAGAGACGATAGCGCAACAGTTCATTGCCGGCTCCAGCTTGCGGAGCGCTACTGCCGCCGGTTCGCCCTGCTTCGAGATAAAAGACCTGTCCATCAACGCCCGCCTGGAGATCTGAGTATTGCCGTTCCGGAACGCCGGGAACGGAAACGATTCGTTGCGACAGTCCGTCGAAATCGATCTGCACCGTCACTGGACCACGTGGTCCACGTTGACCACCTTCGGCGCCGCCCTCAGGAGCGCCGCCTGCGTCGCCGGGACACGCGCCTGGTTGAAGCCTTCGCGTGCCAGTTCCGACACCGCGATCTTCGTCACTTTCCGGCAGCAGCGGGCTCGGATCGGTTTTTCGCAGTACTGTGAGATAGAGTCCGAAGGTAGGGATATGATCGTACGAAGTCATATCCAACCACTGCGACCGCAGCCCGAAATCGGTGGACGCGAGGAACCAGAGATACTTTCCACTCGCATCCCAAGTGGGCCAAACCGCATCGGCGAGTCCGTCAGTGACCTGTTTTTTCTCGCCAGTCTCGACATTGCTGATAAAAATCGCGTGATACAGCGAACGCAAACGACTCGAGTAAGCCACCCACTTCGAGTCAGGACTCCAAACCGGATTCAGTGTGCGCTGTGGGACCATCCACGGATCCTCGCCGACGATCTTCGCCTGCTCGGTCGCGAGATCCAGAACCCAAACTTTCAGATTCGTGTCAGTGAAAAGAAGCTTCTTCGAATCGGGTGACCAGGAAGGTGTGTAGTAGTGCGTTGGTTTGGCGAGTGCGATCTCACGCGGTGGCGTCAGTCCATCCTGTGCTTCGATCACGAGTTTGTACTCGCCTGACTTATCGCTGAAATACGAAACAAACTTCCCATCAGGCGACCACGCCGGATCGCGTTCCGCGGAAGCGCTCGAGTGTGTCAGGTTGCGAACGTCGCCTTTATCGGCCGGGATCGTAAAGATCTCGCCGCGGGCTTCAACCACTACGCGTTTGCCCGTCGGCGAGAGTGCCATGCTGGTGAGACGATTACTTACGTCTTCCCAGTTTGGCATCATCCACGGGAAATCGCCGGTAGCATTGATGTTGACGATCCTGGACTTGCCGCTCTTTGGATCAAGCTCGTGAACGTAACCGGCTTGTTCAAAAACAACGGTGCCCGAGCCTGAATCCATCGACTTCACATCGAAGTCAGTGAACTTTGTGATCTGCGCGAGCTTCCTGGTCTTTGTTTGATACTCCCAAACGTTCGCGACGCCGTCGCGATCGGAGATGAAGAAAACTGAGTCGTCGACCCATACCGGATTGACGTCTTTTGAATCGATCCACGGCGGCGAAACAAGATCGTAAGTTTTGAGATCAACGATCCAGATCGGACGATTCTGACCGCCTCGATAGTTGCGACGTTCTTCGTCCCACGAGTTGTTCATGCGATAAGCGATGCGAGTTCCATCAGCAGAAATCTTTCCCTGGTAAGCGCGCGGCAGGATCATCGGTTCTTCGACGCCGCCTTCAGCCGACACAGTCCAGAATCGCGGTGTACCACTCGGCGCCCACGTCGCGCGGTTGGAAGAGAAGAGAATCGACTTGCCGTCGGGTGTCCAACCTTCGACGAGATCGGCGCCTGGATGCCACGTCAAACGCTTCGGCTCGCCGCCTTCAGACGGCACGACGTAAACGTCGAAGTTGCCCGCATACTCGCCGCTGAACGCGATCCATCGTCCGTCGGGAGAGAAATGTGGATTCGCAGTCTGTCCCTGAAAACTCGTCAACCGTTTTGCTCCACCACCGGCGCGCGGCACGACCCAGATGTTGTTTGCGTAAGCGAAACCGATCTGAGTTGCGCTAACAGTGGGCGTACGCAACAGACGAGTTTGAGTTGGTGCGCCGTGTCCGTTTTGAGCACTGGTTTTTGCAGAAAAAACCAAAAAACAGAACGCGAAGACACTGATCAGGGCGAAACGGGTAGACATGGATCTGTCCTCCAAAAACTGCGGGGTTAAAAGGTTTGCTGAAGCGCCGGATATTATAGGTCAAATAGGTCGTACAGGTCCTATATTCAATTCCGAATTCTTGCTATCATTCAGGCCCCGAATCCAATCACCAGGAGAAAGAGCATGAGTTTCCTGAAGCGTAGTTCTGTTTCCATCTTCGCCGTGTTGTTTGTTTTGTGCTTTGGTGCTTCGGCTTTCGCGCAGATCGATACGCCGCGTCCGAGTCCGAAAGCGAGTGTCACACAAAGAGTCGGCGTCACTGACATCACGATCAGCTACAGCAGACCGGGTGTAAAAGGACGTACCAAAATCTGGGGCGATCCACTGCCCGAGCAGGAAGCAAAAACAAAAGGCGAGGCCACCCTCGATAATCAAAATGAACGCCCGAAAGACGCCGCCATTGTTCCGTATGGACACGTTTGGCGTGCGGGCGCAAACGAAGCAACAACATTCACAGTCACAGACGACGTTTTGATCAATGGTCAGAAGCTGGCCGCCGGTAGTTACAGCCTACACACGATTCCGACCAAAGACGAGTGGACGATTGTCTTTAATGGCACTGCGAATCAGTGGGGCAGTTTTAATTATGATCCGGCCAAAGACACGTTGCGTGTGAAGACTAAGCCGCAGTGGGTCAACGAGAGTGAGGAATGGCTCTCGTACAAAGTCGACCCGGTTGGTGACGACTCCGCGCAGGTGAACATCCGCTGGGAAAAGATCAACGTTCCGTTCACGGTTAAAGTGCCGGATGTCGCGGCGTCAACTCTTGCGAGACTCAAAACGAGTGTCGCCAATGCGAAGGCTGAAGATTGGCAAACGCCGATGCAGGCCGGGCTCTATTTAATCAACAATAAAGATACGGCTGACGACACGCTCGGCATGGAGTGGTTGGATAAGTCGATCAAGACGAAGGAAACTTTCCGGAACCTCGTCGCCAAGTCCAACGCGTTGTACAAGCTCGGCAAGAAAGACGAGGCTTTCGCGGTCGGCAACCAGGCGATTGAGCGCGGTAAGACGGACAAGGTCGACACGTCCGGCTTCGAGAAGCGCCTGGCTGACATGAAGGCCGGGAAGATCTAAGCTTTTTTAGCCACGGATTTACACGGATTACACGGATAAAACAATCAGTGTTAATCCGTGAAAATCCGTGGCTAATTTTATCGATGGGTGTAGCAAAGCTTACAGATCAAAACACGGTGGTTCCTGATAGCAAGTACGCTCGCGTCGAACGCGAGCGTCGCTATCTCTTGCGTGATTTGCCTGAGGGGATCACGCGCGCCGACCCGCACCTACAGATCACCGACAACTACATGACGGGCTCTACTCTGCGGCTGCGCAAAGTGCGTGAGCCGCGGACGAATAAGTGGACCGTGAAGTTGACGCAAAAGTTCGCACCTGACGCGAATGACTTGTCGCGAACCATCATCACCAATACTTATCTCAACGCGCTCGAAGCTGAGACACTCTCGACTCTCTTCAACAGTAACGAGATTCGCAAGAACCGTTATCACTTTGAATTCGAAGGACGAAAGTTTTCAGCAGACATGTTTCTCGGTGATCTGTTCGGCCTCGTCCTCGCCGAAGTCAGCTTGGAAAACGACGAAGATCTCGACAACTTTCCTGCGCCGCCGTTTGCACTTGCCGACGTCACCAACGAGCCACTATTCACCGGCGGCAGACTCGCTGAGCTGACATTTTCCGATGTTCGTGCGGAGATCGCAGGGCGTGGATTGATTAGAGCCGTTTGATAAGATAGGCCCATGAAGATACGCGCCTCTCTGATCGTCCTGTGCCTGTTTCTTTCAATCGGCTGTCGCAAAAGTTCAACGCCACTACCACCCGCGCCGCCGGGCACGCAGCCTTCACCTGTTACGCAGCTCGACACGCAGGGCGGCGCTACCGTAGTTGCCCAAACAAAACACTTCAAAGGCTCGATCGGCGCCTCGCTCGATTTGCAAATGAAACTGGTGCGCACCGGTGATCAACTCGCGGGCAGCTATTTTTATCAGAAAGTCGGCACTCGCATTGACCTGCGCGGGAACGTCGACAAGGACGGAAATCTGACGCTCCAGGAGTTTGATCCGAGCGGCAAACAGACGGGCCTGTTCAAGGGCATTTGGACTGTCGATCAGAAGGACGGGCTGATCACGCTCGCCGGAAACTGGTCCAAGCCACCGGATCAAAAGGACAGCGACAAGAAGACCGCGTTCTCCGTTCACGAAGAGCCGATTAGTTTCACTGGGGACGTCGAGCTGGTTTCGAAGCAGATCAAAGAAAACAACAAGAAGTTGAACTATGAGATTGCGGCGCAGTATCCGCAGTTGACCGGTGGCAACAATCCGAACCTCGAAAAGTTTAACCAGGCGGCACGAGCTGCAGTGACGCGGAAAGTCGCCGAATTTAAGAAAGAAATGGCGCCGGAGGCAGGCGAGAATATCGAGGAAACTCGTCCTGCGGATTCGATGGGCAGCGATCTTACTATCGGCTACACGGTGGTGTTGGCCCAGGACGATCTGGTGAGTATCGATTTCGACGTTAGTACTTATTCTCAGGGCGCGGCGCATCCGAATAGCCATTCAGAAACGCTCAACTACGATCTGAAGAATGGGAGAGTGCTGAAACTCGCTGACCTTTTCAAACCCGGCACGAAGTATCTTCAGGCCATCGCAAACTATTGCATTGCCGATCTCAAGAAGCGAGCCGCGACAAACGGTTTGACGCCCGAGGAAATTGAGAAGGGTGCGGCGGCGAAAGCAAATAACTACCTGGGTTGGACCATCACGAAAAAAGGCCTCGGCATCGATTTCTATCCTTATCAAGTCGGCCCGTACGCAGCCGGGCCACAATTCGTACTCGTGCCTTATTCCGACCTGAAAGACATCATCAACCCCGAGGGGCCAATCGGACAATTCGCAAAATAACTATCCGTGTAAATCCGTGGCTGAAACATGGCCGAAGTAGAA
>DATEIS010000225.1:0-14224 GCA_035278765.1 Pyrinomonadaceae bacterium | reverse complement strand
TAAATGACCGAAGCAGGAAGGTGACTCGAAATGTCAAAGAAAGCTTTTGCTAGTTCTCTCCTGGCTGTCTATTTGATGTTTGCGTTTGTTCAGCATGGCACTACCGCTAGTGCGGGAATTTTTGACTGGTCCACGTCGGTCGCTGAACAAGTTGCGGCTGAAGAGCCGGTGGCTGTTGATTCAAACACGGACGGCACAACCAAAGATTCAGCCGACACGACGAAGAAACGCGGCAATGGTTTTGTCCGTGCTTTGTCTGCTCCTTTCCGCGCACTCGGGCGGTTGTTTGGTGGCAGCGGGAAGAAGAACGATCAGCAACAGCAATCGCGGCGTATCACAAGCAAGGAAGCCGAGAAATTCGAAAGCACCACGCTTACGCGCATTAAAGATGCCACGACACCCGTCGTTACTCCTTCAAGCTCAGATCCCGCGGCATCATCTTCCACCGCCCAGTTCGAAAGCTATTTGAGTAGAGCACGGCAACTGTTACTCGCGGGCGATGTCGATGGCGCCATAAACGAACTGACCAGCGCGACCGCTATCAATCAGCGATCAGCCGAAGCGAACAAACTTCTCGGCGTCGCCTACGAGAGCAAGGGATGGCGCGATTCAGCACTCAGATCCTTCGAAATGGCCGTCACGCTTGATGAAGACAATGCAGAGCACCTGAACAATCTCGGTTTCTTCCTTTACAAAACAGGCGAGTATGAACGCGCCACCAAGTTCTTAAAGCGCGCCGCAAAGATTGCCCAGAACAATCCGCGCATCTGGAACAATCTCGGTCTGGTCCAATGCGAGCGCGGAAAGTTTGACGATGCCTACAAGAGCTTTGTTCGTGCTGTGGGTGAGTATCAGGGTCGCATGAATATAGCCGCTCAGCTTCAGCAACGTGGTCACGCGAAAGACGCGATCAAACATCTCGAGACTGCGCAAGCGATGCAGCCAAATTCCACGGACGTGCTGAATAAATTGGTGAGTCTCTATGAAATGACCGGACGGCAAAGCGATGCAGAAACCGCCCGCCGAACTCTTATCGCTTTGAAGACCTCGGCCGAAGCCAATAAATAGTTTCTAGAGAGCACCATTACTTCACTTAAACATCGGAGCCAAACATGGGCAACCTCAGCTTTTTAACACGTGCGGAAATCGAGAGCCTTGGCCCACCCACGCCGGAGGAGCTTGACGAACTCGGCGTAGCGGAAGGCTTTCTTCGCGATCTTGCTCTTAAACACGTTGCTTCCATCGCAGATCCCACGACTATGTCAGTCGCCGAAAAGCTGCGTCTACCACCTGCACTAACGGATGAGCTGCTTTACCAACTCTACCGTGAAAAGCTGATCGAGATCCGGCTTCAAAGTGCGGCTGGTCTCACACGTTATGCCATGCTTGAGCACGGTTGGGAACGCGTACTCCGTTTGCAAGCTCAATCCGGTTATTCGGGACCTGCGCCCGTTACACTCGAGGATTACGCCTACATGATGCGTCTTCAGGCGGCGCCGGCACAGGCAGCGTCGCTCGAGATTGTGCGCAGCGCTCTTCGTGATCTGGTGCTTCCCGATTCGCTGATCCAAACTCTGGGATGTGTAATCAACTCTCGGTCTTCACTTTTTCTGACCGGGCTTCCCGGCACGGGTAAAACCGCCATCGCCGAACGCTTGAATGCCGCGCTCCCAGGTTCAGTTTGGATTCCATTTGCAATCGAGATTGATGGCTATGTCATTCGCGTGTTTGATAACCACAGTCATAAACCGGTTGTTGTGAATGGACCTCCCATGGAGCACGACCGGCGCTGGATCAAGATCTCGCGCCCGATGATCATGGTTGGCGGTGAGCTCACACTCGAAAACACGGATCTGGTGTGGAATGAAAACTCTCGTTTTTATGAAGCACCGTTCCAGGTGAAATCAAACGGTGGAACATTGGTTATTGACGAACTGGGTCGACAACGTGTCTCCAGTAAAGATCTGCTCAATCGCTGGATCATGCCGTTGGAGAAGCGTATCGACTTTTTGACGTTACATAGCGGCAAGAAAATAGAAGTGCCCTTTGAGCAGTTAGTAGTTTTCTCGACCAATCTCGACGAAAACGAGTTTGTCGATGAAGCTTTTTTGCGGCGGATGGGATATCGTGCTCGGCTCGAGTTGCCGACGCCCGGGGCCTATGGTGAAATCTTCAGACGCGCCGCAGCTTCCAGAGGGTTGGCAGTGGACCACGAGAGTATCAGTCACTTGCTCCACAAATATGGCGTGGAAAATCGCCCCATGAAGTCTTGTGAGCCACGAGATCTGTTGAATCGGATGTCCGATATTTGTTCGTTCGAAGGGCGGCCGCTGGCAGTTTCACCGGCTTTGATCGACAAAGCATGGGGAAACTACTTCGGCACCACGCACGGATTTAAGACCTTTAAGGGCAACCAACGTGCGCAGGCGCAGGCGGTCGGTGTCTGAACACAGCTGCAACCAGGCGAGAACCTGATTTATTAAATGACTAATCGCCATTTTACAGTTGCCGGCCTATTAGTTCTTTGGCTGCTCTTTACATCTGCGTCCGTCGTGGCCCAACGCTCCCCTGAACCCGTCGCACAAACCGGAGAGATCGTTGGCCAGCGAATCATATTTGCCGACGGCGGAACCCTGGATGTTGACGATACATGGAAACAGGGTGACACGACCTGGTATCGCCTCAAGGGAACCTCGCAAAGCACCAATCGTGAAGTTCGCAAGATTGAAAATCGGTACAAAGAAGTCCCGGCTGCCAATAACACCGCGGCGGCAACAAAAACACCAAAACCAGTCGAGCCGAAGCCTGCGCCTGTTGTCGCGACCTGGATTTACCTCGTGAACGGCGCTCGCCTGCGTGTTGATGAAGTCAGAGAAGTTTCCGATGGCGCGTGGTACAACCGCGACAGAGTATCGGTTTTCCTGGCCAAAGACCGTATTGACCGTATTGAACGCGAATCAGACGCACTGGCCGCGCCGGGAGAAACCTGGAAACTGAATGGCTGGTCATCCGGAAATACCGCAATCGATACTCTAATCCGGACAAACGCATTGCGGTTTGCGATTGACCCGTATCTCGTGTTCCTGGTAATCGAGCAGGAATCGCACTTTAATCCACGTGCGGTCAGTCCGAAAGGCGCCAGGGGTCTGATGCAGTTAATGCCGGGAACTGCACGTCGTTTCGGCGTAGCACGTCCCTTTGACCCCTCGGACAATATTCGCGGTGGCACGCAGTATTTGAAACAGTTACTGACGATGTTCAGCGGCCGCGTGGATCTGGCCCTGGCGAGTTATAATGCCGGCGAAGGCCGGGTCCTTGGTTATGGTAATCGGGTCCCCCCTTTCAAAGAGACGCGCGACTACGTCAAGCGCATTAGCAGCCGCTACCGCAACCATAAAGTTCAGGATGAGCCGGCGCCGGATGCTAAGACGCCTCGTCGTCGCCAATAGAGAGGAAGAATCATGAAGGGTTTTCTATTCAGCCGTTGTCTCCTCCTTGTTCTCTGCCTGCTAATTAGTTGTGCTTCAGCGTGGGCACAATCTGATAACAACGCTCCCCTCACGAACGCCTCGATAGTCAAGCTCGTTAAAGCGGGTTTCAAAGAGAAGTCCATAATCACCATCATCGCTTCCAAGCCGGTGACGTTCGATTTGTCGACCGATCGTCTCATCGAACTGAAACGCACTGGGGTAACTGAAAAAGTGATCCTTGCGATGATGGCCCGTCAGCAGGGCGAAAACTTTTCTGACGAAGCATGGACTGATGATGAAGAGTTCTTCAATCAATCCACTAACGCGGCCAAGAGTTCTCCCACGAAACCCGGCAACTCAAACGACGGTAGTTCCACAGATATCTTCGGCTCCAGTGGCGGAAGCAAAGGTGGGACCAGATCGAATAGAGGCAATAGTTCGTTATCCGGCGATACGATAACCACCGGCTCGGCCACGGTCAAAATCCTGCGTCCGCCAAGCGAAGCTGAAGGACCGGCAAAGCTCGAAAAGACCAAGAGTTTGACGAATGATTCGGTTTGCGAACTCGTCGAGGCGGGATTTTCCGAAGGAACGATTATTCGCCGAATTGAGCAGTCGCCGGTGGAGTTTGATCTCTCTGCAGCGAAGATCGAAGAGTTGCGTAAACGCCGTGTCAGCGAAAAGATTATCGTGGCGATGAAGGCGGCAATGGGCGACGAGTCGACTAAGTAAATTACGCCGAAGGCGTTCGCTAATTTGAGCCCAAGGTTCGAGCGTAGCGAGAACCCTGGGTAGCATAATATAAAAGGCGATTCGAACCCTGAAAGGGTTCAACTGGGGCGAACCCTTACAGGGTTTCACGCGATACTGGACGATTTTCCCTGGGTTGTCGCTGCGCTCCAACCCAAGGCTGAAATTAGCGAACGCCTTCGGCGTTTCGTACTGGAAATCCGTGGTCATTAAATATTTCTGATTTTCAAATGATCTACATAAGGATGCGTAGATTGTTGGCAATTGTGCTGCTGTTTGTGCTGGCGGCACTCTTCTTATTGCCACACGGCTTTGTTACAAGTGCGCAGAAACAAACGGGTACGCGCCCTGCGAAACCGAAACCTGCGCCTCGTCCGAAAGCCTCTCCAACCCCAACGCCCGGATCATTGGATGCCTTGGGGGCACCTCCACCCGTTCCCACTTTCAAGCAGAAGGAACAGGAAGTCACTCCCGGCGACGTGATTTCGGTTAATACCACCGAAGTCATGATTCCAGTGACCGTGCGCGATTCAAGCGGCCGGCTGGTAAATGCACTCACACGTGACGACTTTCGTGTTTTCGAGAACGACAGCCAGCAACCATTGAGCGATCTCGCCTTACGCCAGGTGCCGGTCGATGTCGTATTGATGGTTGACGCGTCGTCTTCAGTAGCAACCAACCTGGATGACTTTCGTCGTGCGGCCGAAGGTTTTGCGGGTCGACTAGCGAGTGATGATCGCATCAGCCTGATCAAGTTCGACGATCGGGTTGAGCTCTTACAAGACTGGACTCACAGCCGGTTTCAGTTGCAGCGCGCGTTGCGACGCATTGAACCAGGAATGTTCACGCGTTTTAACGATGCTCTCTTGCTTGCCGCACGTGATCAGTTTGGCACAACTAAATCACGTCGAGCTGTGATCGTCTTGTCAGACGGCATCGATAGTGGACGCGGTACTGCGACGCTCGAGGCAGCTTTACAAGAGCTCTTGAAAGCACAGGTAAGTGTATACGTCGTCAGCAACACTGAAATCTCGCGAGCCGCTAAGCGGTCCGAGTTGGATGCTTTAATGGGGAACCCGTCAGACGCAGCGGTCCGCTTCAATCAGATCCGCATCGGTGACCTTCGAGAGGGCCTTCGCGTTTTGGATCTGAGCGAGCAAATGCTTGCGCAACTGACTGCCGCCACTGGTGGTCGCTTATACAAGCCGCAAACTTTTGCCGGGCTGGAAGCCACGTATGCTGAAGTAGCAGAAGAGTTGCGTCACCAGTATGCGCTCTACTACACGCCTTTGAACAAAGCGCGTGATGGAGGTTTCCGCCGCGTCCGCGTCGAGATGACCAACCCCACTTACAAAGGCCACACCCGCGTCGGCTACTTCGCTCCGAAGTTGTAAAAAAGTTCTGCCTGGTCTATTAACATCGACTTCGATCGGTGGCTAGTTCTGATCAGAGGAAGCCACTTTGAGTACCAGCCTGACCAACACTACTAACTCCCACACTGATCCTTTATCCGAACAGTGGTTCGACTTGCGGCTTGTTTCGACAACGCGCCTTATGCTGGCCGCAACGGCTCTGCTGGTTATTTTAATGGAGCCGTCGGAACCGGACCGTTACGCCAACCTCATTTACGTGATTCTCGCGCTCTACACAATATACAGCGCGGTGATTTTTGGTTTATCCGTCCGTCACAGCGATCTTATTCCCGCGCAGTACATGCACTGGTTCGACATGATCTGGTTTCTCGGACTGATCTCGTTGAGCAGCGGCACCGGCAGTATCTTTTTCAATTTTTTCTTTTTTGCGATTCTCGTTGCTTCGTTTGGTTGGGGGTACAAGGCTGGTTTACGGCTAACTCTTGTTTGCGCTGTTCTCTTCACTATTGTTGCTCTTTTGACTTCACCACAGGGACCCGCAGTCGAATTGAATCGTCTGATGTTACGGGTCGCTCAACTACTCATACTCGGGCTGCTGATCTCACGTTGGGGTGGATTTAAAATCAACCTGCGAAACCGTCTGCAACTGCTCAAGGAAGTTACTCTCTTCTCCAATCCGCGATTCGGAATCGATCGAACGATCAATGCCATTCTTGAAAGTCTTCGCGCCTTTTATGATGCCGACAGTGCTCTGTTGTTGCTGCTCGCTAAAGGCGGTACAGAGTCGTATCAGATGTATCGAATCAGGCGTGGCAGCCATACAAACGGAGGCTCACCTCCGGTTATCGAGGCGGAGGCGGCTGCTTTATTGCTTCTGCCATCGGCTAATTACGCCGTAATTCACCGGCAACATGGACGACCGTTGTTATTTGACGTCAACAGTCGCCAGTTTCTCCCCGGCGATTCTGCCGTCAGCGACCGTGTAGCAAACGCACTCGAAACCACACACTATTTATCCGTCCCGATTCACAATCGCAATGGTCCAATGGGCCGTTTGTATCTGAGCGGTGGATCGCATCGCTTTGATAACTCGACGATGGATTTTGTGCTTCAGTTGATGGACCATTTAACTCCATTGATCGAGAATATCCGGCTGGTCGACAGCCTTGCTTCGGATGCAGCCGAACAGGAACGCCAGCGTATCGCGCGTGATATTCACGACAGCGTTATTCAACCCTATGTCGGGTTACAACTAGGGATCGCTGCACTGGCCCAGAAACTTCGAGCGGGCAAGACTGACGTTCTTGATAATGTCGAGGAGCTCCTGGAACTCACTAATCAGGAACTGGTCGAGATGCGTCGCTACGTTTGGGGATTACGAGCGGGGGAAGAACGCCGCGACGTGCTCTTGCCTGCAATTCAACGCTTTGTTACAAGATTTGCCTCCGTTACGGGCATCAACGTTGACGTCGAAGCTTCCGGCAAGATCCAGGTTAACGATCGTTTGGCCGCGGAGTTATTTCAAATCGTAGCGGAAGGATTGAGTAATGTCAGACGACACGCTCTTTGTAACGAGGCCCGAGTCGAATTAACCTGTGACGCAGGCACGTTCCGGCTCCAGATAAAAAATCGCCGTCCTGGGGGGACCGGCGATTTGAGCTTTAACGGGGAAGATCAGCACGATAGGCAAACTTTATTCACGCCTCGCTCGATTGCAGAACGGGCCTCTATGTTAGGCGGCGAAACTAAAGTATCGATTGATAACAACTATACGGTTGTAACTGTTACCGTCCCACTGTAACCCAGCTCTATGCCTGATACTCTCACACCAATTCGCATTATGATCATCGACGATCACGCGGTTATTCGCAGTGGTTTGCGGATGCTGATCGAGCAGGATCAGACTATGAGCGTAGTGGCTATGACTGGCACCCGAGCGGAAGCGCTACTTCTTGCTGAGAGAGAACAACCGGATATTATCCTGCTAGACCTCATGCTGGACGAAGAAGACGGTCTCGAGTTTCTTCCCGCTCTCTGCGATATCAGTCCGAAGTCGCGTGTTCTTGTATTAACCGGAGTGCAAACAACGGAATCGCATCGTCTCGCGATTCGTCGCGGCGCGATGGGTATCGTCTTGAAGCAACAGGCGGCGGACTTGTTATTGAAGGCGATCCGAAAGGTTCACGCCGGCGAAGTGTGGATCGATCGCTCGATGATGGGAAGCGTTCTGGAAGATGTAAGAAGTGGACGGCAACAAGGACCGAACGCAGAAGCGACTAAGATCGCAAGCTTAACGCCGCGTGAGCGAGAAGTTGTGGCGCTTGTTTCGGAAGGGCTTAAGAACAAGCTGATCGGCGAGCGACTTTACATAAGTGAGACTACGGTAACTCACCATCTCAGTTCCGTGTTTTCCAAGCTCGAGGTTTCCGACCGGCTGGAGCTCATCATCTACGCTTTCCGTCATGGTCTCGCAAAGATGCCGAAATAATCCACCTTCACGGCTTGCTTAAAAGTGGGAATCGCACTTGGATCGGGTCAGTACAGGGAGCGGTAGCGACCTGGTCAAACCATGGGAATACCAGGTCGCTACCGCTCCATGTACTGACCCGATCCAAGAACGATCTTCGACTTTTGCGGAAAGCTCTTCTACACAAACATCCGCAACACGGCCCACCCAAGCAGCAAGCTCACGAAACCGCCCGAAAATGTGAAGACACGCTCTGCGGGTTGGCTTTCACGGCGCAACAAGGCGCGCATGATCACCACACCACATTTCCAACCATCGTGCTGGTAAAGAGGAAGAATGTTGCTGGCGGCGACTAATAAATTCAACCAACCAAACATCGTCCCGTAAGTAAATAAACCGGCGACGAGATTAAAGATGATCCCACCCAGGTGAACGAGGAGTTGGGCTTGTACAGATTTCTGCTTCAGAGCAGTGCCGTCAAGTCTCACAAAAGAGCCGGCGGGAATCGCGCGGAGGTTGAAGCGGATGGAGCCTATTTGAAAACCTGTGAGGCGTGGCCCCAGTCCCAGGCCGAGTTCGGAGGCGGGGACTTTACACAACCGCGCGGCCACGAGATGACCGAGCTCATGAATGATCATGGCCAGGGCAGTGAAGATTATTAGAGAGACGATTATGGTCATACCAATTAAGCCGTTCGCTGCAAACAGCGTTAGTTCGAGCCGCAGCATTACCCTCAAGACCTGTGCCGGGCGCGATTTGCGTGTATTAGTGAGGAAGTTGGGATTGTTCATTAGCTGACTGACAAAAATTGTGACTCGAAAACGACCAAATTCCGGCGGCTGAAGGCGAAACGAAGTCGAATGAGTGCGATTGCCACTTCTCTGGCAACGGCATAACAGGAATCCTCCATGGGGATCTAGTAGGATCCTGCCACCTAATCCTGCAAAAATTTGCTGTATTACTGCCAGATAAATGGGCAAAGACCTCCGTTGTCACCATTTTGCAATAACTTCATAATCCAAAAGTCGAAATTCCTAACCCCTAGGAAGTGCCCAGAGATGCACTGCGAACAGCGCGCTAATTACATTTTGGATTGTCATCTTCGAATGCCGCCCCTGCCGTTCCGCACTCGGAGACTCCCCGTCGAACGACGTTCCAAACCTCGCTCCCACGATGTTTTGCCCGCTCGAGTTTGGGGAGTCGACATTGACGATCAGCCGTTCAGCCTCGACTGTCACTTAGACAACATGAGCTCGTCCGGCCTGTACCTGCGCCTGCCTCGGCGTATGAACTTTTCTTCGTCCATCAGTATTGTCGTGCGGCTTCTGAATGGACCAGTCGAAGGAATGGTCGCAGCGATCAAAGGCACGGTTATGAGAGAGGAGATCGAGTCTGACGGTCACCGAGGGTTCGGCATCCGGATCGTCGAACACAAGTTTATTTAGCGGAGTTTTTCCCTGAAGAAAGGGAGTTAACGACACCGGAAACAGATCGCGCTTGCTCCGCCGCTGAATCTGTTCCGAAGGGAGGCTGTTGTAAGCCAGGCGAATGCCCCCGACTGACGATCACGCTATACAGCCTCCCTTCCCCGACTCTTTCACACCTGGCCCAGAGGTGTGATTGGACGCATTTTAACTAGCTGGATGGTTTGACGCCCTACTCGAATTTTGCAGGGCTTCTCCTACCAATCCACCGGCAAATAACCCCTGAGGACGACGCGTGCGGAGGCGCTCTCTGTTGCGTATTAACGTCGTTTTCGCTTCAAGCAAGGAAGGAGTTTTACAATGTCCCCGATCAATTTACGCAAAGTCGCCGTCTCACTCGCGATCTTTGCCGTTGTCGCCCTTGGTTCCGCATTCACTGTAAACGCGGATCCGGTAAATTTCACTTTAACCGGGCCGGATTTCTCGGGTAACGGACACGCGGTAGCGGGTTCGCTTACGGTGGTGATAGCAAATTCCGGGGCGAACACAGTCACGTTTACTATTACCAACAATACTGACGGGTTCGTCGACGAGCTCTATTTAAACAATCTGCTTGCGCCTTTAGCAGGCACCGGATTCGCGTGCGTTAATTGCACAGCCATAGGCGGGAACTTGGCCATCGATTTTGGAAGTAATGCGTTCAAAGCCGACGGCGATGGGTTTTTCGATGTACTCATCACCTTCCCAACAGCTGGATCAGATCGACTCGACACCGGCGAAAGCATCACTTTCACCATGACTGCGACAGGACTAACCTCCGATAGCTTCCTGGATTGGTCATGCGATACCTGCCAGGGTGCAGGAGGCAATGGGCCATTCCGCATCGCGGCTCACGTACAGTCCACAGCTTCTTCAGGCGGCCAGAGCGTCTGGATCTCTGAAGGACAGGTGCCGGAACCCACAAGCATGTTACTGCTCGGGACCGGCTTGCTCGGCGTTGCAGCAGGGGTTCGAAAACGCCTTCGTAAATAGAACCACGAGAGAGTAGGGACCCACCTTTCTCCTGCGGTGTGGTCCTATCTAAATCTAATAGAACCGGTTGCGAACCTCCCCCAGTTCGCAACCCCAACTAGAACTATGTACAGCGAACCGATAATTCTCCCACTCAATGCCGACGGCAAAATCTACGCGCTCCAGGACGAGCTGGGACGTATTGTCGGCACTGGAACACGTGAGATTTGTGATGCATTGTTGACCATGCTGAAAAACGAGGCGTTCCTCTTCAGGCGGTTGAATACGGATCAATCTGATCTGAATTCTAATCGTGCCTGATCTATTACGAACGCCAGTAGCAGCATTGCCCCGACGAAACGAACCTCAATGCTGAAGCTCAAGACGGTATCCGGCCGCCTCAAGGAATTTTTCTGGGGCCGGGATCAAACAGCGAGTGATCGCGTCGAAAAGACCCCACGAACGTTACTCGTCGTTGATGACGAAGAGTCGATCTGTTTTTCGATGAGCGAATACTTCTCACAACACGGATTCAAAGTGGATACAGCGCGCGAGAAGGAAGAAGCGGAAGGACTCATTAAAGAGACTGAGTACAAAGTCATTATTCAGGACTTGCGACTGGGAGTAGAACGACGCTCGGAGGGACTCGAAATCATCAAGTTTGTCCATGAGCACAATCCCGAGACTCGCATTGTCGTACTCACGTCTTACGGATCACCAGAAGCAGAAGAAGAGGCTCGTAACGCTGGAGCTGATGCTTTTCTTCGTAAGCCAAAGCCATTGTCACAGGTGGCCCAGGTAATTCAGGGATTAATTGAGTCACCACGCACACGCGCAACTGTAAAGCACGTTTCGATGTGATCGACAAAACTGTTTTTTAGAAATTTCTGCGGCTCACCCACGTCGCGGCCCGACGACACAACTTGCATGCGCAGGACCCTGCTTGCCCAGAGCCCGGGTTCTGCGTTTTGGAAGGCTACCGAAAGATTGACCGGGAACTGGTTATTGAGAGGGCGGTTCTCGGTTGTCTACCCGACCGGTCCTTCCAGAGAGGGCTCGGCGTAGTCTGAGCCCTCTCATTTTTCAGCCATCCGTCATTTATCCGTGTGAACTGTGGCGAACAACTGCTCGCCAGCGAGCAGTTCAATCCGATGGATTAACGTAGTTTTCCTGCCGCTGATTTACGTAACTCCTACACACACCGATAGTTCTCCACTTGCACGTCGTCTGGCGCAGTGATTGCTATTAGCACTCCGCACACGAAACTGCATCTCGCGGAGTTAGTACTTCTTCTCGCGCGAAGGAATTTGGGAACCGTGCGGGATTCATCCTCATTCCAGGTTTTGTAAAAGCAAAAATACGAAGCCCAGAGCTTTGGCTGGTGTACGCGTTGGTCTGTTTAGTTGGACCACGTCACCGGCCAAGGCAAGTATTTCCATCTTCCATCAGGAGCCTTAACGACATGGTCCCCAATCGCCCGACCTCCTTCCGTCGCATCGCGCTTTTACTAGGCTTGATAGCCATAACAGCCGCTGCGTTGTCGTCAACAACATTTGCCAGTTCAGTCGGCCAAAGATTGTTCGCACGTGTTGCCACGATCGTCACTGGTGCCAACGTCGCGCCAACTAATCACACGCTTGAAGTCGAGGAAGCTGCTGCAACTCCGACCGAGAGTGCCGCAATGAGCGTCGAGCGACGCGGACACACCGCAACGCGTCTTGCAGACGGACGCGTGTTGATTGCCGGTGGTGAAAACAATGACGGCACGCTGAATCAAACGGAGATTTACGATCCAGCGTCGGGAAACTTTTCTGCTGCGGCGAATATGGGCGCGGCTCGCGCCAATCACTCGGCGACGCTGCTGTCAGATGGTCGTGTGCTGATCGCCGGCGGTCGTGATGGAGGAAGCGCACTCGCAACTACCGAGATTTTTGATCCGGCTAGCGGATCGTTCACGAATGGTCCATCGATGAGCGTTGCGCGTACCGGACACAGCGCGACGCTTTTTGCTAATGGCCGTGTGTTCGTTGCCGGCGGTGATGCGACTGGCAGCGCAGAGGTTCTTGATGTGGCAGCGAGAACGTCTACTGCAACGGGCAGCATGGGTGTGGCGCGTTCGATGCACTCGGCGATTCTGCTTCAGGATGCGCGTGTGCTTGTCGTTGGTGGACGCGACGGCAGTGGTAACGAACTTCTCTCGGGCGAAATCTTCGATACGTCAGCTTCATCATTTTGGACCATCGACAATGAGTTAAAAGTTGGTCGCGTTGGAGCGCACTTACGTGTCTTGTTCGACGGCAAAGTTCAGATCATCGGCGGTAACAACGACGGCTCGATGGAAATTTACGATCCTTTGTATGAAGGATTCGGTGCTTACGCGCACGTATCGCCTGAAGGTGATACGTGTGCGGGTCTCCCCGGACAAATTCTTATTTCACAGACGCGCGCCGCGCTGTTTCACAACGGCCAGAGCGATCCGCTCTTCGATCGCTCGGGACATACGATTACCGAGTTGAGTGGACAAGCGCTCGTGCTTGGCGGTGTGAACAGCAACGGTGCAGTGCTCAGCTCGAGTGCGGTGCTTGGCAGTTCCTCGGCCGCGATCACAACTGACAAGATGGACTACGCGCCTGGTGAAATTGCGCATATCAGTGGTCGCGGATTCCAACCGGGCGAAGTTGTTCGCGTGAAGATCCACGAAGATCCGCATACACCGCAGGAACGCGGGTTTGATGTGACTGCGGATGCTGAAGGTAATTTCAGTGGTGACTATCTCGTGATGGAATATGACCTGGATATGAAGTTCCTCGTCGGTGCGCGTGGTTTGACGTCAGGTGCGACGGCGCAAACGACGATGACTGACTCAAATCCGCAGACCATCGCTGTCGCGGCTCCAACGAGTGTTACGGTCATTCAGGGCGCAACTGCTAACTATGGAAATGCCACGATCACCGTGGGCGGCAACACTAACCCATGTACGGTTACGTTCGGCGTCACAGCTGGTCTCCCAGCAGGAGCTACCCCGGTTTTTGGCACGCCGTCGGCGACGACTACGGGCGCGAACGTTGTCAGTACTCTCAGTGTCACGACGACTCCGGCGACCGTTCCGGGGACGTATACGTTCCAGGTAAGGGCTACCAATAGTGGAGCTGGATGTCAGGGTCCGGGTGCGACGCCCAGCAACACGCTTATGCTGATTGTTAATTCAGCTACAGTAGACACAACCACGTCCGTCGCGAACGCAATCGCCACTTATGGCGATACATCGGTGACGCTCAATGCGACCGTAACCCCTGCGAGTGGTCCTGCGGTCAACAACGGTTCGGTTACCTTCACGGTCAAGCAGGGTGCAACCACGATCGGCGTCGCCACAACTGACAATACGGTTGTAGCAGGAGCAGCGAGCGTGAGTTACGCACTGCCGGCGGGAACCGATGCCGGACCGTATACAATCGAGGCCTCTTACACGCCGGGCACTGGCTTCAACGCCAGCAGCGGCACCGGCACGTTAACAATCAACAAACGCGCGATCGAAGTAACGGCCGATGCGGGTCAATTCAAGACGTACGGTGATGCTGATCCGGCAACGTTTACCTACTCGATAACGAGCGGAGCACTTGTATCACCGGACGCTTTCACGGGCGCACTCAATCGCGTCGCTGGTGAGAACGCCGGGCTCTACGCGATTACCATCGGCACGCTGGCGATCAACGACGGCAACGGCGGCAA
>DATEIS010000224.1:0-13516 GCA_035278765.1 Pyrinomonadaceae bacterium | reverse complement strand
AAAACAGCTTGAGTCGCATCGAAATGCATGCTATCACGTTTAGGAGTAAACGATGACGACTCTAAAACGCAGAATCATCAGGGCCGGTGGCTGGGGCATTGCGAAGCGCCTCATCAAACCCATTCCGATTATTGGGTCGATTTTTGCCGTTGGCCTGGCTGGTTACGAGATCAAAAAGAAGGGCCTGATACCGGGCGCCGTTCACGTCGGTCTCGACGTGACTCCGGTCGTCGGCACTGCCAAAGGAGTGGTCGAACTCTTCACCGGCGACCTCATCCCCGATAAATCCGAACGTCAAAAAACTGTGACAGCTGTGGTTACGAGGCGCTGATTGGCGGTCGTTCCAGGAAGGGACGAGTCTGTTCGTAAGCGTGACTTAGCTTGAACAGCATCGGCTCGGACCAGTATGGCCCAATCAGTTGAAATCCGATTGGCAGACGTTCCGACGACAAACCACAGGGCACGCTGATGCCCGGAACACCCGCCAGATTCGCCGTCACTGTGTAAATATCGTTCAAGTACATCGCGAGCGGATCGTCTACCTTTTCGCCTATGGCAAATGCGGGGGTTGGCGACGTTGGTGTGATGATAGCGTCGCAACTTTCGAATGCCTTGAGGAAGTCGTTCTTGATGAGGGTGCGCACTTGCTGGGCCTTGCGATAGTAGGCGTCGTAATAGCCTGCGGAGAGGACGTAAGTGCCGAGCATGATGCGTCGTTTAACTTCTGGTCCAAATCCTTCTTCGCGAGTCTTGCGATACATCTGTCGTAACTCGGGGGCGTCTTCCGCACGAAATCCGTAGCGAACGCCATCAAAACGAGCGAGGTTTGAAGAAGCTTCAGCGGTGGCGATGATGTAGTAAACAGCGATCGCATAGCCTGCGCTCGGCAGTTCAACGTCGACAATTTCAGCACCGAGCTCGCGATAAACGTCGACCACGCTCTCGACTGATTGCTTCACCTCGTCATCGAGACCTTTGCCGAACAATGCACGCGGAAATCCGAGACGTGCGCCCTTCAGATCGCCGGTTAGTGACGCGGTGTAGTCGGGAACGGGAACATCCGCGGTGGTTGAATCATGGCTGTCGCGACCGGCGATAACGCCGAGCACACGCGCCACGTCTTCGACTTCGCGGGCAAAGATGCCGATTTGGTCGAGAGAAGATGCAAAAGCGACGAGACCGTAACGAGAGTTGCGACCGTAAGTCGGTTTCAAGCCGATGACGCCGCAGAGTGACGCGGGCTGCCGCACGGAACCGCCGGTGTCGGAGCCAAGCGCGACGGGAACAATTCCGGCCGCTACAGCAGTTGCGGAACCGCCCGACGAACCACCGGAAACGCGTGTCGTGTCCCAGGGATTGTGAACTGGTCCAAACGCGGAGTTTTCATTTGATGAGCCCATCGCAAACTCGTCGCAGTTTGTTTTCCCGATGATGATTGCACCGGCATTTGTCAGGCGTTCGATAACGGTTGCGTTATACGGCGGATGATAATCACCAAGAATCTTCGACCCACACGACGCCTGCAAACCCTTGACACAAATATTGTCCTTGACGGCGATCGGAATCCCCGCCAATGGCCCGGCATCACCACTCTGCTCAATCTCCGCGGCACGCTTTAACGCCCCCTCGCGATCGATCTGGAGAAACGCGTTGAGAGTTTCGTTCAGCTTCTCTGCTGCGGTGATTGAAAATTCAACAGTTTGACGCGACATGAGTTTTTCGTGAGATTCGATCACAGCACCTTGGGAACCCGAAAGTGTCCGGACGCTGGGTCCGGTGCTTCTGCCAGCGCGACCTTCTGTCCAAGCGAGCCTGCGATCTCGTCCGCGCGCGACGTGTCAGTCGTTTCGCCTTCAGGAGTTAGACCACCGAGCGCCGGCTCGACGTTACTGGTATCGATTTCATTGAGTTGCTCGACGTAGCTGACAATCTCCGCTATCTGTGGACCGAAGGTTTTGAGCTCGTCCTCAGCCAGTTCAAGGTGGGCCAGTTGCGCGACCTTTTCGATATCAGATTGATTGATAGGCATGTTCTAATCTTTGTGTCTCAATGAAACTAAAGCAGTCTTCAAAAATTTCTTGCGCAGATCTTTGTCCTGAATCGCGCTAGCTGCTGACCATAATTCGATCGGCACTTCGTTGTCGAGCAACTCGTCTCGTTGTGCAGGCTGTTCCACAGGCGGCTTCGCGAGCTTCGGATCGACGACAAAATCCAGTGCGCCGACGAGTGGTTTACCGAGGATCGAATTAATTCGGAAGAGAAGTTGTCCGCGCATTGAGTGCAACTGCTTCTGCCAGATTGCGTCCGCGACTGCGATTCTCAGCGTTCGATCTTCGAGTTTCAACGGTACAGCGTGCTCTTTCAAACCGTCACCGGCGGCGTGTTTCCACGCGGCGATGGCTGCGGCTTCGGCGACCTCTGTCGAGTCGCCCGCGGCGCGCAACACTCCCGGCAATGATTTGATCAGTTGATTCATGTTTATGCTATAGACTAATCATGAAAGAAAACGCAAATCATCTCCGTGAAAAACTCGTGCTCGCGTCGGGCAGTCCGAGGCGTGCGGAAATACTGGAGCGCGCGGGCTGGCCACACGAAATCATCGTCGCCGGGATCGATGAAACATTGTTGCCAAACGAAGAAGCAGCGGCGTATGTGCAACGACTCGCGCGCTCGAAGGCGGAGAAGGTTGCAAGTGGTTTGGACCACGGATTGGTGCTGGGCGCGGATACAACAGTGGTCGTCGCAAATCAGATCCTTGGGCAACCAGTTGACGAAGCGGACGCAGGCAGAATGCTGAATTTATTGAACGCAAAATGGCACGACGTGCTGACTGGTGTGGCAGTTGTGCGTGTTGGCGGTGAGACACGCGTTGCTTACGAAACCACGCGCGTGCGCTTTGCGGAGATGAGCGACGACGAGATCGATTGGTACATCGGCACGGGCGAGCCGTTCGGTAAAGCGGGCGCTTACGGCATACAAGGAAAAGCGTCGCTCTTCATCGAAGAGATCGAAGGCGATTACTTCAACATCATGGGATTGCCCATTAGACTCGTGTATGAGTTAACCGTATAGGTTCAACTGTAGGGGCAGCCCTCCGTGGCCGCCCGTGGTTTTGGCAAGGATTCAAGAAACACGAGTCTCGGGTTTGGCGAACACTTATCAAAACACGGGCGGCTACGGAGGGCCGCCCCTACAGTACGTTCCGAGATTATTAATTATTCTAGAAGAGCACTGAGCCGCCATCGACGTTGATTGATTGACCAGTGATTCCTCGACCTTCGTCTGAAACGAGAAGCAGTGCTAAGGCTGCGACTTCTTCGGACGTGACCAAACGATTCTGTGGGCTCATCTTTTTGATTATATCCAGCGCCTCATCGGCAGTGCGTCCGGTTCGCGAGGTGATGCGCTCGACGCCGCGTGAGGTCATATCGGTATCGACATAACCCGGGCAGATCGCGTTGACGGTGATGCCTGACGTGGCGACTTCAAGCGCGATCGAACGCGTCAGACCTAAGACACCGTGTTTCGATGCCGAGTAAGCGGCGATGTAAGGCGCGCCCGTTTTTCCTGCGATGGAAGCGATATTTATTACGCGTCCCCAACCTTTCTTCAGCATCGCAGGTAGTGCCGCCCGCGTGCAGTAGAAAGTGCCGGAGAGATTGATCGAAAGATGACGGTGCCAGAGCTCGTCGGTGGTATTGACGACGGTTGCGCTCTCTGCGATGCCGGCGTTGTTGACGAGGATGTCGATGTCGCCGACTTTGCCGAACATCTGTGCGACGCTCTGCGGATCGGAAACGTCACAGACGAGTGCGATTGAGTCGTTGCCGATTTCGGCAGCGACTTGTTCCACTTGTTCAGCAGTTCGTGCAGCAACGGCGATACGGATGTTCTCGCGTGCGAATGCAACGGCGATTGCTCGACCGATACCTCGGCCGCCGCCAGTGATCAGAGCTGTTTTAGCCACGGATGACACAGATTTGGTTTCGGATTAATGACCGGTGAATTTGGGTTCGCGTTTTTCCAGGAAAGCATGGACGCCTTCGTGACCGTCGTCAGACTCAAAACAACGCATTTGCGCTTCAGTTTCGTAACGAAGCATTTCTTCGAGTTCCGCCGCCTGACTCATATACACCGCATGTTTTGCTGCTGCCAGTGCGATCGGTGGCGCGGCTCGTAAGCGGTGGGCGAGTTGTAGGGTTACGTTTTCCAATTCTTCCGGCGCCACAACCTGATTCACGATTCCCAATCGAGCAGCTTCGGCGGCATCGATCGCCTCACCTAAGAAAAACATTTCACACGCTTTATTTGGCGTGACGAGACGTGGCAGGAAATAAGTCCCGCCCCAATCCGGATGAAGCCCGACTTTTGCAAACGACTGGCTGAACGTCGCGGTATGTGCAGCGATGCGCAGGTCACATGCAAGCGCGAGGTTACATCCCGCGCCCGATGCTGGACCATTGATCGACGCTATCACCGGTTTCGTCATCTGACGAATCGCGAGGATCACGCGTCTTCCTGCACCGAGGATGCGCGAGAACTCTTCCGCGTCGCGACGCTGCATCAACTCAGCCATAAACGCAATGTCGCCACCGGCACAAAACGCTCGGCCCGCGCCAGTAATGATAACCACGCGCGTACTGCGATCGCTTCCGGCGTGTTCGAGTGCGTCAGCCAGATCGCGTCGCATGTGACCGATGAAGGCGTTCAGTTTATCGGGACGATTCAACGTGATCGTCGCGATACCGTCAGCCTCGGCGACTTGAATGTGTTCGTACATCGGATTGGACTTTGTTCTTTGTGTTTTGTACTTGGTTCGAAAGCAAAGTACAAAATACCAAGTACCAAGATCTACTTACCCTTAAATTCAGGCTTGCGCTTGTTTACGTAAGCATCAAGCCCTTCTTTCGCGTCCTCCGACTGGAAGAGTTGTTGCTGGAGTTCGCGTTCGAGTGCAAGGGCGGATTCAATCGGAATTTCAGACCCGGTTTGCACGGCGCGTTTGATTCGACCCACGGCGTGCGCGGCTTTGTTCGGCGTCGTGAACTGCCGCGCGTAATCATGGACCATTTCAGTAAAACGATCACTTGTTTCAGCTTCGAAGATCTGATTCAGAATGCCAAGCTCCAGCCCGCGTTCGAAATCGAACAACTGCCCGGTGGTCATCAACTCAATCGCTTTCGACTTGCCAACCATTCGCACCAGACGCTGTGTTCCGCCAGTTCCGGGCAACACGCCGAGTGTGACTTCCGGCAGTCCTAACTTTCCTGCGCCCTTGCGCGCGACACGAATGTCAGCAGCCATCGCGACTTCGAGTCCACGACCAACGCAGTGACCATTGATCGCTGCGATCACGAGTTTCGGTGTTTGCTCAAGACGGTTGAGCGTCTCGTTTGCATGAAGACAGAAGTAATACTTAAACGCCGGTGTCACGTTCGCGAGCATCTGGATGTCCGCGCCCGCACAGAAAAACTTCTCGCCCTTGCCAGTGATCACAATCACCTGAACAGCTTCGTCCATGCGCGCATCGAGAATCGCGCGATCGAGCTGCTGCATCATTTCGTAGCTGTACGTGTTCGCGGGTGGATCGTTGAGCGTGATGACGGCGATGCCGTCGCGAGTTGCGTAATCGAGTTTTTCCATCTGTGTTATCCGTGGCTCCAAACGCTCGGGCTCTCTGACGGTATAGGTAAACCATGACACATCCCGTTGGGCAGAAACCCATTCAGGAAAAGCTTCATAACATTGCCGGCCAAATCAGAGACATTAAGTTTGCCCTGCGGATCGTACCAGTTGTAAATCCAATTCATCATTCCGAACAGCGCGTAGGTTGCGACCGTCAGATCGATGGGTTCTTTGTTCTCCTGGCTCTCCTGGACCTCGTGCAGAATCAGGCGTGCGAGTTTTGTATATTTATCTTTGCGTGTTGAGACGTGAGTATACAAATCGCCACGGAGCGACTCTGCCTCGTGCGAGAGTACTTTCATCTCCGACATGTTTGCGGCGAAGAATGAGAGATGGTTCTCGATAAAGATGCCGAGCTTCGTGATTGGATCTTCGACACCCTCGAGCCGTTGTTCCAATCTTTCGAGTACACGCCCGAAGCAGTTGTCCTGGATCAGGAACAGTAATTCTTCTTTCGATTTGCAGTAGTGATACAGACCAGCGAGACTGACATTCGTCGCGCGCGAAATATCACGCATCGAAGTCGAGTGGTAGTTCTTCTCCGCGAAGATCCGCGCGGCGGTGCGGAGAATGAATTCTAGTTTCTGATCGTATCTAGTCATTAGTTTTAGCCACGGATGAACACGGATTTTTTTACTGTTTATAGACGTACGTATTCGAACTCAAATGGCTTGCCCTTAATCCCCGCTGCCGGTGGTGCGATCCAGTTCGCGATTTTGCCCGGCTCGTACACCGGATGCATCAAGCTGCGCACGTACTCGCGATCTTCCATCGTCGGCAACCACTCAGACTTGTGCTGCTCAAACTCTTCACGCGAGATCAAATTGCCTTGCAGATCGAACGTGTGCCCGGCGTATTCACCAACGTGTCGATGAAAGCGAGGATGTGGAAGATAAAGACGTTCACTCGCACCTTCCTCAGCAAGCACCTTGTTCCAGCGTGCCAAACCCTTCTCACAGTCTTTCACATACTCACCACGCAACACTTCATTCAACGCATTTCGCAATCCAACTTCGCGCGTCTTTAACCCACCATCTTCGACGACCGTCATCGTGAAGGTTTCGTTTGTGGCAAGGTGGTCCGTGTACTGGTCCTGTTCCTTGTAACGACCCTTCAAGCCTGCGGCAAAAAAGTCCGCGGAATTTGAACTGATCTCACCGCCAAACAGATCGAGCGAGTAACTGAACCAGAAGTTGATGTACTTCTGAATGATGTCGAGCGGAATACCACCAAGTTCGCGCACGTCACCTTGCTTCATCAACTGCGCGGTGCGACGGCAAACGCGACCCAGACCCGTATCGCCGACAAACATGTGATGCGCTTCTTCGGTGAGCATGAATTTGCACGTGCGTGCAAGCGGCTCGAAGCCTGATTCCGCGAGTGCGGAAAGCTGATACTTGCCGTCGCGATCGGTGAACATCGTGAAGGCGAAGAAGTTGAGCCAATCGTCGCAAGGCTGATTGAACGCTTCGAGAATGCGAGGCTTATCGGGATTGCCGCTGCGACGTTGCAACAGATCGTCGGCTTCGTCGCGTCCATCGCGTCCGAAGTAACCGTGCAGAAGGTAGACCATGGCCCACAGATGCCGGCCTTCTTCGACGTTCACTTGAAACAGGTTGCGCAGATCGTAAAGCGATGGACACGTCTTGCCGAGTTGTCGTTGTTGTTCGACTGACGCGGGCTCGGTATCGCCTTGCGTCACGATAATCCGGCGCAAAGCATTGCGAAACTCACCCGGCACTTCCTGATAAGCGGGTCGACCGAAGTTATCGCCGAAGCCGACTTTTGCGTCGGGTTGCGCCGGTTCGAGGAAGATACCCCAGCGATACTCGGGCATTTTCACGTAATCGAAGTGGGCCCAGCCTTCGGAACCGACGTCGATCGCGGTGCGCAGCCACACATCTTTCTCCTGAAATCCCTCGGGCCCCATCTCGCGCCACCAGTCGAGATAGTTTGGCAGCCACTTCTCCAGAGCCCGCTGAAGCTTCTTGTCCTCGGAGAGGTTAACGTTGTTAGGAATGCGATCGTATAGATTCATGATTTTGTATTTTGTGCTTTGTACTTTGTACTTGAGCCAAGAACTAAGCACTAAGTACAAAGCACAAAGGTCAACAGGCTAAGTTCTCTTGTAATCAAATTCCGCCTTTGTGGGCTTGCCGTAGTTGGTTAAGGCGCCCTTTTCGCCGACCGCGTTCGGGCGTTGGAAGATCCAGTTTTGCCATGCGGTCAGGCGGCCGTAAATCTTTGTGTCCATCGTTTCCGGGCCGGCAAAACGAAGCGATGCTTCCATGCCGGTGAGTGCGTCGGGCGACAACGATGTGCGCTCTTCGATCGCGACGCGGATCTCGTCTTCCCAGTCGAGGTCGTCAGGAGCAAAAGTGATCAGTCCGAGCTCGTCTGCTTCTTCGGTGTCGAAAGATTTCTTGTCACCGAAAACCTCGTCGAGCTTCTCGGGCTCGGCGAGGAAGCGCGACTGCATGCGCGTCAGACCATTGCTCATCGGAAACGCGCCGGTATTCATTTCAGATACAGCGATCGAGGTATTTCCGGCGTCGGGGTTGTTGAGCATATAACTGCGATCAGAGGCGAGCAGCAGTTCGAGCAAATTTCCTGCGAAACAACTTCCAGGCTCGACGATCGTAAAGAAACTCTTCGCGGTGAGATCCAGACGTCGCAGCACGCGAGCCATGTTCAAAACGATCTCGCGCACGAACCAGTGATCGTGATTGGCCGCTAACGTCTGATCGATTCCCAACACGTCCTCAGCTTTACCTTGAGTACGGATGCAGACCAGACCAATCAACGGTTCATTGATGCGCATGTGCAGCAGTGCGTCGTCGAGTTCGCGATAAGCTTGCAGCGGCCAGTACGCGTCGCCGAGTTCGAGGATTTCATCTGCGGTTGTTGGTTGTGGACCTTCGGGCGCGTGAATCGTTAAGTCTGCATAACGCTGATCGCGATTCAGTTTAAGCTTTACGTATTTGTAGTCGCGCGAATTGTCGGTCGTCTCAAACCGCAATGGATTGAGTTTGATCCCCTTATTCGACGATGACGCACCTGCCAACTCATTGACGCGCGCGTCGATCGATTCCTGAAACTTGCTCGTCGGGAAATAGCCGTCAATGAGTCCCCATTCTTTCGCGCGCTTACCTTTCAAACCCTCTGCAAGCGTCGAGAAAACATCGGCGCGATCGCGTCGCACTTTTCTCTTGTCGACAAGACGCGTCAACCCACCGGTTCCGGGCAATACGCCGAGCAGAGGAACTTCCGGGAGCGAGACCGCCGAGTTGCCGTCGTCGACGAGATAAATCTCATCGCACGCGATCGCCAACTCATATCCGCCACCTGACGCAGTTCCATTCAAAGCGGCAATGTACCGACGTCCCGAGTGCTTCGAATCGTCTTCGATCGCACATCGTGTCTCATTCGTGAACTTGCAGAAGTTGACCTTGAACGCATGCGACGAGCTGCCGAGCATGTAGATGTTTGCGCCGGCGCAGAAAATCCGTGGCTTCAAGCTCGTGACAACGACGACGCGAACTTCCGGATGCTCGAAGCGGAGTCGCTGCACAGCGTCTGCCAGTTCGATATCGACGCCGAGGTCATAGGAGTTGAGTTTGAGCTTGTAGCCGTCCGCAAGCGTCTCGTCTTCCTGGACGTCCATGGAGAGAGTGGCCACCGCTCCATCGATCCCGAGCCTCCAGTGTTTGTATTGCTCAGGCGATGTTTGAAACAAGATTTCAGTATTTAACATGATTAACAAAAATTTCCAGTTCGAACGTTCGTTCGGATATTAGACGACGAGCGCTGAGAGGTCAAATGTGATAGATAGCCTTGACAGCCCAGCCCGATGGCGCGTAGGGTTTCGACTTCCGACAACCCGGGCCTCAGCTTTGGAGGCGAATCTGTTCTGGTGAACGGCGCGGTCTTCAAAACCGTTAGTGAGACCGTGAGAGCGGGCTCAGGTAGGTTCGATTCCTACACGCCTCCGCCAGGCAAGGAGTCGGGCGTTAAGTAGTTCTTTTACAAGGAAGTTCCTCACATGATTAGAGATTGGGTTGAGCTGAATATGACACCCGGCATCGGTCCTCGCGCCGCTGCCAAACTCCTCGAGCGTTTTGGTTCTGCCGAGGCAGTCTATAAGGCAACACGAACCGAGTTGGAGCAGTTGCGACTGCCGCCTGAGGCAGTAGATACAATCATTTCCCGCGACTTGCTCTCTCGCGCTGAAGCCGAGATTTTTGCGGTCAAGAAACTCGGTGGCGAAATCCTTTTGTTGGACGACGGTGTTTATCCCTCACCTTTACGAGAGATCTACGACCCGCCTATTGTTTTGTATGTTAAGGGCGCATGGTCTGAATGTTTGGATCGACCGTGTATAGGTGTGGTAGGGTCGAGAAGGTGTTCGACGTACGGGCAGAACGCCGCACTTATGCTGGCGCGCGACCTCGCGCAGCGCGGCGTTACAGTGGTTTCAGGATTTGCCCGCGGCATAGATGCTGCGGCCCATCGAGGCGCGCTGGAGGCCGGTGGCCGGACGGTGGCGATTCTGGGAACAGGGATCGACGAGGTTTACCCTCGTGATCACAAGAAGTTAGCGGCGGAAATACTCGACCGGGGTGGGGCGTTGGTCAGCCAGTTTCCATTAGGCACTCCACCGGTGTCGGAAAACTTTCCGTACCGAAACCGCATCATTAGCGGGCTGAGTCTCGGCGTCGTAGTTGTGGAAGCGGCCGAGAATTCGGGATCTTTGATAACCGCGCGCCTGGCGATGGAGCAGAATCGAGAGGTGTTTGCTGTACCGGGAAATATCACTTCTCGAAACTCATTCGGCACCAATTACCTGATTAAAGGCGCCGGAGCAAAATTGGTGCAGCAGTGGCAGGACATCGCCGCGGAGTTACCGCCACAAATTGCGGCGACGCTTTTGCCGCCGCCGTTTGGTGACCGTAAGAAGGAGCCATCAATGTCGGATCGACTGGCGCTCGTTCCGGACGGACTTTCGCCGGCGGAGACCTCAGTGTTTAAGTTATTGACGCCCGACAGCCCGGCGCACGTGGATTGGTTATTTGATAAAAGCGAGCTCCCAATTTCGGAGCTAACGGCGGTGCTACTCTCCTTGGAAATGCGAGAGCTTGTGAGAGCGCTGCCGGGACGTTGTTTTGTGAGGAAGCTTTAGAACTTTGTGTTTTGTACTTGGAACTTTGTTAGTTGCATGCAACCTACAAAGGACAAAGCACTAAGAACCAAGAACAATTAGACAAGATGGCAAAAAATTTAGTCATAGTTGAGTCGCCTGCGAAGGCGAAAACCATAAATAAGTATTTAGGAAAGGACTATCTGGTTAAGGCCTCGATAGGCCACATTAAAGATCTGCCTTCCAAAGGGCTCGGCGTCGACGTCGAGCACAATTTCGAGCCGACATACGAACTCATTCCCGACTCGAAGAAGCGAAACAATAAGAAGATCGTTGCTGAACTGAAAAAGGCTGCAAAAGAAGCTGACGCTATTTATCTCGCCGCCGACCCGGATCGTGAAGGTGAAGCAATCTGCCAGCATCTCGCTGAAGAGATCGTTCCCAAGCGACCAGCCAAACCCGCGTTTCGCGTGATGTTCAATGAAATCACGAAGCGTGCGGTCAATGCTGCGTTCGACAATCCACGCCAGATTGACGAGAACCTCGTCGATGCGCAACAGGCGCGTCGCGTACTCGATCGCCTCGTGGGTTACAAAGTGTCGCCGTTGCTGTGTCGCACGATTGGCGGACGCTTGAGTGCCGGACGCGTGCAGTCTGTCGCGCTGCGAATGGTGGTGGAACGGGAACGCGAGATCGAGCAGTTCATCAAGACTGAATATTGGACCATCGGCGCAAATCTCAGTTCGAAACTGCCGCCGGCGTTTGATTCGCGTCTATTCAAGATCGGTGAGCAGACTGTTAAGACTGGCGGGTTCGATCAGGATCTCAAGAAGAACGAAATACTCGTCAAGGATCAGGCACAGGCGGACGAGATTGTCGCCGAGGCACAGCAGCAGTCATTCGTCGTCAACGACGTCACCACCAAAGAACGAAAACGCAATCCGGTTCCGCCGTTCATCACGTCAAAACTTCAACAGGAAGCGTCGCGCAAGCTCGGCTTCGCGGTGAAGAAGACGATGATGCTGGCTCAGAAACTTTACGAGGGCGTCGAACTGGGGGACGAAGGTTCCGTCGGTCTAATCACTTACATGCGAACAGATTCGACGCGTGTTTCCGATGCGGCGCTCGGCGAAGTTCGCGAGTACATCGATCGGCAATACGGAGCGAATTATCTTCCTGAAAAGGCGGTCTTCTATCGCTCGAAGAAGGATGCGCAGGATGCGCACGAGGCAATCCGTCCGACGGAAGTTGCGCGCACACCCGACTCGCTCGCGAAGTATCTCAAGCCTGAAGAATTGAAACTGTACCGCTTGATCTGGCAACGCTTTGTGGCGTCGCAGATGATGCCGGCTGTTTTTGACCAGACCACGATCGACATCCAGGCCGGCAGATTCATCTTTCGCGCCACCGGCTCTGTGCAGAAGTTTGACGGTTTCCTGAAGATTTACCAGGAAGGTCGCGACGAGAAGTCTGAGGAAGACGAAGAAGCAGAACGCAGTCTGCCGCTCGTTGAAAAAGGCGAGCCGCTGAAGCTCAACTCGATCACGCCCGAACAGCATTTCACGGAACCGCCGCCACGTTACACGGAAGCGACGCTCGTGAAAGCGCTCGAAGAGAAGGGCATTGGACGACCTTCAACTTACGCCGCGATCATGTCGACGATTCAGGAACGCGAGTACGTCGAGAAGCTCCAGGGACGTTTTCATCCAACCACACTCGGCAAGACAGTAAATGATCTACTGATCGATGGCGGCTTCGATGATCTCTTCAACGAAAGTTACACCGCTCGCATGGAAGAAGAGCTCGACGAGATCGAGGAAGGCAAGATCCGTTGGACCAAAGCGCTGCGGGAGTTCTATGACAAGTTCGAAGGCGATCTCAAACGGTTTCAGGTTTACATCAAAGACATTAAAGAGACGAGTGTTCCGACTGAGGAAGTCTGTCTGAAGTGCAACACCCCGGGCATGGTCCAGAAGTGGGGGCGTTTTGGTTCTTACCTGAAATGTCTTAACTGCGAGGCGACGCGTGATGCTGAGCCGGCAAATGTAGACGGCGCCGGAAACTCAACCGAACCGCAGGCTGCGAACGGTGAAGAAGCGGAGCCTGAGACTTGTGAGCTATGCGGAAAGCCGATGCAGTTGAAGCGTGGACGGTTTGGTCCATTCCTCGGATGCACGGGTTATCCCGAATGCCGGAACATCAGAAAGATTGGCAAGACTGGTGTGGCCGCGCCCGCGCCTGTGCCGCTCGATGAAAAGTGTCCGGTTGATGGCGCGCAACTTGTGAAGCGCTTTGGACGCTTCGGCGAGTTTATTTCGTGTTCGAACTATCCGAAGTGCAAGTACATCAAGCAGGAGACTGTGGGCGTCTCGTGTCCGCGTCCGGGTTGCAAGGGCGAGATTGTCGTGAAGAAGTCGAAACGCGGCAAAGCGTTTTACGGATGTTCGGAATATCCGAACTGCAACGTCGTCTATTGGGACAAGCCCGTAGTCGAGACCTGTCCCCAATGTAATGCTCCGTTCCTGCTAGAGAAGACCACGAAGAAGCAAGGCACTTTCCGTTACTGCGCGAACGAAGACTGCGGTTACAAATCAATCGACACTCCCGAACCAATCGTTAAGCCACCCGCAACGCGCCCCTCTCGTTCGCCCGCGTAAGAGAGTTTTCTCACGCAAAGGCGCAACGGCGCAACGA
>DATEIS010000223.1:0-15928 GCA_035278765.1 Pyrinomonadaceae bacterium | reverse complement strand
GATTCTTCACTTCCTTTCTTATACGCCGAAGGCGTTCGCTAACCCCAGCCCAGGGTTCGAGTCCGCGAGAACCCTGGGATCGGATCATCCCGTCTCGTACAACCCTGAAAGGGTTCCTCTCAATTGAAACCCTTTCAGGGTTTGGTCGCGATTTTGAATTTTTCCCCAGGGTTCTCGCGAAACGCTCGAACCCTGGGCTGAAATTAGCGAACGCCTTCGGCGTAATTTCAAACTGATGCACCGAAATAGGTCCTATTATTTGAAACGAACCCGGGGCGCCTGCGTGTAAATCTTCCGGCGTTTGCGATTGTTTCCTAAGGCCGTGTATTCTTTTCACGAAAGTTTGGCCTGCCGATAGGCTCGCGACGAGGTTTTTCTTCCAGTGAATAACAGTCTTAACCTGGCCTCAAAACCGTTTAGTAATCGTATTATTCCGTGGGCACTCACGGCGATCATCCTGTTTGTGTCTCTGATCGGGCTGATCTTCGTTGTAAAGCTCACCACCAACGCGAGGACCGAGGCCGGCGCCCTTGAGGCCGAAATCAACGTTCTGAAACAGCGCGAACATGTCGGACTCGAAAATGCCAAGAAGTTGCAGCAGGAGCTTTCCGCCGATCAGAAACAGGCTCTGCCGGCCGCACACTCACTCGTCGATCGCAAGGCGTTTTCATGGTCGAAATTGCTCGCTGATCTCGAGGCTTCGCTTCCGGCTAAGGTGAAAGTCACGCGCATCTCCGTGCGCGAAGTAAACAGGCAGGCAGATCAAACTGTGGCGCAACTGGATCTCGCAGTCTTCGCCCAGGATCCGGCCACGGTCAACGCCATGATTTCGTCAATGCACGACGAAGGCATCTTCAACGCCGAGATCCGAAATCAGATTCTTCAAAAAGGACGTGGCGAGACCGGCACTGAATATGAGTTGTTTGTGATTTACCGAGCTCGCTCAAGCTACCCATCTGAGAGTGTCGCCAAGGCTGATGAGACGAGGAAAGGAGGCGACGTTCCCAGATGAACCCAGAACTCCAAATGGAAACTCAAGGTCGAGCAGCACGTGGTTACACAGTGCGTATGAGCGAGTTTCTTAAGTCCCGTCGCGGAAAGATGTTTGGTATCGCAGAGGTCGTGGCACTGGTCGGAAGCCTTTTCATCCTCACGATGGTCTTGTTGAGTTACCTTTATTTTCTCGTGCCGGCTCGCTCGCGTGTCGCTTCACTGAAGAACGATCGGCAGCAGACGATGACTAACGTGAATACGCTCGGTGTACTCGTCGGCACCAACCAAAACACAAAAGATACCGTCGATCGTATCGCCGCAAGTCTGAATGATTTTGAAAGCAAGCACCTGCCGCAAGTAGATCAGGGACGCCTGGATTTGTACAACGAACTCAATCAACTGATCGTAAAGAATGGCGTTCGCAATACCTCTGGTCCAACTTACACGACGCTCGATCCCTCGGGTACAAAGTCCACTTCCGGAAAAACTGTCGTTACTAAATGGCAGAGTTTCTATCCCGGAATCGCTGTGATGGTCACAGTCGAGGGTGAATATCAGAACGTCCGCCACTTCATTCGCGACGTCGAGCGCAGTAAACAGTTTGTAGTGATAAATGAAGTCGAACTTCAGCGCGCATCACAGAACAATGCACCAGCGTCCCTGGAGGAAGGCGGAGCTGCTGCTGGTGCAGGTTCAGGTACTCGCGCGTCGCTGGTGACGCTCCAGCTAAACATGGCGACTTACTTCCAGCGGGCCGGCGCCGAAGGACTTCAGGAATAACAACGATGCAAGTGGTCGACTTAAGTAAACCAGGCGAGAAGAAGAAACTATTGATCGCCGCCGCACTCGGGCTGGGAGCGATTCTGGTTCTTTGGTGGGCGCTATTTGGTTTCGGCAGCAGCACGCCGCCGCCGACAAGAGCTACAGCGTCCCCCACACCACAACGCACTACACCAGGCACGCCTCGCCAGCAGGCGCCAGTGCAGGAAGTGCAAGATCTTGCGAGTATCGCCCCGGTTGAGTATCTGCAATCGTCGTATAGTGCTCCGGAACCAAAGCGAAACATATTTTCTTACTACGACCCGCCGAAGCCCGCCGCTGTGGAGAAGGTTACTCCCACTCCGACTCCGCCGCCTCCGGCACCGGTTCTGCTCGCGTCCGTTTCGCCATCGAACGTCTATGCACGCACCGGCGATTTCAAACTCGAAGCAGCAGGCGACAAGTTCACTGCCGCGATGCGCATCTTCGTTGACGGTCGCGAATTGCCGACGACGTACAAAGGCCCACAGCAGCTCTCAACCATGGTTAGCGCCTCGCTGATTGCCGCTCCAGGCACGCGCTCGGTAGTCGTGCGTACGCCTGACAACAGTCTCTACTCCGATCCTCTGCCAATCCAGGTTGCCGCTCCACCTGTGCCTAACTACAACTACGTCGGCATCATTAGTCCGACGAACCGCGTAGCGGATACGGCCCTGGTGCAGGATAAGAACAACAAGAATCTGCTGACGGTTTATCGTGGCGACATTCTGAGCGGAAGATTCCGTGTCACCAGCATCTCGGATAAAGAGTTGGTGCTCACGGACACCAGCTTGAAGATCAAACACTCGATCGCGATGAGCGAAGGTGATAAGGGCGCCGGTGGTCCTTTGAGTCGTCCCACACCGCGAGTTGATGCTGAAGATGACGAACCATGACGAACCTTGGCCCAACCGGCGACCACAATATATACGGTTTGAGATCTAGCGCCGCAGTATCGCGCCGGCAACCTGTTTCGGTCGCATCGAGACGATCGGAGGGTGGTTACACGCTCGTCGCACTGCTCGGCATGATGACTGTCCTCGCTCTCTTCGCGATGGCCGCTGCGCCCAGTTTGCAGCAACAGACACAACGTGAAAAAGAGCAGGAAGCGATCTTCCGCGGTGAACAAGTTGCCGATGCGATTCGTGCTTACTATCGTTATCGCACGGGCATTACTCGCGCTGTTGGCGATCAAGCACTGCCGAGATCGATGGATGATCTGTTGCAGGGAATTCCGGTTGTCGGTGGATCAAAGAACCGTCAAATTCTTCGTCCGTCCGCCGCGCGCGATCCGCTAACGCTTGAAGGTGAATGGCGTTTTGTTCTTCCTCGCAGCAATTCGCTGATCGATTTTCAGCAGTCGATATTGCTCTATACAAACAACGTCATCCCACAGGCCACCGATCAGCAAATGATTCAGTTGCAACAGTTTGCAGTTCCTCAGATGGTCAGCGTCACTAATCTCGGAGCCCTCTCGGCAACGCGTAGCACTTCATCTGCTGACGACGATGCGAGTGGTCCATTCGTGGGAGTTGCGAGCCGCAGCAAGCGCGACTCGGTGTTGACGTACTACGGCATCGAGCGTCACGACCAATGGATTTTCACGCCGCTGTTTCGTTAGTCAGAGTTGGACCACCTTTCACTTCCTTAACACCACGATAGTCTTCTCGCAGTTGCGCATGGCGAAGTCCGGCTCGCGCATTTCCAGAGTTGATCGTCGCTTGCTGAATCGATCAAACGAAGATGGACCAGGCGCGTGTGTGTGAAGTCGCAAAGCTCGAACACGAGGCGATCACTGCGCGCGACTGTGTGAAAAATATTTTTGCAATAGAGTAATAAGTTATTGACATCCGAGATAATTGCGTTTATATAGCAAGATGTTGTGCGCCGTTTACTCTAGCCCACAAGAAGGAAGTAAGCACATTATCTTGTGGTCACGAAGAAACAAAAACTAAACTCGAAAGAAGGAGCACATAGAAGCTATGGCAACTAAAAAAGGTGGAAAGAAGGCCGCGAAGAAGGGCGGAACCAAGAAGGCCGCGAAGAAAGCGGGAACCAAGAAAGCCGCAAAGAAGAGATAACCCGAACCAGCAGGTTACAGTACGTACCTTCCACCGGCGCACACAAACATCTGAGGCCGACGAGGCCTTACAAAAGAAACGACGAGACCTTCAAGCGAAGCTCGTCGTTTCTTTTTGTATACTTCCTTCATGCCATCCGTCGCGCTTGTAGAACCTGAGATTCCTCCCAACACGGGAAACATCGCTCGCCTATGCGCCGCCACTAACGTGCCGCTTCACATCGTCGGTGTCACCGGGTTTCGCATGGACGATCGCGCCGTGCGACGCGCGGGTCTCGACTACTGGCCTGAAGTTCAGCTCACGCGTCACAAAGATCTCGAATCGCTCTATGAACATCTGCCGCAGGCCCGCTTCGTTTATCTCACTACCAAGGCCGATCGGTCTTACATCGACTGGACGTTTCAACCGGATGATTGTCTTGTATTTGGCCGCGAGACCCGCGGACTTCCCGAAGAACTACTGCGCGCGAACTGGAACAACTGCCTGAAAATTCCGATGCTCAATCCACGCGTACGTAGTCTGAACCTGGCCACAGCCGTCGGCATCGTGCTCTTCGAAGCGCTGAGGCAATTAGGCAATCCGTGAATGTCCGTGGCTAAATAGCTCCAAATGGTTGAAAGAAAAGACATCAGAAATATCGCCATCATCGCGCACGTCGACCATGGCAAAACGACGCTCGTGGACGCGATGCTGCGGCAGTCAGGCACATTCCGGGAGAACGAACAGGTACGCGAACGCGTGATGGATTCGATGGATCTCGAGCGCGAGCGCGGCATTACCATCATGGCCAAGAACACCGCGGTGCGCTATCACGACGTGAAGATCAATATCGTCGACACGCCGGGTCACGCGGACTTTGGTGGCGAAGTTGAGCGTGTGCTCAAGATGGTCGATGGCGTGATGTTGCTCGTTGACGCCGCTGAAGGTTGTTTGCCGCAAACAAGATTTGTCCTGCGCAAAGCACTCGAAGCACGCTTGCCGGCGATTGCCGTCGTCAACAAGATCGATCGCAGCGATGCACGACCGGCTGAAGTCGTCGACGAGATCTACGAGTTGTTCCTGGATCTAGACGCCACTGACGAGCAGATCGAGTTTCCGATTCTCTATGCCGTTTCTCGTGAAGGAACAGCGAAACGAAATCTCGAAGATCAATCTGATAACCTGCAGCCACTGTTCGAACAGATCGTGCAATCGATCCCGGCGCCGAAAGAGTTGCGCAACGACTCACTGCAACTGCTCGTTGCCAATCTTGACTACAACGATTACGTCGGTCGTCTCGCAATCGGTCGCATTTTCTCGGGAGAGATCAAGATTGGCGATCAGATCGCAGTCGTCAAACCCGATCGTTCAATTCAGAAAACCAAGGTCTCGCAGCTTTACGTTTTTGAAGGACTGAAACGAGAGCCGGTCGAACGAGCCGGCTGCGGAGAGATCGTCGCGCTTGCCGGGATTGAGAGCATCCACATCGGCGACACCATCACTTCGTTCGACAATCCGCAGCCCTTGCCGTCGATTGCCGTTGACGAACCAACCATCGCGATGATCTTCGGCGTGAATAATTCACCCTTCGCGGGGAAGGATGGGAAGTACGTCACGTCGCGCCAAGTCAAGGAACGACTCGACAAGGAAATTCTCGGCAACGTCGCGATCAGAGTTGAAGAAACTGAGTCTCCCGATCAGTTCAAAGTGTCAGGGCGCGGCGAGTTGCAGCTTGCAATTCTCATCGAGATGATGCGCCGCGAGGGTTACGAGCTTCAGGTGTCAAAGCCCGAAGCGATCACCAGGAAAGTCGAAGGTAAGACGCTCGAACCGATCGAGGCAGTGGTTGTTGATTGTCCGGACGAGTTCATCGGCGTCATCACTGAAGCTCTCGGGCGGCGCAAGGGACAGATGACGAAGATGATCAATCACGGCACGGGCCGCGTGCGTCTCGAGTTTGAGACGCCCTCGCGAGGACTGATCGGATTTCGGAACGAGTTCCTGACGGAAACGAAAGGAACGGGTTTGCTGAACACGATGTTTCTTCGTTGGGGTGATTGGCAAGGAACAATGCGTGGTCGCGCCACGGGCTCGCTCGTAGCGGACCGCATGGGCGAGACCACGACGTATGCGCTCTACAACCTTCAGGAGCGGGGCACGTTGTTTGTGAGGTCAGGCACGCGTGTCTATGAGGGCATGATCATCGGCGAAAACGCGCGCGCGGTTGATCTTGATGTGAATGCCGTCAAGGAGAAGAAGTTGACCAACATGCGGGCTTCGACGGCTGACGAAGCATTGCGGCTCGTGCCACCAAAGGAATTGTCGTTGGAACAGGCGTTGGAGTTTATCGCAGATGATGAGCTGGTTGAAGTGACGCCACAATCGATTCGTTTGCGGAAACGAGTGTTGGCGGCGAACATGCGTCCGAAGAAGAAAGAAGCTGAAGAATAAGTTACTCCCGCAACGGCGCAAAGGCGCAAAGGAAGACGCAAGACAATTATTTTTGATTGAATTCTTCCTTTGCGCCTTTGCGCCGTTGCGGGAGAATTCTTTCTTCTGACTTTGTGATGCCAAATCCCATTCAACTCCCACGAGTCTACGCGCTGACGGACGTTCAACTCTCCGGTCGTTCACATGCAGAACAAGTTGAATTGTTGAGTCTGGGTGGAACTTCGCTTGTTCAACTCCGAGAGAAGGGGATGCCGGCTTTGGAGTTTTATGAGCAAGCCAAAGCGGCAGTCACTGTTGCTGAACGAAGCGGAGTGCAGCTGATAATCAATGATCGCGTTGATGTCGCGCTTGCCGTTGGCGCGCACGGAGTTCATCTGGGTCAGGACGATCTGCCACCAGTCGCAGCACGAGAACTGCTGGGCGCAAACGCGATTGTTGGATACTCAACTCACACCGTCGACCAGGCGCTTGCGGCTGTAAAACTACCAATCGACTATCTGGCCATCGGCCCGATTTTCCAGACCACAACCAAAACTGACACTTCTCCGGTCCTCGGTTTGGAAGGATTAAGGGTGGTTCGCCGCGCCATTGGAGAGTTTCCACTCGTCGCTATCGGCGGGATCACGCACGCTAACGCCCGCGACGCCATTGAAGCCGGCGCCGACTCGGTCGCAGTGATCAGCGCCCTCCTCGCTGACCCGCATCGCATCACCGAGATGACCCGCAGCCTCATTCAATCGCTCCCGCCCCGCTGATAAACATAATTTTCTTGCGTTTATCAACGTTATGCGCGAAAATCTGTCGGATTCGAAAGGCTAAGGCCTTTTGAGCGGCTCCTACCTTCCAGCAGTTAAATGCACAAAAGCACCCCAGCGGAGTTCCGACATAGATGAGCTTCTTTGATTTACCGCCCATAATTGAGCGAATGCTGCTGATTTCTGACAAAATCAGCGACCTGAATTTCTCAGTAGGCCAGCTTCCACAGGTGGAAATCAACGGCAAGCTAACTCCCGTTCAGCCGCTCGGGATGCAGAAGCTTACGCCCTACCAGACCGAAATCATCGCCCTCACCCTCATGCACGGCCATCCGGATGCCGCCGAACGACTCGCGCGCACGGGCACAGCCGATCTCAGTTACTCACTCCCCTCACGGGCGCGCTTTCGCGTGAATATCTTCCAGCAACGTGGCGTTTACTCCATCGTAATGCGCGTAATCCCGACCGACATCCCCACTCTGAAGACTCTGGGATTACCGCCACAGTTAACCGACGTCGCCGAGCTTCGCAACGGCCTTGTCCTAGTGACTGGACCAACCGGTTCCGGCAAAAGCTCAACTCAGGCCGCAATCATCGACATCATCAACGAGAAGAAGTACTACCACATCGTCACGATCGAAGATCCAATCGAGTATTTGCACTTGCACAAACGTTCCACGATTAACCAGCGCGAGGTCGGTCATGACACGCGCGATTTTCCGTCTGCCCTCCGTGCGACACTGCGCCAGGCGCCAAAAGTGATCCTCATCGGCGAAATGCGCGACTTTGAAACGACTGAGATCGCGCTTGAAGCAGCAGAGACTGGCCACCTCGTTCTCTCGACCTTGCACACGATCGATGCCTCAAAAACTGTCGACCGAATCATCGGACTTTATCCCAAGAACGAAGAACCGGTTATTCGAACGCGACTGGCCCAAACGTTCCGCTACATCGTTTCACAGCGTTTGATACCGCGTGCCGATGGTGGTGGTCGCGTCGCGGCGGTAGAGATTCTGAGATCGAGTCCCCGTACACGTGAGTACATCGAAGCGGGTGAGGTTGAAGGGAAGTCGCTCCTCGATGCCATGCGTGACGGAAAACTGGATGGCATGCAGGACTTCGACACGGTCATCAAAGGTCTGATTGAGTCGAAAGTTGTGTCACTCGAAGATGGTCTTGCTTTCGCCACCAATCAAAACAACTTGCTGCTTTCGCTGAAAGGGATGACAGCCGGTGAAGATTTTATTCGTCGTGAAGTCGATCGCATGCCGGCGAATGCTTTTTCCGACTCTGGTTCGATGCTCGGCCTGATTGAGTAGTCATGATTATTGTTTGTCCAAAGTGTTCGACACGTCTCCAGATTGATGACGAGAAGTCGCCCAATCGTCCGTTCAACGTTCGCTGTCCGAAGTGCAGCAACTCGATAAGTGCCGGTCCTTCGAGTCCCGCAACGGAGCAAAGTGCGCTGGCAGTTGGTGGATCTCCTGCCACGGATCATCCGCGGTTTGAGCCGTCGACTGCGCGCGTTTACGAACCTGGGACGCCGAGTGTTACTGGTAGCGTAGGGACAAACGACGATGCGGTTCGTATGTTGTTTGAGCTGTTGTCCAAAGGCACAACTCAGAATTCCGATAACTCGAAGGCGCGTCCATCGTGGGATAAGCGCAAGGCTCTGGTTTGCACGAGTGAGCCTTATCGCGAACTGGTCGCGCGTAAACTGACGCAGATCGGTTGCCAGGTGTTTGTTGCTGAAGAGACGCGCCAGGCGGTCGAGACGATGCGCGCAAACAAGATGGACGTGGTTGTACTCGAACCGCAGTTTGATCCCACGGAGCAGGGGTCGGCGTTCGTAATCAGGGAAATCAACGTACTTCGTCCGCCACAGCGTCGCCGGCTGTTCTTCCTGCTGCTATCGCCCTCGTTGCGTACGATGGATGCGCACGCAGCATTTCTCAACAACGTGAACGCGATCGTGAACATATCCGATATCGAACAGTTAGAGCGGATCATGGAAGTTGCGTTGCGTGAATTCAACGAACTCTATCGCGAGTTCTACACGGCTTCTGGCCTCACCGCGTTGTAAGAATATTTAGCCACGGATTTCACGGATTTACACTGATAAGTATTAATTCTTACCTGTGTTCATCTGTGAAATCCGTGGCTAATATTTTTGACGTTTGCAACTATGCGGGCTAATCTAACCGCGCGTGGATCACAAGCAGCACAACGGGACGCATCGGCACCAGCACAACAATGAAAGCTGGCGGCGGCTGAGTCTGGTTCTGATCCTGACGACGCTCTACATGTTTGCTGAAGTCGTCGGTGCGTGGTGGACCGGCTCACTCGCATTGCTCGCCGATGCAGGCCACATGTTCACGGACGTCGGCGCGCTTATCCTCGCACTGACAGCCGTTTGGTTTGGCTCACGCCCTGCGACCTCACGAAAGACATTCGGTTACTACCGGCTCGAGATCATCGCCGCACTCGTCAACGGTGTGGCGCTCGTCGTGATTTCCCTCTTCATTTTTTACGGTGCATACGAGCGTTGGCTCTCGCCTCCGGTCATCAAGAGTGGACCGCTGATCGCTGTTGCTGTTGGTGGTCTTGTCGTGAACCTTACGTGTGCGTGGATACTCCACGCCCGTCATGAAGTGGATCTCAACCTGCGCGGCGCGTGGATGCACGTGATGGGTGATGCGCTCGGATCGGTTGCTGCAATTTTGGCGGGCGTTTGCATCGCGCTCTTTGGCTGGTACGCAGCGGATGCGGTGTTCAGCGTCGTCATCAGTTTGCTCATCATCTGGGGTTCAGTGCGGTTGATCAGAGAATCGACGAACGTGTTGTTGGAAGGCACGCCCGCACACATCAATCTGGCGGCAGTTGAGAATGCGATTCTCGACACGCGCGGCGTTTCCGACGTGCACGATCTTCACGTATGGACAATCACGTCGGGACGTGACGCACTGAGTGCGCACGTGATTCATGCCGAAAGCATCTCGCAGCCTGATTTATTGCGTGAATTGCGACTAAAACTTCACGAACGTTTTGGCGTGGATCACCTTACAATCCAGATGGAAACCCCTGAATTTGAAGACGAGACGTTTCACTTTTGTCACGGCGGCACGGCGTGTTTTAGATCTGAGCGGAATTAGATCTTAGTACTTTGTACTTTGTGTTTTGTTACTAAGTACAAAGCACAAAGTACTAAGCACTAAGCACTCTCCAATGGAACTCAATCTCCTTTTAACTCTAGACCTTCGAGAGCAGGCCGCGCTGCAGGCGGCGTTGGTTACTCACGGTGCTCCCGATGCGCTCGTCACTCTGGCACTCACGGGCGCGTGTCGCATCGGATCGATTGAAGAAGCACGACTACTGCGCAAGTGGTTAGCCGAAGCGCGCACGGCGGGCGACACAGATCTCCCTTCACTTCACGTAATCGAGAAAGCAATGATTGACTTCGGTATCTAGCTACAGATGAACACGGATCAAATTGAACTGAGTTATGGACGTGGGCAACTGGAGTTCAACTTTGATACGACGAGGTTCGAGGTTATCACCACGGATAATCCTGAATCGCCGTTGAGTGACTTTGAGATCGGTGCTGCGTTCGACGCTCCAATTGCTTCCCCGCCAGTAGACGAAATCGTAAGTAGTGATGATTCGGTACTGATCGTTGTTTCCGACGCAACTCGTGCTACCGCAAGTGCGCAAGTTGTAAATCTCCTCGTGCGACGTCTCGTGCAGTCCGGTGTTTCACCCGCACGCATGGCAGTAATTTTTGCCACCGGCATTCATCGACCTGTCACTGAAAAAGAAAGAGTTGAACTGCTGACTCCGTTCATTGTGCAGCGGCTGCGAATCATCCAGCATGATGCGTACGATCCCAGTAAGCTCAGCAAACTCGGAACTACTGAAACTGGAGTGGCGGTCGAGCTGAATAGCGCGCTGCGAGAGTTCTCGCGCGTGTTTCTCACTGGTGGCATCACGTTTCATTACTTCGCCGGATTTACCGGTGGCCGTAAGTCAATTTGTCCCGGACTCGCATCGGCGAAGACTATCGAGGCTACACATATGCTGGCCCTGGACTTCGAAACTGGTGGTCGAAGAGCGGGTGTGCAGACAGGACGTCTCGATGGAAATGCAGTGCACGAAGAGTGTGAAAGAGTCGCATCGATGATCGCGCCGGCTTTCAGTGTTAACACCATTGTTGACGAAAAGAAGAGGGCGCTGAAAGTCTTCTGTGGAGATTGGCGACTGGCTCATCGCGCCGCGTGTGACTATTACCTTGAACAATACTCAGTTGCCCTTCCGGAGAAACGCGATGTTGTGATCGCTAGTTGTGGTGGCTTTCCTCACGACATCAACTTGATACAGGCACATAAAGCACTCGACATGGCGGCCCTTGCCTGCAAGGATGGAGGAACGATAATCATGCTGGCCGAGTGTAGCGACGGACTCGGCCGCCCGGATTTTTTGAAATGGTTTGACGAGAGCGACTCGCGAGCGCTTGCGGCACGCCTGGTCAACGGTTATGAAGTCAACGGCCAAACGGCGTGGGCTCTCCTGACCAAGGCCGAACGATTTCGTGTTTGTTTGATTTCAGAATTACCACCTGAAGTCGTCAGGCGCATGCGAATGGTTCCGGTGCGAACTATTTCTGAAGCGCTGGAACAAGCGGGCGTCGGCGACGGGTTCATCATGCCGCGGGGTGCGGCGGTATTACCACGGATTGAAGCGCAGTGAAACTGGTTTTGACGACGTGCAGTGTGCGAAGCTGGGAGTGGCGTGATCGCGACTCGATCGTGCGTCATGCAAACAACCGGAATGTATCGATCAACCTGCGCGATCGTTTTCCTTATCCTTATACGGTCCGCGATGCGCGCAGTTGGCTTGAAGGCGTCGTGGATCAGAAACCGGAAACTAATTTCGCGATAGATGTGGCGGGCGAGGCAGTGGGTGGTATAGGCTTCATACCGCAATACGACGTGGGCCGTCGCTCTGCTGAGATCGGATATTGGCTGGGCGAGGAGTTTTGGGGACGAGGAATCGCGACCGAAGCGTTGATTGCCGTGACTGACTACGCGTTTGCTCATTTCGATCTGTGTCGCTTGTTTGCGCATGTGTTCGATTGGAATGGAGCTTCTTCGCGCGTGTTGGAAAAAGCTGGATATGAGTTCGAAGGACGAATGAGAAAAAGCGTTATTAAGGAAGGTCAGACGATCGATCAGCTCATGTATGCGAAGGTTCGCGACTGAGGCCACAAAAGGCACAAAAAGCACAAAAGGCACAAAAAAGGAGACGATGATGAGAATATTTTTAGCGGGTTTGATTCTGGTTTGCAGTGTGTTGTGCGTTAGTGCTCAAGAGACGCCGGTAGGTGGTTTGAATGAAAAGCGCGTGGCGCTAACTGAAGCTGCGGTCGCGTTAGATGCGAGCGGGGCGCCGGCGCTTGAAGCGACTCTGCGCACGACGGCGCTCAACGGTGCGCCAGATACACCCGTTACAAACATTCGCATGGTTGTCCGCAACCGGAGTGCAATGCCATACGCGTTTGTTTCCGGTACTGCGACTTTCTACGATGCGGCAGGCGTGCGTTGCGGTGAAGGAGTATTCAAGGCTGACTCGCTGGCAGTGGATGAATCATTTGAGACGGACACTCCTGGAATTCGAATTCGTTGTGAAGTGTCGACGTGGCGTGTGGTTGCAGCGCATTTGTTGCCACGAACGCCGCCCAACGCGCCGATCGGTGTTTTGACTGGCGCCCCATCGAACCTCGTGATCAGCATCGATGGCGAGACGCATCCGATTCAATTAGACAGGCCGCTGGTGGTTACGCTTGGGGAGAAGAGAAGGACGATCATCGTGCGAGCGGCGCAATAGGACCAATGCTCTCAACACTCATCGAGCTCCAACGTCTTAAACGCCTGGATCGCACCGGTTGGACCTTGCGTGGTCTTCCAAACGGCACCGAGTCCGTCGCGTCACATTCGTTTGGCGTTAGCGTGACTGCGATGTTGCTGGCAGACAAATTTGTGGCCGACGGAATAGCAGTGGATCTCGAAAAAGTTCTTCGCATCGCTCTGCTTCACGATTGGGCCGAGGTCCGTGTCGGAGACATGCCGCGCACTGCCACTCTCTACTTTGGATCCGAAGCCAGAAAGCAGGCTGAAACTACTGCCTTCCTGGATGTCGTCGACAGGGTCGACACGGACGGCAGTTACGCAAGTCTCTATTCTGATTACGAACGTCGCGAGAGTCTCGAGGCGCGACTCGTAAAGGCCGCCGATGTTCTCGATCTACTGATTCAGGTCTATGCGCTCGAACGCGCCGGCGCCCGTGGATTGGATGAATTCTGGGAAGTTGCAGAAAAGCCTGACTTCAAACTTGAGGGCACTGCGGAACAGATTGTGCTAGAACTTCTCGAATCGATCCTGAAGGCGCGCAGCGAACTGCATAATAATGTTTGAACTCTTATCGGACTTTGTTACTGGGCTCACGTGGCAGAAAGTACTCGTCGGGGCCGGAATTTTTCTGGGCAGTTTTTTGGTCAACCTCGGCATAGTTTCAATAATCCTGGTCAAACTACCCGCAGACCACTTCAGCACGAAAAGAGAGACGAAGTTCTGGCACGGGCCTCGGCCTGCGATTCATGCGGCCAAGGTCATCGGTAAAAACATCGCCGGAATTTTACTGGTGGCATTGGGTGTTGTGCTGTCGTTGCCGGGCGTGCCCGGACAGGGTCTGCTGACGGTTCTTCTCGGTATAATGTTGCTCGATTTCCCCGGCAGGCACAGGCTGGAACAGAAGTTGTTAAGTAAACCGAGTATCGTGAATACGATCAACCGGTTGCGCGGACGATTTGGAAAGCCGCCGCTCGAATTGAATTGAGATCTATCCACAGATTACACAGATTATCTGCGTAATCTGTGGATGTGCCTTTGCGCCTTTGCGGGAAACTCAATACAATTTCTCGATTCTTTGGCGTTTGATATGATTGGCGCCTATAGCTTGATGCTCAAAAATTTCAACGCCTACAGAATTGTGCCCTCCCGTTTACTGCTGTCAGTCTTCGCTGTCTCAGTTCTCCTGTTTACTTCTGGCTGCGGTCTCTTCGGCGCCAAAAGAAAAATCTCGGTGCCGCAGCTTCTGACTCCGATAGTTAAAGCTGAGAAGAATCAACTTATCGATGAAGTGAATCGACTCTCAACCGTGAAGTCGATACACGGCAAGGTCGATATTCAGTTTGAAGACACGTCGTTTGCTTCGTTCGGTATTGCCGATCAATATCGACTCGTAGACGGCACCATTACTTTGCAACGTCCCGGACAGATTTATCTCGTCATTCAATTCACTTTCGTCGACATTGCCCAGATGGCTTCTGACGGCGAACACTTCAGCGTTGCGGTGTTGAAAGGCGATGATAAGTACAGGCGCTTCGTAAAGGGCACTAACAGCGCGAATTATCAGAGACTCGATGCGCAACCAAACGGTACGACCGCCAAAACCGATAAGGAAAAGACGGAGAAGCAAACGGTCAACGCGCTTTCGAATTTGCGTCCGCAGCACTTTACGGATGCATTCATGATTCGTCCGATCGATCCGGGCAACAGCTCGATGCTTTACGTGCAAAGCGAGTTTTTCAACGAGGAATCTGATACGCGTCCACAAGCGAAGAAAAGCAATCGCGTCATGCGTGGCTATTATCTCCTCGAGGAGTTTTCTAATGCAGGCGGTGAGACTAAACTGCAAAGAAGACTGTGGTTTGATCGCGTAAACGCTGTTAGGCTCGCGCGTGTGCAAACGTATAACGATAAGGGCGAGCTGATTACCGATGTTTCTTATTTCAACGAAAAGGTTCTGGGTAGTAATGCAACGGCTGCACTGCCGAGCCGGATTGAGATGACACGACCGCAGGATCAATATAAGTTGAGTATTAGTTATCAGGACACCGCTTCCGTGGAGTTAAATCGAGATTATCCATCGAAGGCGTTTGTGTTGGAGAATAAGTGGGGGCTGAAGGAACTTGATCTCGACGCTCAGGACAAGAAGGTCACGTCAAACCGGTAAACGATGAGAACGATTCTAAACGCCGAAGATTTAGTGAAAGTCTACCGCATTGGCAAGGTGGACGTGCCGGCTCTGCGTGGCGTTTCGCTCGAGGTTCAGGAAGGCGAGTTCGTGGCGATCATGGGTCCGTCGGGTTGCGGAAAATCCACCATGCTGCACTTGTTGGGTGGATTGCTGACTCCAACTTCCGGACGCATAGTGATCGATGGCGACGACATCACTGCCGCTTCAGACGCAAAACGGACTGCCGTACGGCGAAAGAAAATCGGCTTTGTTTTTCAAAGGTTCAACCTTTTCCCAACACTAACTGCTGAAGGAAATCTCCGACTAGCGGAGCGAATTCATGGCAACGGTGGAGGTGATCCGCAGCTCCGACGCGACGTTCTTCGTCTGCTCGGGCTCGAAAATAAATTGCACCACAAACCACTTGAGTTGTCCGGTGGTGAACAGCAACGTGTTGCTCTGGCGCGTGCGGTGGTGACGCGCCCTGCAATTGTTCTGGCGGATGAACCGACCGGCAATCTCGATTCGGAAAACTCAGCTCTTGTCCTTAACATGTTTCAGGAGTTGAATTACCGATTCAATCAAACCATCATCATGATCACTCACAATCCCGAAGCTGCGGCAATGTGTAAACGTATCGTACAGATGCGTGACGGACATATTGTTGAACAAGCGCCAACGGTCAGGTTGTGAGCCACAGATCTTAAATTCATGTTAGAATCCATTGACCCGCCAGCCACGGCCCACGTGGCTGCCTACTTGCAAGCTTGAGAACGTGCGAGGCCTGTTCACCACACTTAA
>DATEIS010000222.1:0-14279 GCA_035278765.1 Pyrinomonadaceae bacterium | reverse complement strand
GGCCGCCCGTGGTTTGACCGACAGGTTCAAGAAGCAACGGTCTCGGATTCGGCGAACACGACCAAAACCACGGGCGGCCACGGAGGGCCGCCCCTACAGTTCGTCCCGAGGAACTAGTGCGTCGGCGATGGCGTCGGAGATGGGGAGGTGGAGGTCGCGTTCGAGCATGCCCCATTCGCCGCCGGGGTTGACTTCGAGAAACACGTATTCGCCCGACGGCGTGCAGATCAAATCCACAGCGCCGAATACGAGACCGAGTTCTGACATCAATGTACGCAGGCCACTGACAACTTCGCTCGGCAACTGCGCCTGCTGCCAGCTACACTCCTCCGGTGCAGCGCGACGCCAGTCAGTCTGTCCGCGTGACGTGCCACTAATATCAAGCCCACCCACGAAGCTCTTACCTCCAACCCACGCAACGCGCAGTTCCAACGCTTTCGGAATCAACTCTTGAAACACCATCGGGCTATGCCGAAGCGTTTCCGCGCCGTTCAAATCTTCTTCGCGCACACGGTTCGTGTACACAAACGGCTTCACAGCATCCATGCCCACGGTGATCGGACGCAGGAGCTTCGCGACCGTTTGCCCATCAGTCTCTGCAAAGAACTGTCGCGCTGCTACCGGATCATTCGTAACAAGAGTGCGCGGCACGCGCAATCCGGCGCGCGCGGCCAGCCGGAGTTGTCGCTGCTTGTTCTCGGCAGCACGTTGACGCTGAAGATCGTTTACCCACCGTGCGCCGTGCAAAGCATCGAGAAAACCTTCAAGCGTAGCAATCGATTCTTCGACGCACATCGCGCGATAACGTTCATCAAGATCCTCGGCCATACGCGGCAACCAGATCTTTCGTGCCCAAACCGCTCGCACCTCTGACGCCGAAATCTCCTCTCCCGTTTCGGTAACGACCTGTTCGTTGGAAAGTCTAATTGCTGACGGAAAAAGATCTGTATTGAAGCGAACGGGACGGACACCCCGGCGCACGAGTGCCTGCGAAACAAGATCGACCGTGTAGAAATCGCCGCTGTGCGTCAGCAGTAAAACGATTTGTGGCATGCGTGAGTAATTAAAAGGATGCGGCCCACGTCGGAACATGGGCCGCGAAACGGTTATTTATTGCTGTGAACCGTTGTTGCCCGCCATGTACTCAATTCGTTGATCGATTTCGTCACGGTCGGATGGATACTTGAGCGTCAGTAAGGATTCCTTTGACCTGTCCTGTCCTTCGAGAAAACGCGCGAAGAATGGCCGGCTCTGCTCGGAGCTTTCTGGAGTGCACAATTCGGTCTTGTCTTTCATTAGTAGATCTCCTTTAGGGTTGAACTGAGTTTCTTGCGAGGTACCAAAATCTACGAACGACACCTATGATGCACTCAAAACGTTTTGAGATACTTCGAGGTTCGATAATTCTTAAAGTTCGAAGGCGGGAACAAAATCATGGAGATTGGACCATATTTTCGAATCAATTAGTAACCGGCAACTCTTTCACCCGCTCTAAAATCATTACTCTTCGTGAATAATCAAACACGACTCTAAAATTTCGTAAGAGTGCGTTGCCGATATGCCCGCTAAAGTCGGAGCTCGCTAACACTCCGTTCTTTGCTCGCGAGAACATCGTGATCGACTTCTCGACTTTTATCTTTCCCAGGCTTATCTCATTAACTCGACCGATCTGTGTTTGTGAATCGCCGCCAATTCCGCAAATCGGAAACGGGGTGGTTTGATCAGGCGGCGGGAGCAGTTTGTTCTGGTCCACAAAAGGGCTGGCGAGCGTAATCGCAGTTGCTGACCCGGTGTCAATATAAAACCGGCCGTTGATTGCGGAGCCAGTTATGCCCGTAATTGGCGCCCGCATATAGATACGACTCGGTTCGATCTCAAGTGGAATCTTTTCACCGTCCCCTTTGTAACGATAACTTTCAGGATCGTGGAGATTGATTGTTTTCTTTATAAAATCAATCTCGACAACAAAGAGTCGTAAAAACTGGTCGCCTAAGATGCCATCCATCGGCCGTTCCTCTTTATCAGTGGCAACCGGCGTACGTGGTCTGATTTGTCCTTCCACATCGATATCGACCTTAGTCAAACATTCTTCGACATTTGCCAGCGAGAGGACGGCAAACTTCTGTTGCGTGACTGTTACTCCGGGAAGACTGTAGGAGACATTATCAGTAATGAAGACGTCCGCCATTCCTTCTCCGACGCCTGTTGTTTGCCCGGCCGAAGTCAGTTTTAGCCCAAGCGCTTGCGCGTGTCGCAGGTTGATGACATTGCCGGCTCCAGTGTCGAGGAGAAACCAGAGCGGCTTGGAATTATTAACACTGACCTGAAGATAAATGTGATTGTTGAGCAGTTTGAACGGAATGTTCGAAACGCTCTTGCCCGAAGTAAAGCGTACATCAGCGAATGAAACCGCAGCAAAAGCAATTATTAACACGCTGGATAGAATGAAGCGTTTCATGAATCGGAAAAACCTTTACACAAACGTATATGCAATCACGAACCCGCCGATATTGACTGCGAAGAACAACAACGTCTCGCACGCGAAGAGCACCACCGCCTTTAACACCGTCATGGTCCACTTCTGCTGATACACGCGCCGCAACGCGAACACCAGATAAATCAGTGCAATCGGATAGAAGAGGTTCAGGATCATGACAGGCAGCTTGAGGCCAATGGCCGCAAACACCAGAAAGAGCAGAGCAAAAAAACTTTTACAAAAGAAATCAAACGAATAGTAGTACAACGAAAACACCAGGTGTTCGACGTAGTACTTCCTCATTCTGAAATAGAGCGCAGCCAAAAACGTCCCCGAGACCAGCACGCTGAAAATCCTGAGCCCGCTCGCATACTTCTCCGTCTTCTCTTTAATCTTGTCGGCAAGAGCTTTTGCATCCAGACCTCTTCGCTGCGCCATGCTCACGGTCATCGGATTTCGTGCGATTCGTTCCGATGATCCACCGCGAACATCCGACAGGACCGTCCATGCAAACAGAAAATATAACGCGCTGAAAGTGAGATAAAGTTTTAGAGGACCAAGATAACTGCCTCTGCGACCACCGAGATACTCGACCACAAGCAGCCCCGGCCGCACGATCATCGCCGAGAGCGTGCGCAGGACCTTATTCGATTCGAGATCGGTAAAGTCGTTAATCGCGCGCCCGATGAATCGCTTCAGCGAATACTCGTTCGACTCGATCTTCTTTTGCCCACACTCGTGACAGTGGCTTCCGAGCAGCGATGTACTGCAATTGGGGCAGGTTTCGATTGTGGTAATAGCCGCAGAATCGATCATCAATCTAGTCTCATGCGCTTCGTCAGTTCCTTGAATCGAGGATCAGAACGCAACGCGTCGACGCTCGGGTCAAGCTTGATAAAGCGAAGTTGATACTCGCGGATCTCAAAAGCCTTCTCGAATTGAACGAACGCCTTCTCCTTCTCACCAAGCTCGAGTAAAAAGATCCCCGTCATATATGGCGACACACCATCACGCTGCTTTGACGTCATCTCGCGGAGAAAACCTTGCCAACCTCCCGTAGCAAAACTCGAACGGACCACTGCCGCAGTCTCCGGCCGGCCAAACAACTCATGGAACTTCGCAAACGACTCGACACTCTCGGCATGTTTACCCATCAAACGGTAAGCACCTGAAAGGGCAAAAAACGTCGTGGGAAAAGTTGGATCCATTTCGGATGTCTTTTTGAGGTGTGCCAGGCCCTCGTCGTAACGGCGCAGGTAAATCAAACATTCCCCGTAGAGCCTGTTCACGATGATCGAGAAAGGTTCGATCTCCAACGCCCGGCGAACTTCTGCCATACCTTCTTCAGAACGGCCGGTGCGCGTGAGCATGACGCCGAGATTGTGATGAGCGGTGGTGAAATTCGGATCCAGAGCGATGGCTCGTTTGTATTCACGCTCAGCGGCCGGATAGTCGAAGTCAGCAACCGCGAAGACAAATCCCATCGCGTTGTGCGATTCGGCAAGGTTGTCGTCGAGCGACATCGCACGTTCAGCGGCGGCTCGCGCTTTGCGCAAAGCAGTTGGCGCCGGCATGCCGCCGTAGTAGGCAAGTAAGCTATAGCCGTCGGAGAGTCCCGCATAACCGAGTGCGTAACTGGGGTCCTTATCAATCGCCTGCTGATAGTATTCGATTGCTTTTAGAATCGATTGCGGCGTCCGCTTGTTTGCAAAGAAGCGACCTTGAAGATAAAGCTGATACGCTTCGGCATCGTGCGTGTAACTCTTTGCGACTGTCTGCTCGTCAGATCCAGACAATTTTGTCTTCAACTTGGTGGCGATATCTCGGCCTACAACGGTTTGCAGCGAAACTAGATCGTGTCTTTTGCGAGTGTATTGCTCACCCCAAAGCTGATTGCCTGTTCTCGTGTCAACGAGCGAAAGATAAAGAGTCAGATCGTCATCGCGTTGCACCACCCGCCCGTTGACGATCGCTTGTACGTTGAGTTCATTGCCGACGGTTTGCGGTTCTACTTCTTTGCCTTTGTAGCGAAACACCGAGCTGCGCGCTTTGACTGTCAGGTCGGGCAGTTGCGCGAGCGTGTTGATAAGCGTCTCTGTCATTCCGTCTGAGAGGTACTCAACATCAGGATTGCTGCCGGCGTTTACGAAAGGCATGACCGCAATCGATTGAATCGGAGCGTTGCGTTTCTTGCTGAAGAAATAAGCACCGAGTAACGAAGCTGCGAGCAAGACCCCGACAATCATCAGCACTACGCCAAACCGTTTAGGTCTCGGGGCCGACTGTGGCGGAGGCAATACAGTGGTTGGTCCAGTGGCGCGATCGACGTTGGCGTTAGTCGAATGAGGCAGGAGACTGGTCTCAATTTCGGTCGCATCGGTGTTTAAGGGAAGCGACTCGCTAACGAGCGGAACTCCATCCACGCGACAGAAACCGAGCGCATCGTCAGTCTCGACGCGATTACATTGGGGGCAACGTTTCATCGATTAGGATACGCGTTTGGATGACGTCAGTTCCGATGGGGCGCAATTGTAGCGGAGTCGGCATTGCGGTGACCAGAGATTCGGACTGGCCCTCGAGTGGGCTTCTCTGGTAAGTTTCGTGGGCGAGCCGATGAAGCGCAGTGTTTGCGTCTTCGGGATGTTCATAGGAGTCGCCATGAAACCGATTTCAGTCAGAATTGGGGTAGCCCTACTCGCGTTTTTCTTAGGCATTGTCGCTAGCACAATAAGATCGCGGATCTTTGCAGGCTCACACGAAAGTGCTTCCTCGCCGGCGTCGTCACGAGATGAACAATGGCATCGCCTGTATGAAGCCGCCGGATTGAGCGGCGACGGCGCGATACGACATCTGGTAAATAACAGACTTCTTTGCACAAATATGGCGGGGGTTCCGGACGCATGGCCGGTAGAAATAAGGTTCACACAGTGGTGCCGGCGAGCTGACGGATCACTTCGTCCGCTTGTCATGGATGACACGAGCGAATATGGCTCGTACTACAGGCGCATTACTTCGTCTCACAGCACGTGGACGCGGGAGAATTTAGACTTCGTCCGAACAATCAGCACTGGGAAAGAAGCAAAGGAATACTTCGCCACGCATCAACCGTTGCTATTTAATCAGTATTGGGACCGGTTGAGATAATTCAGTCCGCCCGCTTCACCTACGTGGACGTACTGGATAACAAGTACCAGGTCGAACAACTCCTCGGACAGGGCGGCATGGGTTCCGTCTATCGCGCCACGCATCTCGGCACAAAGCGGACCGTGGCGGTTAAAGTAATCCATCCTCAACTATCAGCTTACGATCAGTTTGTGGCGCGGTTTCGCCGTGAAGCGGAAGCAGCCGGACGTTTGCGACATCCGAATGTCGTCGACGTTACGGATTTCGGCCTTGCGCAAACTGCTGATGGGCCAGTCGCGTATCTCGTGATGGAGTATCTGGATGGCTGTTCGCTCGCCGAAATCGTTGCCGAGGAAGGCGCGCTTCCGATCCCCTGGGTCATCGATATTCTGGAACAGGTTTGTTCCGCAGTTGATGTCGCACATCAGGCCGGCATCATCCACCGCGATCTGAAACCCGACAACATCTGGCTCGAACCAAACGGCCGTGGCGGTTACACGGTGAAGGTGCTCGATTTCGGATTGGTCAAACTGCGCGAAACGGATCACACCTCTGCTTCGACACCGTTCTTTCCAAACTTACCAGCGACTGAAACCGAAACGCTGATACGTCCGACAAGTGATGATTCGGCCACACTAATTAAATCGCTGCCAACGCAGAGCGAGAACCTGACCGCAGTGGGTTCTGTGATGGGTACTCCTTTTTATATGTCGCCGGAACAATGTCGTGGCGAACAGCTTGATACTCGCTCCGACATCTACAGCCTCGGCGTCGTTGCTTACCGTCTGCTCACTGGTGAAACGCCTTTCAACGGTTCGCCGCAGGAAGTGATCGAGCTTCACAAAACCGCCGCACCTCCCCTCGTGCGCGAAAAGAATCGCAAGGTGCCGCGAAAGACGGCGCGCGTTGTAATGTCTTCACTCGCCAAAGACCCTGCTGAGCGACCACGGAGCGCGACCGGCTTTGCCTCGGCACTGCGAGCCAGTTGGGAAGGACCGACTCACCTGTTGCGACAGGCATTCGCCCTCTACAGCGAACACTTTCCGACGTTTTTCAAAATAGCTCTTTTAGGTTACGCCCCGTTCACGTTGATCGCCGTCTTGAACCGTTTCTCAGACGTGTTCATCGATCCGGAGCGAATGTCGTCGACTCAGATCATGAGCGTCGCCGTGGTGTTCTTTCTCGCGATGGTGGTCGCGCTGTTGTTTGCGTATTTCTTTGTCTCAGCAGCGACAGTCCCGGTGGTGGTCCAATTAATGATCGCTCCATTGCGGCCGCTCAGAATCAAAACGTTTCTGGCGGCATTGAAACGACGCTGGCGGATCCTTGCTTTGTCGTCACTGCTCGTGATGACGTTGATACTCCTGGGTTCAATACTGTTAGTGATACCCGGATTGATCGCTGCGAGTGTTTATGGCCTTTATGGACCGGTAGTGATCATGGAACAGCACGGAGTACGCGCCACGCTGCAACGCAGTCGGATGTTGAGTCGGAGAGCGTTGGGAACTGTGCTGGTCATAACGGTGATCCAGTTTGCCCTCCCGATTGCGATCGGGAAGGCAGCGATTACGACAGATCTAACGCTGCAGCTTAACCCCGACTACTCTCCAAAAGAGTTTGGCTTCAACTTCTCGATGTCGGGCGGCTCTGTTTTTGCACAGTTGTTGAATGTATTAGTTACGCCATTAACCGCGATCATGGCGTCGCTGCTTTATCTCAAGACGCTGAAGGCTGGCGGCGAGTCGTTAAGAGATGCGAGCGAGCAGTTTGAGGCGCTGGATTTACCGCGAAGCAAATGGCAGGCGCGCATGAAAAGTCGATGGACCAACACACACGCGCCTACCAGTAACCGTAATTAAGTTATCCGCAGTGCAATTTTTCCGAGGTGGTGTTCTTCGAGCGCCGCTTGTGCCTCAGCCGCCTGCTCGAGTGGAAAAATGCGATCGACGTGCACTTCGAATGGGCCCGCCTCGATCAGTTCATTCAATCTTTCGATTGCCTCGCGGCCACCTTCGCCATCGTATGCCTCGATGCTTACTTGATCGGGCGCCTTCGGTACCGGCATGACGCCGTTTGGATGAGCAACCCGGCCATCAGGTCGGATCGCGGAAAGCGCTCGATCAGTCGCTTCACCACCCGCGGTAACGAGCGCGGTGTCGATCCCATCGGGTGCAAATTCGCGGGCCATATCCAACACTTTGTCACTATGACCATCGACTGCTGCATCCGCGCCGAGTCGTTTGACAAACTCCACTCCGTCTTCGCCTGAAGCGACTGCAAACACGCGCGCTCCCAATCGCTTTGCGAGTTGGACCGCGAGGTGTCCGATGCCACCGCTGGCGCCGAAGATCATTACCGACTCATCTGGTTGCAGATCGAGTACATCCTCCAGACCCTGCAGTGCAGTGAAGCCGTCACTTGCCAACACGGCTGCCTGGTCCATCTCGAGATCGCCGGGGATGAGCGAGGCATTCTCTGCCTTGACGACCGCATACTCGGCATAGAAACCACCTTTCGGGTTCCCCAATTCCGCGGCGTACACGCGGTCGCCTTCCTTAAGCTCTTTCACGTTCTTGCCGACAGCAGCGACTGTGCCTGCTCCGTCGGTTCCCAACACATAAGGAAACTTTGGTTTAGTGCCCAGCACTTCCACGAACCCGCCTTCGCGTTCGAACGGATCCCACGCGCCGACACCAGCGCATTCGACGTGAATCAGTATCTCGTCGGCACCTGGTTCAGGGGCCGGCACATTTTGCACCTTTAGTGTCTCGGGTCCGCCAAAGCGATCCAGCGCGATCGCACGCATTGTCTTTTCCTTAGCTTTCTTCGTCTGCGTCATATGATTACTCCTTTATCAATTCTAAGGATATTGAGGTTACGGCGCTGCGAGTTCAGCAGGGTTGCAGAAGGTTTCTTTTTTTGTGTGACTACGCTTTCATTGCTACCGGTGTACGTCGTAGACGCCCCCCGATTGCCTGGGTTCGTGAGGTTTTGTTCAATGTCACAATTTGTGACCTTAAACGCGGAACCGATCACAAACTGTGACCGGTTCAATTCAATACTGAGCAGGTATAACTGTGTTCAAGATCACAATTTGTGATCGAGATTCCCGCACTTCTCAAACTTTGCATGGCCCTTGCTCACGAGCGCGATGCTTTTGGGAACCGATCACAATTTGTGATAGGTTCAGTTCACCAACCTCGGCGCCGACAACAACTCGCCGTCAGTTACAGGCGAGGTATCCCACTCCGATTGGGTTGCTTTTGGCAGTTAGGCAATCCTCTTCTGAGACCTGTTTCCAATGCCTGCTCGCGAGCGCTGCTCTATCTGTCGCATTGCTGCAGGATCATAGATTCGTTCACCACAATCGGGGCACTCATAGAGTTCCACACCCGGAACAGAATAACTCTTTCCCTGGCGCGTTCCGCTCACAGTTCTCCGGACCTTCTTGAGATTTTTGCCGTAGCAATTTGGGCAAACAGTTAACTTGATTCTGGCCATATCTTCTACATAGCTTCCTTCGACGAAACGAGGTAATAGTGCGTTTCGACTCCTGCCACTTCTATGAGCTTTCCCTTTGTGTATATTACCAGACCGTCCAAGTTCGTACTTTGAATTATGTAGAGGTATTCGCGTCTTCTCTTTCGTGACGAACTTGTTGACCGAACTTTTTGTGTATAGCATCTGCGTTCAGAATCGATTCGACAATGTCGACTTCTGTCAGGTCGTCGGATTCCATTTCAATACGGGCTTTCTCGCTAAAAACATATCGACCCGCCAATACTGCCCGCTTAATGCGAATAAGGACGTCCATGTGAGGATCCCCGCAACATTGCGGTCTGAGGTCGCCGCATTTGAATTGCGTCATTCCGGGGGCCGGTTCGTTTTTGGTAGGTTCGGTCAAGGCAGCCGGCGGTGGGAACCGGCTACGAAAACATAGGTCAAGACAGATCTGAGTTATCCGCAAACAACTCGCGCTCAATGATTTCGACCTGCGCGTCAACCAGGTTGTACGGATTCATCTCTGCGCATCGAATGAACGCACCGTATTTCGCCACACTAGCGAGCGCTTTCGGGTGCGCAGATTTTTCAATTGTCGCCATGAGCACGAACAGAGCGGCGGATTTGATGTCGGGTTCGTCACCAGCGCGACAGATGATCTCCGTTAACGCTGCGATCTTTCCGTCGTCTGAATCACCATTGTCTGCTTCAGCAGTCCCACCGACTTCGATCGTGTCAAACATCGCCTCGCCGGCCTCAGCGCGGCGCACGAGTCGGGCCAGCCACGGATCGTTGATCTCCAAAGCGTAACGAATGATCGCACGACTCTGCGGATCGATCGTTTTGTCGTTCAAAACAGCCTGCGCTCTTCGTTTGAGAGCATTGACGATGGTGTTGGTTCTTGATATTCGGTTTGAGTGAGGTGTTTCGCGCACGCCTGCGCTACTATGATTAGCCATAGGCTTCATCCTTTCTTCGGAAGGTTGAGGTCTTAGGGTCGGCTTTGTGTTGCACCACAAGTCGGCCCGCTTCGCTGTTGGGGAGTTGCACAGTGTAGCACAGTTTTTAGAGCCCTTCCCGAATACAGCGCCCGCCAGTATCAAAGCCACCAGCGAAAATTTACTCCGTATACCGAAAAACTATTGACAAAATCTGCGGTGGGCAACATACTGCGCGGCACTTGAAACTGAAGAACCCGATCCTCAATTTGAAGATCGGGCGCTTCGAGTAGGTCTCAGCCGAAGCTTAACCTGTTGTGGTAACAGCATTCTAGCTCACGGCTGATCCTATTAAAAGTGAAATCGTACGCTCGCTTTTTCACGGAGCGGAATAACACTGAGGATTATTCCGTGAGTAACCAACTTCAAATCATTCGCGCAAAACCCAACCCCATTGGAAAAGATAAAACTAGTGGTGGCGTCCCGAAGGCTGAACAATTGCTCGGCGAATGGGTCGACATCAAAAACATCGGCACCGAGTCAGTGCTTTTTTCCTCAATGAAGCTGTCACACACAGAGTACGGCAGTCGCTGCGAGGAAACGGGACAGACCGAGACTTACTGGATGCCGGGGGGAACTCAATCCTTGGATCCAGGGCGACAGGTCCGAGTTCATACCGGTCGTAGCGCTGATAAATCAGTAATGCGTGAGGAAGATCGCGCTCCTGATTGGGAAGCATTTGCTGGACGGTCGAACTTTATACTCAACAATCGATGCGGTGACGGCCTGAAAATTATCTGGAAGGACGGTACTGGAAATCTTCGGAGCGACACCGCATCGTATGAGCCCAACCCCCCTGAAGGTGTTGTTCTAACCAGGATTGGCAACTTGCTCGTTTCCACAACGGCTGCGCGCTATTGACCAGCCTGACAAACGCGTTGAGTTGACTGTTCCAAAGTCAACTCAACGCACATGCTCATGCCTCTTCTCAAAGACATCGCCACGATACAGATAGGCTACCACTTCCGTGATCAAATTAAGCCTGTAAAAGGTGGCACGTACAAGCTCATTCAAATAAAGGATGTGAGTAGAATCGGCTTGAGTTCAGTTGAAAAGTTGATCAACGTCAACATTGATGATCTTAAACCTGAGCAAGTGCTGCGAAAGGGTGATGTGATTTTGGTAGGCCGTGGGGAACGCAGGCTCGCAGTGGCAATTACCGACGACTCTACCAAGGCAACAGTGGGGTCGCAGTTTTTTATCATTCGCGCAAATCACCTAGTCGATCCCTCTTACTTGTCGTGGGCATTGAACCAAGACTCCGCACAAAGATACTTACAGGAGCAATCTGTGGGCACAAATGTAAAGATTGTTTCAAAAGAAGCAATTTCTTACCTGCCAATCATTTTGCCGGGTATAGGAACGCAGAGAACGATCGCATCACTTCATTCACTAAACGAGAAGCAACGGCACCTTATGAACACGATCGCAGAAAGGAGTTATCGATTGACTGAGCAAACGCTGCTGAGCCTAATTGACCCAGATATGAAAGGTTCAAAGTCTGATGAGTGACATCACAATTAATCAGAATGAGATTAATAGAGTAGCTTGGAAAGCTTGCGACACGTTTAGAGGTGTCGTCGATCCGTCTGAGTACAAGAATTACATTCTGGTTTTCTTATTTCTAAAGTATCTGAGCGACGTCTGGAAGGATCGCCTTGAGCAATATACGCAAGAGTTCGGCGGAGATACGGAGCGAATCGAACGCCGAATGAAACGCGAGCGTTTCTTTATGCCGCCAAGTTCCGACTTCGATACTATTTATTCGAAACGGAACGAGTCAAACATAGGCGAGATCATCAATATCGCTTTGGAGGAAATTGAGGAAGCGAACAAAGCAAAACTTGAAGGCGTGTTCCGAAGTATCGACTTCAATTCCGAGGCTAATCTTGGTGAAACCAAGGAACGTAATAAGCGTCTGAAGCACCTCATCGAAGACTTCGCTGATCCTAAACTAGACCTACGGCCGTCACGAATCGGGAACCAAGATGTCATCGGTAACACTTACGAATATCTGATTGCACATTTTGCAAGCGATGCCGGCAAGAAGGGTGGCGAGTTTTACACGCCCCGAGAAGTCGCTGTACTAATGGCGAAACTCCTCGAGCCGAAGAGCGGCGCACGCATCTGTGATCCCGCCTGTGGCTCCGGCTCCCTACTGATTCGCGTTGCGGATGAAATCGGAGACAAAAATTATGCGTTGTACGGACAAGAGTCCAACGGGAGCACCTGGGCGCTCTGCCGAATGAATATGTTTCTGCATGGTAAGGATGCCGCGCGTATCGAATGGGGCAATACAGTGACTAATCCAAAGCTGATTGAGCACGATTCACTGATGAAGTTCGATCTGGTTGTGGCGAACCCCCCATTCTCGTTGAATAAGTGGGGAGCCGAGACAGCATCAGCCGATAAGTTCAATCGATTTCATCGCGGTGTACCGCCGAAAAGCAAGGGAGACTACGCTTTCATCACGCATATGATCGAGGCAGCCATGGAAGGCTCTGGTAAAGTCGGAGTGGTTGTGCCTCATGGTGTATTGTTCAGGGCAGGTGCAGAAGGGAAAATTCGCAGGCGGTTGGTTGAAGAAAACCTTCTCGAGTCGGTGATCGGGCTTCCCGCAAACCTGTTTTTTGGAACAGGCATACCCGCCGCGATCCTGCTTTTCAACCGCGGCAAGAACACCACGAACGTGTTGTTCATTGACGCAAGCCGCGATTATGAGCAGGGCAAGAATCAGAACAAATTGCGTGTGGAGGATGTTGAAAAGATCGTCCGAACTTACAAAAGTTTTAAAACCGTCGAAAGGTATGCATATGTCGCGACATTCGAAGAGATTAAAAACGAGAACGACTTCAACTTAAACATTCCCCGATATGTGGACACATTTGAGAATGAAGAGACTATAGACATTCGGGCCGTGCAGAGGGAAATTGAAGAGTTAGAGAATGAACTCGCCAAAGTCAAAGCACAAATCAGCGTTCACTTGAAGGAGTTAGGTTTGTGAATGTTAATGCAAAAACGACGTGGGAAACTTATAAGCTAAGTCAGCTTGTTAAGTTTGCTTCAGGCGGCACGCCCAATCGTCAGGAGCCAAGATACTGGAATGGAGATATCCCCTGGTTAAGTGCGAAGGATCTTAAACACTTTCATTTAACCGATTCAATTGAAAAGGTAACAGAAGAAGGGGCTCGCAATGGTACGCGTCAAGTGTCGGCTGGAGCGGTTATGATTTTGGTGCGTGGAATGACGTTAACAAAAGATGTCCCGGTAGGAGTGACATGCCGCACTGTAGCCTTCAATCAAGATATCAAAGCATTAATTCCAAATGAGAAAATCAGAGCAGACTATCTTGCATATTATCTGTCCAGGAACAAAAGTAGTTTGCTTTGTCTTGTTGACCGAGCAGGCCATGGAACGGGCCGACTCGCGACGGATCTTCTAAGCGATTTTGACATTGAAGTGCCTCCTCTCTACGAGCAGAAAAGAATAGCAGCAGCTCTTTCACTGTGGGACAGGGCCATTGGGTACCAGACGAATCTCATCGCGGCAGAGACGCAATTCAATCGCGGTCTAGCGCAACAACTCCTCACAGGCGCGCGACGTTTTCCAGAATTTGTTAGAGACCGAGCTTCGCAAAGAACGAAATTTGGCTACGTGCCAAACGACTGGAATTATCTTCATATTGGTGACATTGCACGCGAAGTTTCAGAAAAGAACACAAGCGGGGAAGCTCTAACCGTTCTATCGTGCACCAAGCATCGAGGCTTAGTTGATTCACTAGTCTATTTTGGAAAGCAAGTTTTCAGTAAAGATACTTCGACTTACAAGGTTGTGCGGCGCGGACAGTTTGCCTATGCGACCAACCATATTGAGGAGGGCTCCATTGGCTATCAAAACAGGTACGATAAGGCTCTTATCAGCCCCATGTACACCGTCTTCGAGATAAACGAGCAAGTGGATGATGCTTTTTTCTATAAGCTGTTAAAGACGGAACTTTATCGACGCCTTTTCAAGGTTAACACGAGCGCATCCGTTGATCGGCGCGGAAGCCTACGCTGGAAGGAATTTGCCGCCATCAAAGTAGCCTTGCCTTCGATCGAAGAACAGCGCTGCATCGCCGCTGTCCTAGGCTCCTGCGATCAGCATGCTGAATTGCTAAAAAAACGCCGCGAAATTCTTAA